>JACRPB010000231.1 GCA_016214175.1 Rhodocyclales bacterium
AGCCCAGCCGCCATGGCTGGGCCAAATACACAAACGACCAGATACTTTGGCTCCCCGACCTGGGCTCGAACCAGGGACCTACGGATTAACAGTCCGGCGCTCTACCGACTGAGCTATCGGGGAATTGAAGCGGCGCGAATTATAACCGCGCCGCTCTCGTGCTGCAACAAAACTTAGTCCTTCAGCACGGCGGCGATGGCGTCGGCGACGTAATCGAGGTTCTTGCTGTTCAGCGCCGCGAGGCAGATGCGGCCGGTGCTGACGGCGTAGATGCCGAACTCGTTCTTCAGGCGCTCGACCTGTGCGGCAGTGAGGCCGGTATAGGAGAACATGCCGCGCTGCTTGACGATGAACGAGAAGTCCTGGGCCACGCCCTTGGCCTTGAGCTTGTCGACGAGACCGGTACGCATGGCGCGGATGCGGCTGCGCATGCCGGCGAGTTCGTCCTCCCATTGCTGGCGCAGTTCGGCGTTGGCGAGCACGGCGGCGACGACGGCGCCGCCGTGGGTGGGCGGGTTCGAATAGTTGGTGCGGACCACGCGCTTGACCTGCGACAGCACGCGCGCCGATTCCTCCTTGCCGGCGGTGACGATGGTCAGCGCGCCGACGCGCTCGCCGTAGAGCGAGAACGACTTCGAGAAGGAACTGGAGACGAGGAACTGCAGGCCGGAGGCGGCGAAGAGGTCGAGCGCGACGGCGTCTTCCTTGATGCCGTCGGCGAAGCCCTGGTAGGCCATGTCGATGAAGGCGACGAGCTTGCGTTCCGTGACGGCGGCGACGACTTCCTGCCACTGGGCGGCCGTGAGATCGGCGCCGGTCGGATTGTGGCAGCAGGCGTGCAACACGACGATGCTGCCGGCGGGCAGGCCGTCGAGGAAGGATTTCATGCCGGCGAAGTTCACGCCGCGCGTCGCCGCGTCGTAGTAGGGGTAGTTCTCGACCGCGAAGCCGGCCGACTCGAACAGCGCGCGGTGGTTCTCCCAGCTCGGATCGGAGATATAGACCTTGGCGGCGGGCAGCAGGCGGCGCAGATAGTCGGCGCCGACCTTGAGGGCGCCGGTGCCGCCCAAACATTCGAAAGTGACGGCGCGGCCGTCGGCGAGCAGTTGCGAGTCCTTGCCGAACATCAGATTCTGCACGGCCTGGTTGTAGGCGGCGAGACCTTCGATCGGCTGGTAGCCGCGCGCCGGGGCGGCTTCGAGGCGGACCTTCTCGGCGGCCTTGACGGCGCCGAGCAGCGGCACCTTGCCTTCGTCGGTGTAATAGACGCCGACGCCGAGATTGACTTTCTTCGGGTTGGTGTCGGCGTTGTAGGCTTCGGTGAGGCCGAGAATCGGATCGCGCGGCGCCATTTCGACGGCGGCGAAGAGTGAGGCGGTCATGGCAACTCCAATGGATACGTTGGTACGGCGGCGGTTAGCTTTGCGCCGAAAAGCGCGCAATAATACCCGATCCTCCGCCACCCCTTCCACGCCGTTTTCTATCGGGCAATCGACAGCATTTCTGATGGGCGAAATCATACCGTTTCCGGCCGACAGCGTCGCCACCTTCGAGGGCAGTCCCTACCGCCTGCACCAGCCCTTCCTGCCGGCCGGCGACCAGCCGGAGGCGATCCGGCTGCTGGTCGAGGGACTGAGCGACGGTCTGTCCTACCAGACCCTGCTCGGGGTCACCGGCTCGGGCAAGACCTACACCATGGCGCACGTCATCGCCCGCCTCGGGCGGCCGGCGATGGTGCTGGCGCCGAACAAGACGCTGGCGGCGCAGCTTTACTCCGAGTTCCGCGAGTTCTTCCCCGAGAACGCGGTCGAGTATTTCGTCTCCTACTACGACTACTATCAGCCCGAGGCCTACGTGCCGTCGCGCGACCTGTTCATCGAGAAGGATTCGAGCATCAACGAGCACATCGAGCAGATGCGGCTGTCGGCGACCAAGAGCCTGCTCGAACGGCGCGACGTGGTGATCGTGTGCACGGTGTCGGCGATCTACGGCATCGGCGACCCTGTCGATTACCACAGCATGATCCTGCACCTGCGCCAGGGCGAGAAGATCGGCCAGCGCGACATCATCCGCCGCCTGACCGAAATGCAATACGAGCGCAACGAGGTCGATTTCAGCCGCGGCATGTATCGCGTGCGCGGCGACGTCATCGACGTCTTTCCGGCGGAGAACGCCGAGAGCGCGATCCGCATTTCGCTCTTCGACGACGAGATCGAGTCGCTGACGCTGTTCGATCCGCTTACCGGCCACACCAAGCAGAAGCTCGGCCGCTTCACGGTCTTTCCGTCCAGCCACTACGTCACGCCGCGCGCCACGGTCTTGCAGGCGATCGAGAAGATCAAGGCCGAGCTGCGCGAGCGCATCGAGTTCTTTCAAAAGGAACAGAAGCTGGTCGAGTGCCAGCGCATCGAGCAGCGCACGCGCTTCGACCTCGAAATGCTCGAACAACTGGGCTTCTGCAAGGGCATCGAGAACTACTCGCGCCATCTCTCCGGCCGCCAGCAGGGCGAGCCGCCGCCGACGCTGATCGACTACCTGCCGCCCGATTCCTTGATGTTCATCGACGAATCGCATGTCGCGATTTCGCAGGCCGGCGGCATGTACAAGGGCGACCGTTCGCGCAAGGAGAACCTCGTCGATTACGGTTTCCGCCTGCCCTCGGCGCTCGACAATCGGCCGCTCAAGTTCGACGAGTTCGAGCGCCTGATGCCGCAGACCATCTTCGTCTCGGCGACGCCGGCCGACTACGAACGGGAGCACCAGGGCCAGGTCGTCGAGCAGGTGGTGCGGCCGACCGGCCTCGTCGATCCGGAAGTGATCGTGCGCCCGGCCGCGACCCAGGTCGACGACCTGCTGGCCGAAATCAAGCGCCGCGTCGCCAAGGAGGAGAGGGTGCTGGTCACCACGCTGACCAAGCGCCTCTCCGAACAACTGACCGACTATCTCGGCGAGAACGGCATCAAGGTGCGCTACCTGCACTCGGACATCGATACCGTCGAGCGCGTCGAGATCATCCGCGACCTGCGCCTGGGCTTGTTCGACGTCCTGGTCGGCATCAACCTGCTGCGCGAAGGCCTCGACATCCCCGAGGTCTCGCTGGTCGCCATCCTCGACGCCGACAAGGAAGGCTTCCTGCGGTCAGAGCGCAGCCTGATCCAGACCATGGGCCGCGCCGCGCGCCACCTCAACGGCACGGCCATCCTCTATGCCGACAAGATCACCGATTCGATGAAGCGCGCGATGGCCGAAACCGGGCGCCGCCGCGCCAAGCAACTGGCCTTCAACGCCGAGCACGGCATCACGCCGGTCGGCGTCAAGAAGCGCATCAAGGACATCATCGACGGCGTCTACGACAGCGAGACGGCGACGCGCGAACTCAAGGCGGCGCAGGAATCGGCGCGCTACGAGGCCATGAGCGAAAAGGCGCTGGCGAAGGAAATCAAGCGTCTGGAAAAGGCCATGCAGGAACACGCCAAGAATCTGGAATTCGAAGCCGCCGCCGCGGCGCGCGACGAACTGTTCCACGTCAAGAAGCTGGCCTTCGGCGCCGACCTTCACGACCACGACGCCGCTTGATGCCGGCGGAGGTCAGGGCATGAGCAGACCCTGTTGCTCTATAAACGCGACGATTTCGTCCAGTCCCTGTCCGGTCTTCATGTTCGAGAAGACGAAGGGGCGCTCGCCGCGCATTCTTTTCGCGTCGCGACCCATCACGTCCAGCGAGGCGCCGACCATGGGCGCGAGGTCGACCTTGTTGATCACCAGCAGGTCGGACTTGGTGATGCCCGGCCCGCCCTTGCGCGGAATCTTGTCGCCGGCTGCAACGTCGATGACATAGAGCGTGAGGTCGGACAACTCGGGGCTGAAGGTGGCCGCGAGATTGTCGCCGCCGCTTTCGATGAACACGATCTCCAGCCCGGGAAAGCGCGCATTGAGGCGGTCGACGGCTTCAAGGGCGCGGCATAGCGCCAGGGTCAGCGCGGTCTTGCCCGAACCGACGGGGCCGCCGATGCCGACTCTCAATGCTTGTTTGCTCATGAGCGGAATAACCTTGAGTATTGGGTTTCGTGGCGCGCGCAGGCGATGGCGAAGCCTGGCGCGAAGTTGCTGGTGCTGTCTTCGTCGAGCGCCAGCGCGCGTTCGACGACGTCGGGAATGCGCCTGCCGATCTCCAGCAGGATGCGCTGGCCGGCCGCCTGGCCGAGCGGCACGGCTTTCAGCGCCGCCATGGTCTGGTTCTCGGCCCAGCTCCAGAGCCAGGCGGTGAGCGCGTCTGCGGGCGCAATGTTCCACTTGGCGGCGAGTCCGCTCCATACCGCCGCAAAAGTGCCGCCCTGCGGGCGTCCAACCAGAGTGGCTTCGCGAGTATCGTTTGCCTGCTCCCGCAGGCGCGTTGTCAGCCGTGGCGACACGCCACCTTCGCCCAGGTCGTCGATCAGCCGTTTCAGCGAGTGGCCCATCTGCAAAGTCTCGGCGCGCAGTTCTGTGGTCTCGCGGCTGGCGAGGCATTGGGCGTCGAGTTCGGCGAGAGCAGCGTCATCGGCCGCCATCATGCGCGCCAGCAGCGGCGCCTCGTAGCGGCCGAGGTTCCATTCGAGCTGATCTCCGATCCAAGTAAGCGCAGTCGCTTCGTCCTTCACCGTGCCGGCCTCGACGGCCCACTCCAGCCCCTGCGAGTAGGTGTAGGCGCCGACCGGCAGGGCGGGGCTGGCGAGTTGCAGCAGGCGCGTCAGGCTCATCGTTGAAAGTGATCGTGGATGCGCGGCCCGCGGCCTTCGCCGTCGCTGCTGTGGCCGTGCGGATGGGCGCCGTAAGCGCCGCTCTCCGGCTCGAAGGGTGTTTCAATTTCCGCGACCGGCAGGCCGAGGCCGCGGACCATTTCGCCCAGCACATGGTCGGCCCCGAAGCGCAGCTTGCCCGGCAAGAGATGCACGGCGACGTGGCGGTTGCCGAGGTGGTAGGCGGCCTTGGCCAGCAGCAGCGGATCGTTGGTCGTGGCTTCCATCAGCATCTCGGGCGCGGCGACGACTTCGATCACCGTGCCGTCGTTGGCCGCCAGCTTGTCGCCTCCGCGCAGCACCGTGCCGCGCTCCATGAACAGCCCGACTTCCTCGCCCGTGAGCAGGCGCGTGCGCAGCCGGCTCTTGCAGCGCGCCTCGAAGCTCAGCACCAGATGGGCTTTGGCGGTAGCGCCGGGTTCGGCTTTTCTTTCGATGACGTGCATGGTCAGAACAGGAAGTAGCGCTGCGCCATCGGCAACACCTGCGCCGGCTCGCAAACCAGCAGCTCGCCATCGGCGCGCACCGCGTAGGTCTCGGTGTCGACCTCGATCACGGGGGTGGCGCCGTTGTGTACCATGTCGGCCTTGCGCAGCTTGCGGCAAGCCTTCACCGCCTCCAGCGGCTTGGCGAGGTTCAGCGACTGCACCGCCGGGTTGGCTAGCGCCGCCTGCGAGACGAAGGTCAGCGAAGTCTTCAGGCCGCCTCCGAACGCGCCGAACATCGGCCGGTAATGCACCGGCTGCGGCGTCGGGATCGAGGCGTTGGGGTCGCCCATCGCGGCGGCGGCGATCATGCCGCCCTTCAATATCAAGGAAGGCTTGACGCCGAAGAAGGCCGGCTTCCACAGCACCAGGTCGGCGAGCTTGCCGACTTCGATGGAGCCGACCACGTGGCCGATGCCGTGCGTCAGCGCCGCGTTGATGGTGTACTTGGCGATGTAGCGCTTGACGCGCTGGTTGTCGTTGCGCGCCGTGTCCTCCTTCAATGCGCCGCGCTGCACCTTCATCTTGTGCGCGGTCTGCCAGGTGCGGATGATCACCTCGCCGACGCGACCCATGGCCTGCGAGTCCGACGACATCATCGAGAAGGCGCCAAGGTCGTGCAGGATGTCTTCGGCGGCGATGGTCTCGCGGCGGATGCGCGACTCGGCGAAGGCGATGTCCTCGGCGATGCTCGGGTCGAGGTGGTGGC
>JACRPB010000232.1 GCA_016214175.1 Rhodocyclales bacterium
CGTGAAACTCATGCACACGCAAGACGTAGGCCGGCCGCGTGCCGTCGATGGACTTGCGGATGTCTTCCGGATTCAGGTAGCCGGCCTTGTTGTCCAGCGTCTTGCCGAGAGCCACCAGTTGACGGCCGTCAATCAGCAATAGATTCGCGGCCTCGATCAGCGTCACAGCCTGATGCCTGACGGCCAGCCATTCCGCGTCGGTACGCGGCTGCTTTTCATTCACTCCCGCCTTGGTGATTTCCGTTGACACTGAATTCCAAATCTGGTCGGCCGCCGGGTCCACCACGGCGACCATGATGTCTTGGAATGTAGTCGTCGGCTTGAAGGACGAGAAGGCTTGCCCGGAAGGTTGGCCGCAACCGGCGAGGCCCAGTACGATGATCGCAAGAAGAAGATACCGCATAACGTAACGGTATCTGTTCAAACGTAGCCGATGGCACGACCGGCGAGGCCAACGCCGAACCAAAGAACAATAGAGAGCAGGACCGACACCTTGACCAGCGCCGGATTGGGCGTGTCGGTCGCCGTCACCTTGCGGAACAAGGTGAGTTGCAACACCGCCGCGGCAAGCAGCACTGCGATCTTGAGCTTGAATGCCGGATTGAAGTAGTACAACTCGACCGCCGAGAAGAACATGGCGGTACCGCTGACCACGGCGAAGCCGAAGCCGAGCCAGATCAGCCGGTTCGTTTCCGCGGCGATCTGCGGCGCCGTCTGGCCGCGCAGTCCTTAACCGAGCAGGCGCAGATTGACGAGTACGACGGAGGCCAGGAGGACAATGAAACCGAGGACGTGAAACACCTGGAAGGTGGCGCCGACCAGGTGGTTCGACTTGGCGACGCTCTGGCCGATGAAGCTGTTCTGGAGCGTATTCAATACTTCTAGCGTTGCTGACATGATGGTTCCTCAAATAGTGTCGGGGCGATGGATGCCGCGTTTCAGGGCAGGTAGGGAATCAGACGGCCGGCGATGATGACCAGAGTCCACAGGCCGATGGACGCGATCCCCGCGTACTTGACCCCCACCGGCACCACCTCGTGGTTTTCGACGACGGCGGTCAGGCGCGCCAGCTTGAATTCGAAATACAGCGCATTGAGTCCGCCCAGGAGAATGAACAGAAACGTCACCGAAAACGCCGGGCTGACGATGACCGTGGCAGCCTCCGACCAGAACAGCAGGAAGCCGGAGATGAAGGTGACGGCAAAGCCGCTGAGCACCCAGGGACGCAGATGATGCAGCACATCGATGATCGGCACACGGCGCAACAGCACACCGATCAGGCGCAGGTCGGTGAGAAATATCAGCCCGACCGAAATGGAAAGGCCAAGCAAGTGGATGCCTTCGATAATCGGGAATGCAATAGTCGATTCGGCAAGCGCCGTACCGATTTCGGAATTCTGGATTCCTTGGGCAAGTTCGAGGATTGCGGACATGAAGATTCCTTCCTGAAAGGTGAGAGGCAATGTTGGCAAGCGATGATGGGGCGGTCTACGCACCGATCATGCCAAGCAGGCTGGCGCCGGTTCTCGATGCGCGCGAGTGACCGTAACTCAGGGAAGTAAAAGAAAAAGCGGCCGGCTCACGCACAGTCTCACGTCGCTCGTGCAACGACCCCGGGTTGCTGCCGCAGCAACAACTCGCGGCGTGGAAGTGTTGCCAGGCAGTCAACTTCCTCCCGGTCAATCCGGCATCGACGTCCGTTTCGCAAGCACCTTGCTTGTTCGCGGCATTTGGTACGGAAGCTGCTAAAGCGGTAGGTCGCACCGCCATAGCACATACGCATTTTGCGTATACCCATGTAACGACATCTTCGTTGGCGGTGAAGCGATGGCGCGATAGATTTGGCTATCGCGCCGGCCGGCGCTTCGCAATCATTTCAGGAGTCCATATGTCCGTCGTCGCAATCAATGCCCGCAACCAGTTCCAGGGAACCATCAAGGAAATCATCCTCGGGCCGGTCGTCTCCGAGGTCGATGTCGAAACGCCGTTCGGCATCGTCACTTCCGTCATCACCACCCGTTCGGTGAAAGATCTCGATCTCCAGGTCGGAACGGAAGTGCTGGCTCTGGTGAAGTCGACCGAGGTTTCGATTGCCAAGCTGTGAACCGCCGTTCCCCTCAACCGCTGAACATCATCAAGGAATCCCCATGAAGCAGATCGTACTCACCGCCACGCTCGCTCTCTCCGCCATTTCCCTACCCCAGATCGCCGCGGCGCAGACTTCCGTCGACGCCGCGCCTGCCGCGCGCACTCCGGTGCCGGCCGCCCGCGGCCCCGCGCTGGAACTGGCGCTTGAGGCGGCGCGCGTCGCCGTCGACACCTGCAAGGGGCTGGAACAGAAAATCGGCGTCAGCGTCGTCGACTCGGCCGGCGTGCTGAAGGTGCTGCTGGCAACCGACGGCGCTTCGCCGCGCGGCGTGCAGTCGAGCACCAACAAGGCGGTGACGGCGCTGACGTTCAAGACCGCGTCCAGCCAGCTCGGCGAACAGGCCAAGACCGACAAGGAACTCGCCGACAAGCTGGCGGCCAACACGAACTACAACGCCCGTGCCGGCGGTGTCCTGCTCAAGGTCAATAACGAAGTGATCGGCGCCATCGGCGTCGGCGGCGCGCGCGGCAGCGAGAAGGACGAGGCCTGCGCGCTGGCGGGAATCGAGAAGATTCAAAGCCGGCTGTGATAGCCGACTGACCCGGAAACTCGCCGAACGGATTTGTCGCCGATGAATTACGCCCAGCAGCAAAGAGACCCACGCCGCCACTTCGTCGGCATCGGCTCGGTGATTCTGATCCATGTCGTCGTCGTGTACGCCTTGGTCAACGGACTCGCGCGCAAGGTGGTCGAGGTCTTCAAGAAGCCACTTGAAGTCAGCATCATCGAGGAAGTCAAAGTGTTGCCGCCACCACCGCCGAAGTCGCTGCCGCCGCCGAAAGCGGCGACACCACCGCCGACCTTCGCGCCGCCGCCGGAAATCGTCGTCGCAACGCCGCCGCCGCTCGCCGCCGTCACCGCGACGACACAAGCGCCGCCGCCGGCGCCGCCAGCGCCCGCGGTCGTCGAAGCGCCGCGCCCGACGGTGGTTAACGTCGGCGTGGCCTGCCCTAATCACCAGGAAGTCCGCAGCAGGACGCCTTACCCGCCTCAGGCGAACCGGATGGGACTTTCCGGCGAAGTGCTGATCGAGTTCACCGTCACGCCCAGCGGCGAGGTTGCCGACGTCGCGGTGCTCAGGTCGAGCAACAAGATATTCAACAACGCGGCAAGCAGTGCCGTGACCCAGTTCCGCTGCGTCGGGCAAGGCCGTGCGGTGAAGGTGCACGTTCCCTTCGTCTTCAGGCTCGAAAACTAGGCTTTCGAACACCCCCATTCCCCCCGGAGAACATGATGATCGTCACCCCTCGTACCAGAACCATTCTCGCCGTCTTGCTGGCTGCCGCCGCCGCTCCCGTCGCGGCGCAAACCGTCGACAATCCCTACGGACTCGAAGCCCTGTGGCAAGGCGGCGACTTCGTCGCCAAGGGCACCCTCGGCATCCTGCTGGCGATGTCCATCGGTAGTTGGTACATCATTTTCACCAAGCTCTACGAGCAGTTGAAACTCGGACGCCAGGCCAAGGCC
>JACRPB010000167.1 GCA_016214175.1 Rhodocyclales bacterium
ATCCGCGCCGTGCTGCGCCGTACCCGCGCCTTGCCGCCCAATCTCGACGATGGCGGCGTGCCGCGCGCGCGCCAACTCGCGTTCGCCGGCTGGCGGCTCGACACGGCGGCGCGCCACCTCGTCGATCCGGACGGCGTCGTCGTCTCGCTTTCCGGTGCCGAGTACCGCCTGCTGGCGGTTTTTCTCGCCCATCCGCAACGGGTGCTGAACCGTGACCAGTTGCTGGAACTGACCCAGGGCCGCGAAGCCGAGCCTTTCGACCGTTCCATCGATCTCCTGGTCAGCCGCCTGCGCCAGTGCCTGCGCGACGACGCACGCGAGCCGCGCATCATCAAGACCCAGCGCGGCGAAGGCTACGTCCTCGCGGCGGCGGTCAGCGTCAGCGGCGAGGCGTCATGAGGTTGCGGCGGAATCGGCAGCGGCATGCGACGGCGCCGGACGCCAATGCCGCGCCGCGCTGCCGGCGCCCGCACAGCCTGTTCGGGCGCCTCATGCTGATCTGGCTGGTCGGCCTGACCGTCGTCCTCGGCGTCAGTCAGGGGCTCATTCTCGGCGAGCGCGGCCGCGCCGCGCGCAATACGATGTTCGAGAATCTGGCGTCGGACGTGGTCACGGTGGTCGCCCTGATGGACGCCCTGCCGGCGGCCGAGCGACCCGTCTGGCTCGCCCGCCTGGAACGGCCGCGCTACCGTTTTCTTCTCGCCCCGCTGCCGGCAGGCCATGCCCTGGCCGAGGACTTCGATCATCCGGCGCTGACCCGGCTGCGGCAGGGCATGGCCGGACGCGCATTCGAGATTCGCATGGCCTTGCGCCGCGACGATCGGCACCCGACGCTCTACCTCGGCACCCGGCTCGGCGACGGCAGCCCCTTCCTGGTCGAGGCGCTGGCGCCGCGGACGCAGGCGCCGCCGGCGCGGATACTGGCGTCGATCGCCGCCCTCGTCCTCGGCGTCGTGCTGCTCACCTGGCTCGCGGTGCGCATCGCCACACGCCCCTTGTCGCGACTGGCGCAAGCCGCGCAGGCCCTGGGCGAAGACCTGGATCGCGCGCCCCTGCCCGAGGAGGGGCCCGTCGAAGTGCGGCGCGCCGCCGTCGCCTTCAACCGCATGCAGGACCGCCTGCGCGGACTGTTTTCCGAGCGCACGCGCATCCTTGCGGCGGTGAGCCACGATCTGCAAACGCCCCTCACGCGCATGCGCCTGCGCGCCGAGTTGATGGACGACGAGCGTCTGCGCGAGAAAATGCTGGCCGATCTGGCCGCCATGCAGGCGCTGGTCGCCGAGGGTCTCGCCTATGCCGGCAGCACCGCCGCGGCCAAGGAGGCGCCCTGCGTCACCGATCTCGACGCCCTCGCCACCAGCCTCGTCGCCGACTACAGCGACGCCGGCCGGCCGGTCAGCCTGGCCGGGCGTTGCGGCCGCGCGGTCGGCACGCGGCCGCGCACCCTGCGCCGGCTGCTCGGCAATCTGATCGACAACGCCCTCAAGTTCGGCGGCAACGCCGAGCTGACCCTGGCAGCCTCCGACCATGCCATCGCCATTGTCGTGCGCGACCACGGGCCGGGCATCCCCCCGGCCGAACTGGACAAGGTCTTCGAGCCCTTTTACCGCATCGAATCGTCGCGCAACCGCGAGACGGGCGGCACCGGCCTCGGCCTTGCCATCGCGCGCCAGTTGGCCGCCGTGCTGGGTGCGGAACTCCGCTTGCGCAACCATCCGGACGGCGGCCTGGAGGCCAGGGTGTCGCTGCCCTTGGAAACCGTCCGTCCAAGCGCTCAAATCGGAGGACAATAGGCCCCGTAGCATTGTTGAACCATACCTGGGAGGAGCGGAATCCGCGCCGAGGCTTTCGGTTCGCCGGTCCGCTGACGCTGACACATGATCTGGCCGTATCGCCGACGGAATCCATTCCTGGCCCAGTGGCTGATCCTTGCCATCGCCGTGGCGATCCTGGGACTCGCCACGGGCTACGATCTCCATCAGGAACGCGGCCGCATCGAGAAGCGCGAACAGGACCGCCTGCTGGCCATGTCGCGGGTCATCCAGGAGAACCTCGAACAGAACCTGGTTTCGATCAACGAGGTCTTGGTGGCGCTGCGTCGGGAAGCGACCACCGGACCGGCCGGCGCGAAGCTCAACGACCGTCTCGCCATCCTGGCCGAAGCCATGCCCAGCGTACGCACCCTCACCGTCCTCGACGCCGGCGGCCGCGTACGCGCCGCCAATCGGCCGGAATTGCTGAACACGGGCACCGACTTCAGCCAGCGCGACTATTTCCGGATTCCGCAGCAACAGCCCAACGCCGACACGCTGTTTGTCTCCCCGCCGTTCCGCACCTCGCTGGGCGCGTTCTCCGTCGTCGTCTCGCGCATGATTCCGGGAGCCCAGGGTGAATTCGCCGGGGTGGTCGCCGCCACCCTGGACCCGAAGTATTTCGATCCGTTGCTCGACTCGGTGCGCTACGCGCCGGACATGGTGGCCTCGCTGCATCACGGCGACGGCACCTTGTTCCTGATCCTGCCCCATTCGCAGGATGCGCTCGTCGGCAAGAATCTCGCCCGGCCGGGTTCCTTCTATCTGCGGCACAAGGAGAGCGGAAAGGCGGCGACGGTGTTCTCCGGCACCGTGCTGGCCTCGGGCGAGGAGCGCATGATCGCCCAGCGCGACGTGCAGCCGGCGGCGCTGAAAATGAACAAGCATCTGGGCATTGCGGTTTCCCGTCTGCTGGGCGAAATCAACGCTTCCTGGCTGCACGATGCCGAGATCAAGGCCGCGATGTTCGCCGTGATCGTGCTGGCTTTCACCATCGGGCTTTACGGCTACCAGATCCGGCTGCGGCAGCTTCTTGCGCAGGAAGAAAAAGCGGCCAAGGCACTCGAAGCCAGCGAGCAATTCCTGCGCATGGTGACCGACAACATTCCGGGCATGGTCGGTTACTGGACGCGCGAGCTGCGTTGCGGCTTTGCCAACTCCGCCTATCTGGAGTGGTTCGGCAAGACGCCGGAGCAAATGCGCGGCCTGCGCATCCAGGAGCTGATGGGCGAAGAACTGTTCCGCAAGAACGAGCCCTACATGCGCGCCGCGCTACGCGGCGAGCGCCAGACTTTCGAACGCACGCTGATCAAGGCCGACGGCGGCACCGGCTATACCTGGGCCCAATATGTTCCGGACATGGACGGCGATACGGCGAAGGGATTCTTCGTCCTTGTCACCGACGTCACGCAGCTCAAGGAAGCCGAAATGGCGCTGGCCGCCAGCGAAGCGAAGCTGAAGGCCATCATCAACGCGGAACCCGAATGCGTGAAAGTGCTGGCGCCCGACGGCACGCTGCGGCAAATGAATCGTGCCGGCCTCGACATGATCGAGGCCGACTCGGAGGCGCAGGTTGTCGGCGCCGCGGTGGTCGACCTCGTCGTTCCCGAACATCGGGCGGCATTCATGGCGCTGAACGAAAAGGTCAATCGCGGCGAAGCGGGGTCGCTGGAGTTCGAGATCGTCGGCCTCAAGGGCCGGCACCGCTGGCTGGATACGCACGCGGTGCCGATGCGCGATGCCGACGGCAAGATCACCGGCCTGCTCGGCGTCACGCGCGACATCACCGAGCACAAGAAGGCACTGCAGGAACTGGAAAAACTGGCACGCACCGATGCGCTGACCGCGCTCGCCAACCGCCGCTGGTTCATGACGCTGGCCGAACAGGAGTTGTCGCGCACGCTGCGCTATGGCGGACCGCTCTCGATATTCATGATGGATATCGATCACTTCAAGCACGTCAACGACACCTATGGTCATCAGACCGGCGATCTCGTGCTGCAGAAGCTGGGCGGCGTCTGCCGGGAAACCCTGCGCGACATCGATTGTGTCGGGCGCATCGGCGGCGAGGAGTTCGCCGTCGTGCTGCCGCAGACTGACGGCGTTCGCGCGCTGGAAGTCGCCGAGCGCCTGCGCCTGACCGTCGAGCGCAGCGCACTGGCCCTGGAGCGCGGGCTGCCCCTGCATTTCACGCTCTCGATCGGCGTCACCACCCTGGCCGGCAGCGCCGCCAACCTGGATTCCCTGCTCGGTCAGGCGGACGATGCGCTGTACCAGGCCAAGCGCGCCGGGCGCAACCGCGTCTGCGTGTACGGCGCAGGCCAACCCAGTGCCGTCGCGCCGGTCTAGCTGTTGTTTTCGACCCAGCGCAGAATGCCGCCGGTATCCATGGCGCCGGCTTGCCGCGCCACTTCGCGCCCGCCGCGGAAGAGAGCCAGCGTCGGAATGCTGCGGATGCCGAGGCGACCGGCGAGGCCCTGCGCTTCCTCGGTATTGACCTTGACCACCCGATAGTTCGGCTCCAGGCGGCGCGCGGCCTCAGCGAACGCCGGCGCCATCGTGCGGCAGGGGCCGCACCAGGGCGCCCAGAAATCGACCAGCAGCGGCAGATCGGAGCGGCCGACGTGCTTCGCGAATCCCGCCTCGTCCAGTTCGACGGGCTGGCCGGCGAACAGCGGCGCCCGGCATTTGCCGCAAGTGCCGCCGTCCGCGAGACGCGCGGCAGGCAGGCGATTGACGGCATGGCAGTGGGGGCAGACGACGTGCAATGAGCTGGACATGGACGGGCTCCGAATATCGATAAACGCTGATATTGGGCCGGCGGCTGCGGATTCAAGTTCTGCAGATCGGCAATGCCGGTACCTTAGCCCTTACAATCTCGACCCCGAATGCATTCCGAATGCCTGCGCATCGCCCAGCGCCATGCTGCGCCTACTGTTCCCGAATCTGCTGGACCCCGCCCTCGACAAGAATCTGCGGGCCGACTCCACTGCCGCACTTGTCGGCACCCTGACCTCGATACCGCAGACGCTCGCCTACGGCCTGATCATCGGCAGCGCCCTCGGCGGCGATTACAGCGGCATCGGCATCCTGGCCGCACTCTACGGTTCGGTGCTGGTCGGCCTGGCGGCGGTGCTACTGGGCGGGAGTCCCTTTCTCGTCACCGGACCGCGCGCCGCAACCGTTTTGGTCATGGCGGCCCTGATCGTCGACCTCAAGCATGCGCCGGCGCTGGCCGGGCTGGCTGAGCCGGCACTCGCCGCCTTCGGCCTCGCGTGTGCCGCCGCCGCCGGCGCCGGCCTGCTGCAAGTGGCGTTCGCGACCTTGCGTTTCGGGCGTCTGGCGCACTACGTGCCGCTACCGGTGGTTGCCGGCTTCATCAACGGTTCGGCACTGTTGATCATCTTCAGCCAGGTCTGGGCGGCCACCGGCGTCGCGCGGCAAACGTCCGTGCTCGATCTGTTCGCGCACTGGTCCGAAATCAGGCCGGCAACCCTGCTGCTGGCCGCGGCGACGGCGGCCTTGGTGCTGTTTCTGCCGCGCGTGATCAAACGTGGACCGGTCATGCTGTTGTCCGTCCTGCTCGCCAACATGATCTACCACGTCTGTGCCGCACTCGGCTGCGGCGCCGCCTGCGGCGGCACGCTGCCGCCGCTACCGTCGAGCTTCGAAGTCGGCTTCATCGGCGACGACGTCGCGCACCTGCTGTCCGGCGCCCACGGCGGCGAACTGCTGCGCCTGATGCTGCCGCCGGCCGTCTCGATGGCGATCCTGTCTTCGCTCGATACCCTGCTCGCGACGGCGGCGGCCGACGAACTGACCCGGCGCCACTCGCCCGCCGGCCGGCAATTACTGGCCGAGGGCGGCGGCAATCTGGCGGCGGCGCTGTTTTCGATGGCGCCGGGGTCGAGCTCCATGATCCGCACCCAGGCGACGCTGCGCGCCGGCATGGTCAGCGCCGCCGCGCCGATCGGCATCGCCCTGCTGACTCTCGTCATGACCGTCGCTTTCGGTTCGGCGCTGGCGCTGCTGTCGCAGGCCGTCATGGCCGGCCTACTGCTGGCGCTGGGCATCGATCTCTTCGACAAGTGGACCCTGGCACGCGTGCGCGCCCTGTTCGACCAGGACGGCGCGACACGGGCCGTCGGCAGCGATCTGCTCATCGTCGTCGCAGTGGTGGCGGTCACGCTCGCCGCCAACCTCGCCACCGCGGTCGCCGTCGGCATGCTGGTCGCGCTGGTCTCCTTCGTGGTGCAGATGGCGCACTCGCCGGTACGCCGCTGCTATCGCGCCACCGCACTGCTGCCGCGCATCCATGGCGACCTGATCCGCCGCAACTTCATCGAGCGGCACGGGCGCGCGATCGCCATCGTCGAACTCGAAGGCGCACTGTTCTTCGGTTCCACCGCCGACTTAAAGCGCCAGATCGAGGCCCTGATCGACACGGGCGTGACCCATGTCGCGCTCGACCTGAAGCGGGTCAAGAACATCGACGCCACGGGCGCGCGCACACTCGAACGCATCCATCACGCGCTGGCCCAACGCGGCGGCCTCCTCACCGTCGGCTACATCGAACGCGAGCGCCGCGCCAGCCGACAGAAGAACCGCCCCTCGTTCAAACCGCGGCGGCTCTGGGTCAAGCTGGTCCACTACGGCAGCATTCACGCCATCGGCGACCGGCGCTTCTTCCCCGACATCGACGCCGCCGTCGCCGCCTGCGAAGCCCACCTCGCGCAGACCCTGCCGCGCGACGCCGCCGTCACGGCGCGCGCCGACTTGCGGGCGCCGCTGCTGCGCGGCATCGACCGTAGCATGCTGCGCCGCCTGCGCCCCTATCTGAGCCGACTGGCCTTCGCGCCCGGCGCGCAGGTGTTCGCCCAGGGCGGCGCCCCCGACGCCGTGTTCCTGCTCGCCGCCGGCCGCGTGGACGTCGTGCTCGACCTGCCCGGCACGGACCGGAAACTGAAAGTGCAATCCCTGAGCGCGGGTTCGGTGTTCGGCGAAATGGCGCTCATCGATCCGCAGCCGCGCTCCGCCGGCGTCGTCGCGCAGGAGGCGACGCGCTGCTACTGCCTGAGCGCCGACGCGCTGACGCGCCTGAAGCGCGAGCAGAGCGACATCGCCTTCGCCCTGCTCGCCAACATCGCCGTGATCTTCGCCGAGCGCCTGCGCGCCACCAACAACATGCTGGCGGAGATGGATGCCTGACAGGGCAAGGGCGACCATCGGCACGCATGTTGTTTGCCGAACTGACGCCGGCCCGCCTCGACTTGCTCAATACCCTGCGCGGCCTAGGGCCGGCGAGCATCTACGCGTTGGCGAAGACGGCCGAGCGCAATTACTCGAATGTCCATGCCGACATCGGCCGTCTCGTCGAGCTCGGGCTGGTCGAGCGCAATGAAGACGATACGGTCCCCTTCGATGCCGTCGAAATTCGCATGGCGCTGGCGCGAGCGGCATGATGGGCAAAGAGCACCCGCCAGAACGGGCGCGATCTGCCTGCCCTTGCTTCGTCACGCGGCCATCCCCGAAGAATTGCTGGAGATACTGGGATGAAACCGAAAAACCTTGCGATATCGCCGTCGGTGCGCCCAGCGGTTTGTCGGCTCCAAAGCACGCCCTCGGGACGCCATCGAGCCTGGCCCCCTTTTTTCTTTTTTTTGTGGAAGTACCCGGGCTAATTCAGCGGCTCGTGATCGATCTCGTAGGCCTCGATCAAGTCCCCGACGACGGACACCAGCGAATAGAGCGGATGTTCGCGGTCGTCGCGCACGGCGTCGAGCAGCGTATTGAGCAAGGCCGTCGCGTGGGCGTAATCCGCCTCCGTTTCGATATGCGCAAGCGGCAGGGCGGACTGGAGCGCCTGCCAGGCTGGAACAACACGGTGCAAATCGATTACGGCGTTCATTACTTCCTCCATGCGTTGCGGTCGTACTCGGCGTGCGTCATCACTTGCCTGAGGTAAAGCCGCTGTTTGTCGTAGTGAATGACTGCGGCGATACGGTAACGGTTCCCGCCAACGTCAAAGATTGTATATCCGTCGACGTAATCCGCCGCTCCGAAGGTCTGACGCAGCGAGGGGAACGAAGATGCTTCTACCCGCGACGCC
>JACRPB010000227.1 GCA_016214175.1 Rhodocyclales bacterium
TCGCGCAGATTGGCGAGCGTCTCCAGGAGACGGGCGTTGTCGCGCTGGTGCAGGCCGATCGAAGGCTCGTCGAGCACGTACATGACGCCGGTGAGCCCGGAGCCGATCTGGCTGGCGAGGCGGATGCGCTGCGCTTCGCCGCCGGAGAGCGTCTCCGCCGAACGGTCGAGCGAGAGATAATCGAGGCCGACGTTGATGAGGAAGGTCAGGCGCGAGGTGATTTCCTTGACGATCTTCTCCGCCACTTGCGCCTTCTGGCCGGCAAGCTGCAGCAGATTGAAGAAGTCGCGGCAGGCGATCAGCGACAGGCCGCTGATTTCCGGCAGCGGCTTGCCGCCGATGTAGACGAAGCGCGCTTCCTTGCGCAAGCGCGTGCCGACGCACTCGGGACAGGGCTTGGCGTTCAGGTACTTCGACAGTTCCTCGCGCACCATCAGCGAGTCGGTCTCGCGGTAGCGGCGTTCGAGATTGGGAATGATGCCCTCGAAGCCGTGGCTGCGGTCGAAGCGCGTGCCCTTCTCGTTCAGGTAGCGAAATTTGATCTGGTCGCGGCCCGAACCGTAGAGCACGATTTTCCGCACGTTCTCGGGCAGGTCCTCGAAGGGCCGCGTGGTGTCGAAATCGTAGTGGGCGGCCAGCGATTCCAGCATCTGGAAATAGAACTGGTTGCGCTTGTCCCAGCCCTTGATGGCGCCGGCGGCGAGCGACAGGTGCGGATAGGCGACGATGCGCGCCGGGTCGAAGAACTGGATCTGGCCGAGGCCGTCGCACTGCTGGCAGGCGCCCATCGGGTTGTTGAAGGAGAACAGGCGCGGTTCCAGCTCCTGCAGCGCATAGCCGCAGTGCGGGCAGGCGAACTTGGCCGAGAACAGGTACTCGACGCCGCTGTCCATTTCGACGGCGACGGCGCGGCCCTCGGCGTGCATTAGCGCCGTTTCGAAGGATTCGGCAAGGCGGCTGCGCATGTCGGGGCGCAGCTTGAGGCGGTCGACGACGACGTCGATGCTGTGCTTGGTGGTCTTGGCCAGCTTGGGCAGGGCGTCGATGTCGTAGACCTTGCCGTCCACGCGCAGGCGCACAAAGCCCTGGGCGCGCAGTTCGCCGAACAGGTCGGCCTGCTCGCCCTTGCGGTTGGCGACCACCGGCGCCAGGATCATCAGCTTGGTGTCCTCGGGCAGCGCCAGTACGTGATCCACCATCTGCGACACGCTCATCGCTTCGAGCGGATCGCCGTGCTCGGGGCAGTGCGGCGTGCCGGCGCGCGCATAGAGCAGGCGCAGGTAGTCGTGGATTTCGGTGACGGTGCCGACGGTGGAGCGCGGGTTGTGGCTGGTCGCCTTCTGCTCGATGGAAATGGCGGGAGAGAGGCCCTCGATCAGGTCGACGTCGGGCTTTTCCATCAGTTGCAGGAACTGGCGCGCATAGGCCGAGAGCGATTCGACGTAGCGGCGCTGGCCCTCGGCATAGAGCGTGTCGAAAGCCAGCGAACTCTTGCCGGAACCGGACAGGCCGGTGATGACCGTCAGCTTGTTGCGCGGCAGGTCGAGGTTGATGTTCTTGAGGTTGTGCGTCCGTGCGCCGCGGATCTTGATTTTGGTTTCGGCTTGACGCTCGCCGACGCGCGCCGGCGCGCCGCTTCGCTTGGTTTTATCCATCATGCTGGGGAGGTTCGGGATAGGCAACCTGCTAATATACGCGGCCCCGCTTTTCGGCGCCACCTCCACAATGCTCTCCCCCAGCAACGATCCGATGACTCGCGACGAAAAGCGCGCCGGAATCAGCCTCGCGGCCATTTTCGGCCTGCGCATGCTGGGCCTGTTCCTGATCCTGCCCGTCTTCGCCGTGTTCGCGCAAACGCTGCCGGGCGGCTCGGATGCGGCGCTGGTCGGCATCGCCCTCGGCGCCTACGGCGCCACCCAGGCCCTGTTCCAGATTCCCTTCGGCATCGCCTCCGATCGCCTCGGCCGCAAGCCGGTGATCCTGGCCGGGCTGCTGATTTTCGCCGCCGGCAGTTTTCTCGCCGCCGCTGCGCCCGACATCTACTGGGTGATCGCCGGCCGCGTGATCCAGGGCGCCGGCGCGATCTCGGCCGCCGTTTCCGCCCTGGCGGCGGACCTGACGCGCGAACAGCACCGCACCAAGATCATGGCGCTGATCGGCTCGTCGATCGGGCTGATGTTCGCCCTCTCTCTGGTCGGCGCGCCGCTGCTCTACGCCTGGATCGGCATGACCGGCATTTTCGAGCTCACCGGCGTCCTGGCGCTGGCCGCGATCCTGCTGCTGGCGAAGGCCGTGCCGGCGGCACCGCCGCCGCCGGCCGCCGTGCCGCCGCCGTTTTCCCGCGTCCTGCTCCACGGCCAGCTCACCCGGCTCAACTTCGGCGTGCTCGCCCTGCACCTGATGCAGACGGCACTGTGGGTCGTCGTGCCGCCGATCCTGGTCGCCGCCGGCCTGCCGCTGGCCGAGCACTGGAAGATCTATCTGCCGGCGGTGCTCGCCTCCTTCGCCGTCATGGTGCCGGCGATCATCGTCGCCGAGCGCTACAACCGCATGAAGACGGTGTTCCTGGCCGCGGTGCTGCTGCTCGTCGTGGTCCAGGGCGGCTTGGCGCTGGCCGTCGACCAATATGCCATTGGCCTGCTATTGATGCTATTCTTCGTCGGCTTCAACGTCATGGAGGCGGTGCAGCCCTCGCTGATCTCGCGGGTGGCGCCGGCGGCGGCGAAAGGCGCGGCGATGGGGATCTACAATACGACGCAGTCGATCGGTCTCGCGCTCGGCGGCGTTCTCGGCGGATGGCTGCTCAAGCACTTCGGCGCCGCGGCGGTGCATGGTTTTTGCGCCATACTCGGCACGGTCTGGCTGGTCCTGGCGGCATCGATGGTGCCGCCGGCCCGGCCTAAATCAACTTAGGAGGTAGAACATGGCTTCGGTGAACAAGGTGATTCTGGTCGGCAACCTGGGCGCTGACCCGGAGATGCGGTACTTGCCGAGTGGCGAGGCGGTGGTGAACCTGCGGCTGGCGACGACGGATACCTGGAAGGACAAGGAAGGCAACAAGCAGGAGCAGACCGAGTGGCACCGCGTCTCCTTCTTCGGCCGTCAGGCCGAGGTGTGCGGCCAATACCTGAAGAAGGGCAGCCAGATCTACGTCGAAGGCTCGATCAGAACGCGCAAGTACCAGGACAAGGACGGCGTCGAGAAGTACGCGACGGAAATCCGCGGCGACCGCATGCAGATGCTCGGCTCGCGCCAGGGCATGGGCGGCGACGCGCCGCAACGCGAAAGCAGCGGCGGTCGCGGCGGCCAGGAACAGCGCAAACCGGCCGCGGCGGCACCGGCAGCCGGCGGCAACTTCAACGACTTCGACGACGACATCCCGTTCTAGTCGAGCGGAGTCAGCGGCGCTTCAAGGCGTGGGCAAGACCCTGATGCGCCGCCTCGGCGCACTTTCGCCGCGCGACCTCGCGGCGGTCGTGCTGCCGCTGCTGGCCTTGCTGCTGGCGGGCTTCTGGTTCGCCTCGCGCTTCATCCAGCCGGCGCCGCCGCAGACCCTGATCCTGGCGTCGGGCGGCGAAGGCGGCGCCTACCAGAGCTTCGCCGCCGCCTACCGCGAGGCGCTCGCCGCCTACGACATCCGCATCGTCGAAAAGCCGTCGGCCGGCGCGCTCGAAAATCTGCGCCACCTGCGCGACGACGGCGTCGCGCTCGACGCCGCGTTCTATCAGGGCGGCCTAGCGCAGCCGAGCGGCGACGATGCGCTGCTGTCGCTCGGCGGCCTCTATTACGAACCGCTCTGGGTGTTCTACCGCGCGGAGCTGGGGCCGGGCCTCGACCGCATCGGCCAGCTCAAGGGCAAGCGCATCGCCGTCGGCGGCGCCGGCAGCGGCACCCGCCAACTGGCGCTGGAAATGCTCCAGGCCAACGGCCTGACGCACGAGAACACGAAGCTGCGCGACCTGGGCGGGCTCGGCCTGGTGGAGGCATTCGCCGCGAAGCGGATCGACGCCGCATTCGTCGTCGGTCCGACGCAGTCGGCGACGGTGTGGACGCTGCTCTATACGCCCGGCGTGCGCCTGATGAGCCTGACCCATGCCGAGGCCTATACGCGGCGCTTCCCCTACCTCTCCAAGTTGACGCTGCCCCAGGGCGCCGTCGATCTGGAGCGCAACGTTCCCAGCCACGACGTCACGCTGGTGGCGGCGATGGCGACGCTATTGGTGCGCGAGGATACCCATCCGGCCCTGGTGAATCTGCTGGCCCAGATCGCGAGCGAGGTGCACGGCGCACCGGGAATTTTCCAGCGGCCGGCGGAGTTTCCGAAGGCGGTGGCGGTGGACTTTCCGCTGACGCAGGAGGCCGCGCGCTACTACAAGTCGGGCAAGCCTTTCCTGCAGCGCTACCTGCCGTTCTGGGCGGCGACGCTGCTCGACCGCATGGTGGTGATGCTGATCCCCTTCTTCGCGCTACTGGTGCCGCTGTTCAAGCTGGCGCCGGCGCTCTACGCCTGGCGCGTGCGCTCGCGCATTTTCCGGCGCTACGGCGAGCTGAAGTTCCTGGAGGCCGAAGTCGAGGAGAGCCCGGACCGGCACACGCTGGCCGAATGGCTGGCGCGCCTCGACGCCATCGAAGCGGACGTCAATCGTCTGCCGACGCCTCTCGCTTATGCCGACATGCTATACACCTTGCGCAGCCACATCGACATGGTCCGCGCCAAGGTCGAGCGGCGGACTAAAGCTTCCTGATTTTTTCCACCAGCGCCGTCGTCGAGCTCTGGTGAATGAAGGGGATGGAATGCACCTGGCCGCCCCAGCCCGTGACCTCGCGGTAGCCGACGATCTTGTCGACCGGCCAGTCGCCGCCCTTGACCAGGACGTCGGGCCGGATGTCGAGGATACGCTGCAACGGCGTGTCCTCGTCGAACCAGGTCACCAGCGTCACGCATTCGAGCGCCGCCAGCAAGGCCATGCGATCGGCAAGCGCGTTGATCGGGCGGTCGGCGCCCTTGCCAAGGCGCTGGACCGAAGCGTCGGCATTGACGGCGACGACGAGACCGGCGCCGAGCGCGCGCGCCTGCGCCAGGTAGGTGACGTGGCCGCGGTGCAGGATGTCGAAGCAGCCGTTGGTGAAGACCAGCGGCCGCGGCAGTTGCGCGACGCGCGCCGCCAGCGCGGCCGGCGCGCAGAGCTTGGCTTCGAAGGCGGGCGCGACCGCGCTCACTGGGGTACCCTCCCCCCAGCCCCCTCCCCGGAGGGGGTGACGGGTGTTCGCCGCTGCGCGGCTCCGGTAGGTGACTGGCGCCCCTTGGGGCGGCCCTGCGGGGCGCTCATGCGCATGCGCGCTAGGGCTTCGCCGCCGGAGCGTTCGCCTGCGGCATGACGCTGGCGTCGAGCTTTTTCGCCATGTCGGCGGAAATGATCTCGAAGACGCGCACGACCTTGAGCACACCGCCCGTGGTGCGGGCGAGTTCGACCGCCGCTTCGGACTCCTGTCGCGTGACGAGACCCAGCAGATAGACGGTGCCGGCTTCGGTGACGACCTTGACGTGGGCCGGGGAGAAACTGTTGGCGTCGAGAAAGCGCGCCTTGACCTTCGAGGTGATGTAGGCGTCGTTGCTGCGCGCGGCGTAGGAACTCGGGCCGGCCACCAGCAATTCGTTGGTGATGGCCTTGACGTTGGGCACGCTGCCGGCGATTTTTTCGATGTCCGCACGCACCGCTTCGGTCGGCACTTCGCCCGTCAGCAGCACGGCGCGGTTGTAGCTGGTGACGTTCGCGTGGACCTTGTCGCCGTATTTCTCGTTGATGCGATTGCCGGCGCGCGTCTCGATGGCTTCGTCGCCGATGTAGGTTTCGGTCGGACGCCGGTCGGCGAACACCAGCGCGCCGGCGCCGACGCCGACCGCCGCCACCGGCACGCAGCCGGTGAGGGCCGGCCCCAGCGCGGAGAGGGCGACGACAAGAGCGAAGCTTCCGAGCGAGCCGCGGGTGACTGATTTCATGAGGGGTCTCCGAGCATGAGGGTATCGATGCCGTCGCAAAGGCAGTGCAGGGTCAGGAGGTGCACCTCCTGGATGCGCGCGGTGCGACTGGCCGGCACGCAGAGATGGATATCGGCGGCGGCGAGCAGGCCGGCCATCTTGCCGCCGCCCTTGCCGGTGAGGGCGACGACGCGTACGCCTTGCGCCTGGGCGACGGCGATCGCCTCGACGACGTTGGGCGAATTGCCCGACGTGGAGATCGCCAGCAGCACGTCGCCGCGACGCCCCAGCGCCTGGACCTGCTTGGCGAAGACGTCCTCGTAGCGGTAGTCGTTGCCGATCGAGGTCAGGGTCGAGGTGTCGGTGGTGAGGGCGATCGCGGCCAGCGGCGCGCGCTCGCGTTCGAAACGATTCACGAGTTCGGCGGCGAAATGCTGCGAGTCGGCGGCAGAGCCGCCGTTGCCGCAGGCCATGATCTTGCCGCCGGTGCGCAGGCAGGCCACCATCGCCTGCACCGCCGCGGCGATCGGCGCCGCCATCGTCGCGGCGGCGGCCTGCTTGGCTTCGATGCTGGCCGCAAACTGGCTGCGGATACGTTCTTCCATGTTCATGATCGATCGAGACTACTCCGGCAATTGTGCGAGCTTATATGGCGTCATGCCGCTACGAAGGCGGGAATTGGCCGGCTAAAGGACGACAAATACTTCGATCAGCAGGCGCCGCCACGGGTTCCGATGCGGCGTCAGGCGCGCGATGCGCGCCGCCACCGCCGTGCCGCGGTCCATTTCAGCGGCGACGCCGCGGTTCTCGGCGCGCGGCAGATAGCCGAGCTTGCGCCCGCGCCATTCGACCCGTACGGCGTTGGCATCCTGCGCGTTGTCGGTTTCGCGGACCAGGACGAGCTTATCGCCTTCGCGCATGTCCTGCCACAACTCCGCGCCGGCATAGTACTGGAAGCCGGCCAGGGGCGAGCTTTGCACCAGGATCTTGATCGATTCGGCCGCGACAGGGCCGCACAGCAGGAGCAGCAGGCTAAGCAGCGCTGAACGCATCTTTGATCCACTCCAGGCGTCCGTCCTGGATCAGCACGCAATCGAAGCGGCACGGCGCGTCGCCGTGGCGCGCCAGCCAGTGGCGGGCGGCGAGGATCACTTTCGCCTGCTTGGCGGCGGTGATGCTGGCGGCGGCGCCGCCGTAGCCGCTGCCGGTGCGCAGGCGCACCTCGACGAAGACGACACAGCCGCGATCCCGGCAGACGAGGTCGATCTCGCCGCCGCGCACGCGGAAATTGCGGCCGAGCACCTGCAACCCGCGCGCCGCCAGAAATTCGGCGGCGCGGCGCTCGCCCGCCGCACCTGCTGCTTGCTTCGCCGTCATGGGCCTGGAAGAATGCCGGAATATGGAAACTCACGATACGACGTCGGCATTGTATGTGGTGGCGACCCCGCTCGGCAATCTCGACGACATCACGCTGCGCGCCGTCGCGCTGCTGCGCGCCGCCGACCTGATCGCCTGCGAGGACACGCGCCACTCGCGCCACCTGCTCGACCGCCACGGCATCCGCGCCCCGCTGCTGCCCTTGCACGAGCACAACGAGAACGCGGCGGCGGAAAAACTCGTCGCCGCCCTCGGCGCCGGCAAGCGCGTCGCGCTGGTATCCGACGCCGGCACGCCGGGCATCTCCGATCCCGGCGCGCGCGCCATTGCCGCGGTGCGCGCCGCCGGCCACCGCGTGGTGCCGCTGCCGGGCCCCAATGCGGCGATCGCGGCGCTCTCGGCGGCCGGCCTGCCCGACGCGCGTTTTCTCTTCGCCGGCTTCCTGCCGACCAAGGCCGCGGCGCGGCGCGCCGACATCGCGCGCCTCGCCGCCGTGCCCGGCGCCCTGGTGTTCTACGAGGCGCCGCATCGCGTCGCGGAAACCGTCGCCGATCTCGTCGCCGCGCTTGAACCGCAGCGCACCCTGGTCGTCGCGCGCGAGCTGACCAAGCTCTTCGAAGAGATCGCGGCCATGCCGCTGGCGGATGCGCCGGCCTGGTTCGCCGCCGATGCCAACCGCGCACGCGGCGAATTCGTGCTCATCGTGTCCGGCCCGCCGCCGCGGCTCGGCATCGACGCCGAGGCCGAGCGCGTGCTGGCGCTGCTGCTCGCCGAACTGCCGGTGAAGCAGGCGGCCAAGCTCGCCGCGGCGATCGCCGGCGCGTCGAAGAACGAGCTCTACCAACGGGCACTGGAACTCAAGGCCGTATAATTTCCCCATGCAGAGCTTGACCCTCACCCGCCCCGACGACTGGCATCTCCATCTGCGCGACGGCGCCGCGCTGGCGGCGGTGCTGCCCGACACGGCGCGCCGCTTCGGCCGCGCCATCGTCATGCCCAACCTGAAGCCGCCGCTGACGACGGTGGCGCAAGCCGCCGCCTACCGCGGCCGCATCCTCGAAGCCCTGCCGCCGGGCAGCGACTTCGAGCCGCTGATGACGCTCTACCTCACCGACAACATGGCGCCGCGCGAGATCGACGCCGCGAAAGCCAGCGGCATCGTCCATGCCGTCAAGCTCTATCCGGCCGGCGCCACCACCAATTCCGACGCCGGCGTCGCCGACCTCGCGCGCTGCCGCGCCACGCTGGCGCGCATGGAGGCCCTGGGCCTGCCGCTGCTGGTGCATGGCGAGGTCACCGATCCCAGCGTCGACGTTTTCGACCGCGAGGCGGTCTTCGTCGAGCGCGTGCTGGCGCCCTTGCTCAAGGATTTTCCCGGCCTAAAAGTGGTGCTGGAACACGTCACCACGCGCGACGGCGCCGATTTCGTGCGCGAGTCCGGCGCCAACGTGGCGGCGACGCTCACCGCCCACCACCTGCTGCTCAACCGCAACGCGCTGTTCGCCGGCGGCATCCGTCCGCACCACTACTGCCTGCCGGTGCTGAAGCGCGAGTTGCATCGCCAGGCCCTGCTGGCGGCGGCCGTCTCGGGCAATCCGAAATTCTTCCTCGGCACCGATTCGGCACCCCATGCGCAAAAGACGAAGGAGGCGGCCTGCGGCTGCGCCGGATGCTACACCGCGCATGCCGGCATCGAGCTGTATGCCGAGGCCTTCGCCGCCGCGGGCGCACTCGACAGGCTGGAGGCTTTCGCCGCGTTCCACGGCCCGGCCTTCTACGGCCTGCCGCGCAATCGCGGCCGCATCACGCTGGTGCACGAAGACTGGACGGTGCCGGCCGCCCTGCCCTATGTCGCAGGCGACGCCCTGATACCTCTGCGTGCCGGCGAAACGGTCTCCTGGAAACTTCAAGCGGAGTGAACGACATGCAAATGCGAACTCTCATCGCCCTGGCCGGCTTCGCCTTGCTGCTGACGGGATGCCGCAACGAAACGGCCTCGTTCATCGCCGGCGACAGCGACCGCGCGATCACGCTCGAACTCAACAAGCCCTATCCCTGGAGCGACTGGGACCTGGAACTGATCGTGCGCAACCATCCGGATTGCCAGCGTCGCCATCCGCTGAAGGCGACCGCCGACGAATCGCCCAAGGTCGAGCTCTACACGCCCGAACCCTATGTCTTCATCGTGCGCCAGAACAAACGCTGGTACGTGACGGATTCGCGCACCTGCCAGTTCCAGGCCTTCAAGGAGCCGCCGCCGGTGCCGGGCGATCTGGTCGGAACCTTCCAGGAAAAAGGCGGCAAATACCGCTTCGCCAAGGCGCCCTGAGCAGGGCGCCGGGGTCGGCCGCGCCGACCCCGCCGCAGGTCGTCAGCCGTCGGCGTTGATCGTCGCGATCAATTCCTGCAAGACGGCATCGGCCTTGTCGTTGTCGATCTGGCAAGTGCCCGCCGCTTGGTGACCGCCGCCGCCGTACTTGAGCATCAGCTCGCCGATGTTGGTCTTCGAGCCGCGGTCGAAAATCGACTTGCCGGTGGCGAAGACCGTGTTCTGCTGCTTGACGCCCCACAGCACGTGGATGGAGATGTTGCACTGGGGAAACAGCGCATAGATCAGGAAACGATTGCCGGCGTAGATCGTCTCCTCGCCGCGCAGGTCGAGCACCGCCAGGTTCTTGTGCACCGTGGTGCAGCGCTGGATCTGTTCCTTGCACTTGGTCTCGTGCGCGAAATAGAGGTCGGAGCGCTCGATCACGTCGGGCAGCTTGAGGATGTCGTCTATCGTGTGGTTCTTGCAGTACTCGATCAAGTCCATCATCAGGTTGTAGTTGGAAATGCGGAACTCGCGGAAGCGGCCGAGCCCGGTGCGCGCATCCATGAGGAAGTTCAACAGGTCCCAGCCGAGCGGATGCAGCACGTCGTCCTTCGAGAACTGGGCCGAGTCGCCCTTGTCGACCGCCACCATCATGTCGTCCCAGGCGCCGGGGAACCGGGTCTTGCCGCCGAAGTGCTCGTACACCACGCGCGCCGCCGACGGCGCCTCGGGATGGATGATGTGATTGGGCCGCTCGCCGGGATTGCGGACGGTTTCCGACAAGTGGTGGTCGAAAGCCAGGTGGACGCCGGGAACGAAGGGCAGGTTGGTGGTAATGTCGTTCGCCGTGATCTCGATCTTGCCGTCCTGCATGTCCTTGGGATGAACGAACTTGATTTCCTCGATCAAGTTGAGGTGCTTGAGGAGTACGGCGCAAACCAGGCCGTCGAAGTCGCTACGGGTGACAAGGCGGTACTTGCTCATAACAGGAACCTTTCTTTAGTTCGGTTTCGCGGCCGGCCACTGGGGTATGGACCGAATTCGCCAGCGCATGAGCATACCATAGCGCCGCCGCGGCTTTTCTTCATGCTGCGGCGCCCGATTTCGTTGTCGGCGCGCCGGGGCGCGGATGCTACACTGCACTCGGAAGTCCGCCAGGCAGCCGCTGGACGCGCAAGCGTCTGGAGGAAAGTCCGGGCCCCATAGAGCAGGATGCCGGCTAACGGCCTGGCGCCGTGCGGCGACAGACAGTGCAACAGAACGATACCGCCTAAGTCCGACTTTGACGCCGCAAGGCGGCAAAGTCATTCTTGAAGAGCTGGAACGAAAGTTCCGAGCTTGCTGGAACGAAAGTTCCGGCAATGAGGGAAAGGACCGGTAAGGGTGAAATGGCGGCACGCCGCAAGGCGTGTCGGCAGCGCGCAAGCGCTGCCGGTGTAAGAGACCACCGCGGACGTGGTAACACGGACGGCACGGCAAACCTCATCCGGGGCAAGGCCAAATAGGGGAGCTATGGCGCTGCTCGCGTCGCTCCCGGGTAGGCTGCTAGAGATTACCGGCGACGGTAGTCGACGAGGCCGTCGGCAACGGCGGTCCCAGAGGAATGGCTGCCCACGACAGAACCCGGCTTATCGGCGGACTTCCACCCCCGCATGCGCCGGCCGCAGGCGCGCACGAGTCGCAGCGGACGGTTCGCACGCAAGACGACTTCGAGACCCATGGCGGCTTCGATGTCGATGCAGTTGCGCTTGAACAGGCGGAGAGTTCCCCTGCCGTCAGCGTAACGGCGACGGGAGCGCGGCAATAGATGCAGCGCCGCCTAAGTGCGCCCCTTACCGTCCTGGTTTCCGAAAACTGCTATGCGCAAATCTTGGCGCCGCCGTATCCGGACGCGACGTTCTGCGCTACTCCGCTGCGCCTATTCTCCACGCCGGAAGCGGCGCCGGTATTGCGCCGGGCTCAAGCCCGCCAGGCGCGAGAACAGGCGGCGGAACGAAGGCACGTCGGCATAGCCGATTTCGGCCACGATGCCCTCGATGCTCATCCTGCCCCCCTCCAGCAACGCCTTGGCGCGCTCGACCCGGAGCGCCTGCATGTATTCCTGCGGCGACATGCCCGCCGCGGCGCTGAAGCGGCGATGCAGGTTGCGGTAGCTGGAATGGCAGGCGGCCGCCAGCGCGTCGGCCGAGAACGGACGGGCGAGTTGCGCCGCCATCCAGTCGGCAGCGCTCTGCGCGAGGGGGTCGGGGAAGGATTGCCGCACCGTCATGAAGGGGCGCTGCGACGACTTGCCCTCGCCGACCAGCATGATGGAGCCGACGCTGCGGGCAAGGTCGGCTCCCTTCAGGCGGCGCAACACAGCCATCGAAAGCTCTGTGTGGGCGGTCATCGCGCCGGCGGTGATGACGGCACCGTCGTCGACCAAGGCCTTGTCCGCATCGAGCCGCACCCGGGGATAGCGCCGCGCGAACTCGCCCTGGAACCACCAGGACGTGGTCGCCCGATGGCCGTCGAGCAGGCCGCTTTCGGCCAGCACGAAGGTGCCGTAGCAGCTCGCCGCCACCAGCGGCTTTCCGCGCAGCGCCTGGAGTTGCGCGACGACCGGCCGCCAAGTCGATTGCAGTTGGTCAAGCACGCCGGCGATTTCGGTGGCGAAGAATCCGGGCAGGATGACGGCGTCGACGCCGGCGAGTCCTTGCGTCAGGCATTTCGTTTCGACGCCGACTGCATCGTTCAAGCGGACGATGCCGCCGGCATCGGAAAGCACGTCGACTTGGCAGGGATCGCCGCCGGGGAAGCGGTTGGCGACGTTGAAAATGTCCAGCGTCGCGGTCACGCTGGACGGCGTGGCGCCGGGCTCAACGACGAGGACTATTCGGGGCATGGCATCCTTCGCATGTTTTTTGTCCATTGTGCCACTTCAAGGTCACGCGCCCGAACGTCATCATGTCGCTTTCGACACGACGAGGAATGCCCTCATGTCCATCCGCATCTACCGCGACGCGGCGGTGGTCGCCTACCATTTCGACAAGTCCTTCGCCAAGGACTGCCAGAGAGTCGACATGGGCGGGCGCGACATGTCCTTCTTCATCAAGGAGGAGGGAGGCGGTGGCAGACCGGTATTCGGCGTATTCGGGGTGAGCGCCGGGCGGCGGTGAAACCCGGTTGTGCCTAGCGAGAGACCATGAAAATTTGCGAACAATCTCCCCTACTGGATTCCATCCTCGAAAGTTGGCGCGCCAGCCTCGGCGGGGACTTTGCTGCCTACCGGAATCACTGCTATCGAGTCCTGAACTTCTGCCTCGCGCTCGGTGCGGAGAGTGCAGAAGACATAAGCAAGGTTTCAATCGCAGCGGCATTCCATGATCTGGGTATCTGGACCAACAACACCTACGACTACCTCGGGCCGTCCAGGCAACTTGCCCGCGAATATCTCGCAAGATCCAATCGAGGCGGATGGAGCGAAGAAATCGAGACCATGATCGATCAGCACCACAAGCTTTCGAAATTCAAGGCCGATGCGAACCGGCTGGTCGAACCGTTCAGGAAAGCGGATTGGATCGACGTGTCGAGAGGAAGGCTGAAGTTCGGGTTGCCGTCCGCATATGTCGCCGGGATCCTGTCGCGGTTTCCGAACGCGGGATTTCACAAACGGCTTATCGCCTTAACCAAGCAGCGGCTGAAAACTCATCCGTTCAATCCGCTGCCCATGCTGCGGCTATAGGCAAAGACTTCATCGTCAGGCGCATCCGCGCCTGCACCCCGGTTCCGCCGTAACGGTTTCCAGTCGAACGGACCGCGGATATGGCGCTCATGGCCAGACCAAGCGCTGCCGGCGTTTTGCGGCCGGCGACCTGCACTCAAAGTCATAGAACCAAAGTTGCGATATGCCATCGTCGCATTGCAAACATGCCATGAGGATGTTATCGTCAATCCCATTGACATTTTTGCGACCATCCTGGCGCTGCCGTCATGACTTCTTGCCGTGTCCTTGCTTACGCTGCCGTCGCCCTGACGCTGAGCGCTTGCGCTGGCCAGCCGGCGGCGCCGCCGCCGGCCGGGCATATCCTGGACGCGCCGGCCGAGCAGCAGGCGGCCGCAACCGGCGCACCGCCGCAGCGTCCCTCCGGCCCGATCGCGCCCAAGGCGGAAACGCGCGGCGAAACCTACAACGTCGTCGTCAACAACGTGCGCGCCCAGGAGTTGCTGTTCGCACTGGCGCGCGACGCCGAGGTCAATATCGACATCCATCCGGGCATCAACGGCAACGTCACGCTGCAGGCCATCGAGCAGACCCTGCCGCAGATCCTGGCGCGCATCGCGCGCCAGGTCGACATGCGCTGGGAGCTGGACGGCGCCAACCTGATCGTGATGCCCGATACGCCCTACCTGCGCATCTATCGCGTGGATTACGTGAACATGGCGCGCGACACCGGCGGCAGCGTCAGCATCACGACCCAGATCGCCGCCACCGGCGCCGGCGGCGTCGGCGGCAGCGGAGCGGCCACCGCGGCCGGCAGCGGCAACAATTCGCTGACGAGGATAGAGAACAAGGCGCAGAACCACTTCTGGGAGACCCTGGACCGAAACATCAAGGATCTCCTGCGCGAAACCGACAAGATCCTGCCCGAAGGTTCGAGCGAAACCTTCGTCGAACACCAGGATCAGCAATCGACCACGGGCACCGGCGCTGCGGCGGCCAGCGGCGGCCGCGCCCGCAGCGGCGCGCCCAACCTCGCCGCCAGCGCACACCCCGCCAGCCTGCAACAGGCCGGCACCACGCTGGTCCGCCGCACCACTTTCCGCGAGGCCGCCGCCGTGATCATGAACCCGGAAACCGGCGTCGTTTCGGTGCGCGCCACGGCGCGCCAGCACGAGAAGGTCGGCGAATTTCTCGAACAGGTTTCCGCCAGCGCGCGCCGCCAGGTGCTGATCGAAGCCACCATCGCCGAGGTCACGCTGAGCGACCGCTACCAGCAGGGCATCAACTGGCAAAGCCTGCGCAGCTTGCGCAATCCGGGCAGCGCCGGCTTTTCCGTCGCCCAGAGCCCGAGCGGACTCGACGCCGCCGGCCAGGTACCGAATCCCTTCGCGCCTTCCGGCAACGCCTTCCTGTTGAACTACGTCGCCCCCGGCCTCGGCATCTCGGCGACGCTCTCGCTGCTGGAAACCTTCGGCAAGGTCAAGGTGCTGTCGAGCCCGAAGCTGTCGGTGATCAACAACCAGTCCGCCGTGCTCAAGGTCGTCGACAACCTCGTCTATTTCACCATCAAGGCCGACACCACCGCCAACCAGACGACGACCACCACCACCTACACCACCAACCTCTACTCGGTGCCGGTCGGCCTGGTCATGAACGTGACGCCGCAGATCGGCGCCGACGAAAGCGTGCTGCTCAATCTGCGGCCGAGCATTTCGCGCCAGTACGACAGCATCGAGGATCCGAACCCGGACTTGCAGCGTCTGAACATCCGCAACCGCATCCCGGTGATCCGCACGCGCGAAATGGAGTCGATGATCCGCGTCGACAGCGGCAACATCGTCGTCCTCGGCGGGCTGATGGAAGACGGCGTCAGCAGCACGGTCACCGCGGTGCCGGGGCTTTCCGACCTGCCCCTGGTCGGCGAATTCTTCAAGAGCCGCGACGAAACCCGCAGCAAGACCGAACTCGTGATCTTCCTGCGCCCCCAGGTCATGCGCGAAGTCGCCGCCGCCCGCGACATCGCGCCGCACTGACGGCGCTTGAGGCGGCGCCGGGAGATCCACGCATGAACGCACCGCTACCCCATCGCCGCCTGATCGGCCAGGTACTTCTGGCGCAGGGCCTCATCAGCGAAGACCAGTTGCGCATCGCGCTCCACGAACAGTCGAAGGCCCACCAGTTGCTCGGGCGCATGCTGGTCGGCCTCGGCTTCATCAGCGAAGCCACGCTGCGCGACGCCCTCGGCGCCACGCTCGGCCACCAGGCGGTCGACCTCGGCCACGCCATCGTCGATCCCACCGCCCTGCAATGGCTGTCGCGCGAGCAGGCGCGGCGGCACCGCTGCCTGCCCCTGATCTACGCCGCCGACCGGCGGCTACTGACCGTCGCCAGCGCCGACCCCCACGACGTCGTCGCCCTCGACCGCCTGCGCGCCGTTCTGCCGCGGGACCTCCAGGTCGCCGCCTGCCTCGCCGGCGAAGCGGAAATCGCCCGCGCCATCGACCGCTACTACGGCCACGAACTGTCCATCGACGGCATCCTGAGCGAACTCGAAACCGGCGAGATCGACCGCCATGAGCTGGCCCACGCCATGGACGAATACAGCCAGCCCGTGGTGCGTCTGATCGACGCCCTGCTCACCGACGCCGTCAAGCGCGGCGCTTCCGATATCCACTTCGAACCGGAGGCCGGCTTTCTGCGCATCCGCTACCGCATCGACGGCCTGCTGCGGCAGATCCGCGCCCTGCACAAATCCTACTGGGCGGCGATGGCGGTGCGCCTCAAGGTCATGAGCGGCATGAACATCGCCGAAACCCGCGCGCCGCAGGACGGCCGCGTTTCGCTCAGCGTCGGCGGCCGCAGCATCGATTTCCGCGCCGCGACGCAGCCGACCCTGCACGGCGAAAACGTCGTCCTGCGCATCCTCGACCGCGACAAGGGCATCGTCCCGCTCGCCGGCCTCGGCCTCGATCCCGGCCAGCTCGACGAACTCAAGCGCATGATCGCGCGGCCCGAAGGCATCCTGCTGGTGACCGGCCCCACCGGCAGCGGCAAGACCACCACGCTCTACTCGCTGCTCAATCACATCAATGCCGAGGGCATCGCCATCATGACCCTCGAAGACCCGGTCGAGTACCCGCTGGCCATGGTGCGCCAGACCTCGGTGGCCGAAGCGGCCAAGCTCGATTTCGCCAGCGGCATCCGCGCCATGATGCGCCAGGACCCCGACGCCATCCTGGTCGGCGAGATCCGCGACGGCGAAACCGCCGCCATGGCCTTCCGCGCCGCCATGACCGGTCACCAGGTCTACTCGACGCTGCACTGCAATTCCACCATCGGCGCCATCCCGCGCCTGCTCGACATCGGCGTGCGGCCGGACATCCTCGCCGGCAACGTCGTCGGCATCGTCGCCCAGCGCCTGGTGCGGCGGCTCTGCCCGCTCTGTCGCCAACCCCACGCCGCCGATGAGGGCGAACGGCAATTATTGGGCCTCGCCGGGTGCCAGCCGCCGCCGTCAATCTTCCGCGCCGCCGGCTGCGAAGCCTGCGATTTCCAGGGTTATCGCGGCCGCGTTGCGCTCTGGGAACTGCTGCGCTGCGACGACGACATCGACGAGTTGATCGCGCGGCGCGCCACGGCGCGCGAGCTGCGCGCGCTGGCCCAGGCGCGCGGCTATCGCACGCTCGCCGCCGACGGCCGGCGCCAGGTGCTCGACGGCGTCACGGCGCTGGCCGAAGTCGCCCGCGTCGTCGACCTGACGCGGCTTGCCGATGCCTGCCCCACCTGATGCCGCTCTACGCCTACCGCGCCGTCAATGCCGCCGGGCGCATCAGCGCCGGCCGTCTGATGGCCAACAATGCCGCCGACCTCGAAGCGCGCCTGAAGCGCATGGCCCTCGACTTCATCGACGGCCGCCCGCTGCCGCAACGCGGACGGCGCGGCGGGCGCGTGCCGCGCCGCGTCCTCATCAACTTCTGCTTTCACCTCGAACAACTGACAGCGGCCGGCGTGCCGCTCATCGACGGCCTCGCCGACCTTCGCGACAGCACGACCCATCCGCCGTTCCGCGCCCTGCTGGCCGGCATGGTCGAGAGCATCGAGGGCGGGCGCACGCTGTCGCAGGCGATGGCCGAGCAGCCGCGCGCCTTCAACCGCGTCATGGTCAGCCTGGTGCGCGCCGGCGAAGACAGCGGCAAGCTGCCCGAGGTCTTGGCCAGCCTTGCCGCCACGCTCAAGTGGCAGGACGAACTGGCCGCCCACACGCGCAAGCTAGCGCTGTACCCGGCCTTCCTCGGCGCCATGCTGCTGGCCCTGTTCGCCTTCATGATGATCTACCTGGTGCCGAAGCTGGTCGGCTTCATGAAGAGCATGGGCCAGCAACTGCCCTGGCAGACCGAACTGCTGATCGCGGTATCGGATTTCTGCGTCGGCTACTGGCCTCTCCTCGTCGCCGCGCCGGTCGTCATCGTCGCCGCGTCGCGCTACGCCATCCGCCGCCATCCGCGCGCCCGTTACGCCTACGACAGGGCTCTGCTGCGTCTGCCCCTGGTCGGCGCCATCCTGCGCAAAATCATTCTGGCGCGCTTTGCGGGCACCTTCGCCATGATGTACGGCGCCGGCATTTCCATCCTCGACGCCATCCGCGCCACCGAGAGCGTCGTCGGCAATCGCGTCATCGCCGCGGGTCTTCAGCAAGCCGGCCGCACCATCGCCGAGGGCGCCAGCGTCAGCGCCGCCTTCCAGAGTGTCGACCTGTTTCCGCCGCTGGTGATCCGCATGCTGCGCGTCGGCGAAAACACCGGCGCCCTCGACCGCGCGCTCACCAACGTCGGCTATTTCTACGGCCGCGACGTGCGCGAATCCGTCGAGCGCGTCCAGGCACTGCTCGAACCCGTTCTCACCGTCGTCATCGGCATCCTCATGGGCTGGATCATGCTCTCGGTGCTCGGTCCAATCTACGACGTCGTCACGCGCCTCAAGACCTGATGGCGGCGCCCTGCGTTCTCTTCCTCGACGCCTTCGGCCTGCGCGCCTACCGCGACGGCGCGCTCGACGCCGAGTTCGCGGCCGACGACGACGGCCACGCCGCGTTCGCCGCCTATCTCGCGGCCCGGCGCCACCGCGTCTTTCACCTGCTCGCCAACCTCGCCGAGGAAGCCTTCCAGGCCGAAGAGATCCCCTGGCTGCACGGCCGCGACCGCCGCGCCGTCGTCGGCCGCAAGCTCGGCCAGGCCTTCTACGGCACGCCGTACTGCACCGACCTGCCGCAAGGCCGCCTGCCGGCGGGCCGGCGCGACGAGCGCGTACTGCTCATGGCGCTGACGCGGCCGGAAGCCGTTGCACCCTGGCTGGCGCGGCTCGACGCCGCCGAAGCGCCGCTGGCGCGCCTGGTTTCCTTGCCGCAGGTGCTGGGCGAGGCCTGCCAGCGAGCGCAAGGGTCCCGGCTGCTGCTGACGCCGACCCGCGGCGGGCTGCGCCAGACCTTCTTCGCCGACGGCCGCCTCTGCCTGTCGCGCCTGACGCCCTGGGAAGCGGACGTCGCCGCGCCGACGCTGTGCCGGCGCGAAGCGCAGACCGTCCGCGCCTACCTCGTCGGCCAGCGCCTGCTCGCTGCAGACGCGCCGCTGCCGGTACAGGTTCTCGGCCCGGCGCCGGCGCCCGACGGCGACGGCCTGCGCTTCGAAAGCATCGACCGCCTCGGCGGCCTGCTCCTGCCGACGACTGATGCGGACGCGCTGTTCGTCGGGCTCCTGCTGCGCCGCCCGCCGCGCCGGCAGTTCGCGCCGCCGCCGGCGCGGCGCTGGTTCCGTCTGCGGCAGATCCGCCGCACCCTGCTCGGCGGCGGCCTCGCCTTCTGCGCCGGATGCCTCCTGCTGGCCGCCTTGCAGCTTCCCGTCATCCAGCAGTTGCGCGACGACGCCGCACAACTGCAACTGCGCAACGTCGCCGCCGCGCAGGCCTATCGGGCGGCGCAGGCCGCCCTGCCGCCGCTGGCGCTGGCGCCGGACCGCCTGCGCGCGCTCGTCGCCCGCCGCGACGAACTGGTGCGCGCAGCGCCCGGACCGGCACCCTTGCTGCAGCAGCTCGGCGCGGTGCTGAACGACTTTCCCGAGATCGAACTCGAACGCCTGCAGTGGCGCAACGTCGACCGGCTCGACGACGCGCCCGCCGGCCGCCATGCCCTCGTCGCCATCGACGCCGTCCTGCCCACCGGCATGGCGCCGCGCGAACAGCTCGACCTCGTCGAGCGCTTCGCCGCGCGCCTGCGGGCCGCGCCGGAATTGCAAGTGCGACTGCTGAAGCCGCCCTTCGCCGCGGCCTCGGACCAGACGCTGCGCAGCAGCGCCGAGGTCGCCACCCCGTCGTTCAGCTTGCATTTGGCGCAGAGGCTCTGAGATGACGCGCGACGACTTGCGGCGACTGCGTCCCAGTCTGCTGCTCCACCTGGCCCTGGCTCTGCTGGGTTCCGGCATCTACCTCGGCGCACGTCATGCCGTGCAGGAAGCCGAAGGCGAATACCGCCAGACGCTGGCGCAGAGCCGCGAACTGCAAGCGCGGCTCGCCCAGGCCGAGGCGGACGCGCGCGATGCGCCGCAACTCAACGCGCGCTACGGCGAAATCCGCAAGCTGTTCGCCGACGAGCACCGCCTCGACTGGATAGAGCTCATCGCCCGCATCAAGCGCACGCGGCGTATCGCCGACGTTCGCTACGACTTGTGGCCGCGCCAGGCGGCGCCGGCGATCCTGCCCGGCGGCGACCACGATGTCATGGCCAGCGCGATGAAACTGGAACTGCAACTGCTGCACGAGGAAGACCTGCTCAATTTCCTCGCCGACCTCGCCGCCGGCGTGCCCGCCCTGATGCACCTGCGCGAATGCAGCGTCGAGCGCAGCGGCGGCGAGGACGCGGCGGCGCGCCTCACCGCCGCCTGCTCGCTCGACTGGATCACCCTGCGGGAAAAAACGTGAGGCCGGCCGCGCTCTTCGTCCTGCTGGCGCTACTAGGCCACGGCGTCGCCGCCGAACCGCTCGGCCGCCTCTTCTTCACGCCCGCCGAGCGTGCCGCCGCCGACCGCCAGCGCGCCGCCCAGGTGGGCGCGGCGACCCGGACGCTGGACGGCGTCGTCACCCGCAGCAACGGCAGCGCCACGCTCTGGATCGACGGCCAGGCCCGGCATGGCAGGTCCGCCGCGCTGGGCATTCCGCGCCGGACCCGCGACCGCGCAGCCGTGCCTTCGGAAGACGGCCGGCCCATCCTGCTACGCGTCGGCGAAACCATGGATGCGGCCACCGGCGCGACGCGCGATCTCGTCGCACCGGGCAGCGTGCGCAAGCGGCCCTAGCGGAGAGCGCGCGGTATGCTGTCGGCACCGCGGCGCGACATCGACGCCAGGCAGCGCGGCTACGCCCTGCTCGTCGGCCTCGCGTTCGCCGTCGTCGGCGGCCTCTACGGCCTCGCCGGCCGCCTCGGCCCGCTGCCGACGAAGCTGCGCCAGCAGCAGGCCACGAGCGCCGCGCTGAAACTGGCGCAGGAAGCCCTGATCGGCCATGCCGCCACCTACCGCGACACCCACGCGGAGGAAATGTTCGGCTATCTGCCCTGCCCCGACCTGAGCGGCACCGGCATCGAGGAGCTCACCTGCGGCAACAGCGGCCAGCCCGCCGTCGGCCTGCTGCCCTACCGCAGTCTCGGCCTCGCCGATCTTCGCGACGCCGACGGCAACTGCCTCTGGTACGCGGTGTCCGGCGGCTTCAAGAACAACCCGAAAGCGGCGCCGCTGAACTGGGACAGCCAAGGACAATTCAGCGTCGTCGACGCCGCCGGCAAGTCTCTCGTCGCCCCCGACGACGCCGGCGGCGGCGCGGCCGCCATCGTCTTCGCGCCGGGCCCGCCGCTCGCGGCGCAAAGCCGCAGCGCCGGCCCGCAGCCCTGCGGCGTCGCGCCCGCCGAGGTCGCCGCCTATCTCGAAGGCGGCGGCAATCGCTACGTCCATGGCGAGTCCAGGGACGGCGCCGGCGACCTCGTCGCCAACGACCGCCTGGCCTGGATCGCGCCGCGCGAGATATTCGCCCGCGTCCTCAAACGCGGCGATTTTGCCGCCTTCGTCGCCAACGGCATCAACCGCATCCAGGCAAAGCTCAACCAGGCGCCGCGCCCCGGCGGCAACGGCGACGGCCTGCCGGCGGCCAATCCCTTCGACCGCCACAGCGAAACCAGCGACGCCAACTTCTACGACAACTGGAAGGACCAGTTCCGCTACCTGCCCTGCGCCGCGCCCGCCAGCTATTGCTACGGCGACGGCGGCACGCAGCGCTACGACGGCGTACTGCTGTTCGGCGGCGCCACGGCCGACGGTAGCCCGCGTCCTGCCACCGCCCGCAGCCTCGCCGACTACTTCGAGCCGCCGCTGCTCGCCGTGGCCCAGGGCCAGGCCTTCCAGCCCTGTAGCGCGACGCCGGCCGTCTTCGACACCGCCGCCGGCCGCGCCGCCGACATTGCCCTGTGCCTGTGGCCGCAGCCGCAAGTCGTGGCGCAGCGCATCGACACCAGCGACCCCGCCCAGTTCGCGCGCCTCAGCCCCGTCGTCTCCGCGCGGCCGCTGGTGCGGCGCGACGACGCCAACCGGCGCCTCCAACTCGGGCAGACCGGCATCACCGGCAGCGGCGCGGCGGCGGCGCCGCTCTACGGCTGCATCTGGCTGCCGACGGCGCTGACCCTGGGCGCGCTGGAAGCGCCGATCAGTCTGCGCGCCACTTTCAGCTTCTACATCGACAACGCCGGCGACGGCTTCACCTTCACCGTTGCCGATGCCGCGCGCAACCCCGTTCCCGCCATGTGCGGCGCCAGCGGGGCCAATCTCGGCTATGCCGGCAGCAACGGCAGCACCGCATCGATCGCCGCGCCGAAGCTGGCCATCGAGGTGGACCGCCATTGCGATGCCGCCTACGGCGACCCGGCGTGCAGCAGCACTTACCGCCAACTGGCCTTCGTCTATTGGGGCGAGGCCGCCAACGGCGACGACGACAACAGCCACGGCCGCCCGCCCAATCCGGCGAGCGGCAGCACCGGCTTCAAGAAAAGCACGAGTTCGAGTTTTCTCGGTGACCGCCGCATGCAGTACCTGCGTTTCGAAATGCAGCGCACTTACGATGCAGCCGCGCACCGCGCCCGCCACGAACTGCGCGCCTACCTCACCCACGATCTCGGCGCCGCCGGCTGCCTGAGCGACGACTTTTACGACCTCGATGACGACATCGCGAACATCTCGCCCTTCTGCTTCGGCGCCGGACCGACCATCGCCGATACCCTCGTCATCGACGACAGCGACGGTGCCCCGGCCATGCAGAACGTCTGGATCGGTTTTACCAACGGCCAGGGCAGCCAGGATCAACGGATCTATGTCTACAACCTGCGCGTCCGCGCCGGCCCCTGACCCGACCATGACCGATTCTCCCTCTCCGCGCCAGCGCGGATTCAGCCTGATGGAACTGGCCGTCGTCATGGCCATCCTGACCCTGCTGCTGGGCGGCCTGCTGCCGACCTTGACGGCACAGCAGGAACTGCGCGCACGCCAGGAAACCGAGCATGCCCTGGCCGATTTGCGCGAAGCGCTGCTCGGCTTCGCCGTCGTCCATGGCCGCCTGCCCTGCCCGGCCGTGGCGACGGCCGCGTCCGGCAGCGCCGGCGCCGGCACCGAAGCGCGCACGGGCGGCCACTGCGCCTGCGTCGACGCCGCCAGCGAAGTTGCCGCGAGCGGCGGCGTCGCCTGCACCGCAAACAGCGTCGGCGGCGTCGTTCCCTGGGCCACGCTCGGACTGCCCGAAACCGACGCCTGGGGCCGCCGCTACACATATCGCGTCGCCGCCCGCTTCGGCCGCGACCCCGGCCAGAGCAGTTTCGGCTGCACGTCGAGTCCGGATCCGAATCCGGCGCCGGCCCGCGCCGGCTTCGCGCTATGCACGCCCGGCGTCATCACCATCGAATCGGCCGCCGTCGGCGGCACCGCGCTGGTCAGCTACGGCGTGCCGGCCATCGTCGTCTCGCACGGCAGGAACGGCGCCGGCGCCTACACCCAGCCGGGCAGCCCGCTGCCCTCGGGCAACGCCGACGAAGCCGAGAACAGCGACGGCGACGCCGCCTTCGTCGCCAACACCGCCATCGACGACCAACTGGTCTGGGTGCCGGTGAACCTGCTCATGAACCGCATGATCGCGGCCGGCATGCTGCCTTGACGCCCGGCCGCGCGGCGCCGATTGACGCCGCCGCCGCAGCCGGGGATACTGCCGCGCGTGCGCCAGGACTCCCTACCCGAACCCGATATGCGGCCGCTGGCCGAGTTTCCGCCGGCGGCGCGCGCGCAGGTGGCCGGCGTGCTCACCGACATCGACGACACCATCACCACCCATGGCCGGCTCACCGCCGCCGCCTACGGCGCGCTGGAGCGCCTGCGGGCCGCGGGCATCGGCGTAATACCCGTGACCGGGCGGCCGGCCGGCTGGTGCGACCACATCGCCCGCATGTGGCCGGTGGATGCGGTGGTCGGCGAGAACGGCGCCTTCTGGATGCGCTACGACAACGACGCCGGCAAGCTCCGCACCGTCTTCGCCGGCGCCCCCGTACCCGATCGCCAGCGGCGCATCGACGAACTCGAAACCGCCATCCGCGCCGCCGTGCCCGGCTGCGCGCCGGCCTCGGACCAGTTCTGCCGCATCGCCGACCTGGCCATCGATTATTGCGAGGACGTGCCGCCGCTGCCGCCCGCCGCGGTCGCCGCCATCGTGCGTCTCATGGAAGACACCGGCATGCGCGCCAAAATCAGTTCCATCCACGTCAACGGCTGGTTCGGCGACTACGACAAGCTGAGCACGACGCGGCGCCTGCTAGCGCAGGAATTCGGCGTCGATCTCGCCGCCGCGGCGGCGCGGGAGCGCTGGGTGTTCGTCGGCGACTCGCCCAACGATGCGCCGATGTTCGGCTTCTTCCCCAACGCCGTCGGCGTCGCCAACGTGCGCGACTTCGCCGGCCGCCTGGAGCACTCGCCGCGCTACGTCACCCGCGCCCGCGCCGGCGCCGGTTTCGTCGAACTCGCCGATGCGCTGCTGAGCGCGCGCTAGCCGTCGATGCGCAGCCCGCTGGCGGCGTCGAAGCAGTGCTCGCGCGCCTTGGCGTAGCGCACCGGCAGCCGGCCGGTCTGCGCGGCGAAGGATTCGTGCAGGCGCACGGCGACGCGCGCGCCGGTGCCGTTCGCGCCGATGTGGCCATAGACCAGCGTGTCGCTGCCGAGCGGCTCGACCAGATCGACATCCACCGTCAACATGGCCTCGCTCGGCGCGCAGGGTTCGAGGTGCTCGGGACGCACGCCGACCAGGACGTCGCGGCCGTCCCGCTGCGCCGGCATCAGGTTCATCGGCGGCGAACCGATGAAGTTGGCGACGAAGGTCGACGCCGGCCGCGCGTAGACTTCGAGCGGCGCGCCGACCTGCTCGACGCGTCCGCCGTTCATGACGACGACGCGCTGCGCCAGCGTCATCGCCTCGACCTGATCGTGCGTGACGAAGAGGCTGGTCGTCGCCAGCCGCCGATGCAAGGCTTGCAGTTCCGCGCGCATCTGCACGCGCAGCTTGGCGTCGAGGTTCGACAGCGGTTCGTCGAAGAGGAAAACCGCCGGCTCGCGCACGATGGCGCGGCCCATCGCCACGCGCTGGCGCTGGCCGCCCGACAATTCGCGCGGGCGGCGCTTGAGCAGCGGCGCCAATTCGAGGATGCCGGCCGCGCGCGCCACGCGCGCCTCGATCTCCGCCTTCGGCAGGCCGCGGATCTTGAGGCCGTAGGCCATGTTGTCGGCTACGCTCATGTGCGGATAGAGCGCGTAGTTCTGGAACACCATGGCGATGTCGCGATCCTTGGGCTCCAGGTTGTTCACGACGCGCTCGCCGATGTGGATCTCGCCCGCGCTGATGGTCTCCAGCCCGGCCACCATGCGCAGCAGCGTCGACTTGCCGCAGCCCGACGGGCCGACGATGACGACGAACTCGCCGTCGCGGACGTCGACGTCGACGCCGTGTATGACCGGCGTATCGCCGTAGGACTTGCGCACATCGCGAAACCGAACTCCGGCCATTACTTCTCCGTTTCCACCAAGCCGCGCACGAACCAGCGCTGCATCAACACCACCACCGCCACCGGCGGCAGCATCGCCAGCATCGCGGTCGCCATCACCAGATGCCATTCCGTCAGGGCGTCGCCGCTGGTGATCATGCGCTTGATGCCGATCACCGTCGTATACATGCTTTCCTCGGTCGTAATCAGCAGCGGCCACAGGTACTGGTTCCAACCGTAGATGAACTGGATCACGAACAGCGCCGCGATGCTGGTCTTCGACAGCGGCAGCAGCACGTCCTTGAAGAAGCGCAGCGGCCCGGCGCCGTCGATGCGCGCCGCCTCGGCCAGCTCGTCGGGCACGGTAAGGAAGAACTGGCGGAACAGGAAAGTGGCGGTGGCGGAGGCGATCAGCGGCAGGGTCAGGCCGACGTAGGAGTTGAGCATGCCGAGATCCGACACCACCTTGTAGGTCGGGATGATGCGCACCTCGACCGGCAGCATCAGGGTGATGAATATCATCCAGAACGCCAGCTTGCGCAACGGAAAGCGGAAGTAGACGATGGCAAAGGAGGCGATGATCGAAATGGCGATTTTGCCGAAGGCGATGGCCAGCGCCATGATCAGGCTGTTCAGCATCATGCGTCCCACCGGTGCCGCGGCGCCGCCTTCGCTGCCCGCCGTCAGCACCTGACTGTAGTTTTCCCAGAGATGGCCGCCGGGCAGCAGCGGCATCGGCACGTGGATGATTTCGTCCAGGGTCAGCGTCGAGGCGACGAAGGTGACGTAAAGCGGAAAGGCGACCACGAGGACGCCGACGACGAGGATGGCGTGGGCGAGAAAGTTCAGCCAGGGGCGGTTTTCTATCATCGGCGCGTCAGTACTGCACCTTGCGCTCGACGAAGCGGAACTGCACGACGGTGAGCGCAATCACGATCAGCATCAGGATCGCCGATTGCGCCGACGAGCCGCCGAGATCGGCCGCCTTGACGCCGTCGTAATAGGTCTTGTACACGAGGATGTGCGTCGCCGCGCCGGGGCCGCCCTGGGTCGTGGCGTCGATGACGCCGAAGGTGTCGAAGAACGCATAGACGATGTTTACCACCAGCAGGAAAAAGGTGGTCGGCGACAGCAGCGGAAAGACGATGGTCCAGAAACGCCGCGCCGGTCCGGCGCCGTCGATGGCGGCGGCCTCGATCAGCGAACGCGGAATCGATTGCAGGCCGGCGAGGAAGAACAGGAAGTTGTAGCTGATCTGCTTCCAGACCGAGGCCATCACCACCAGCAGCATCGCCTGGTCGCCGTGCATGACCCAGTTCCAGTCGACGCCGTTCTTCTTCAGCACGTAGGTGACGATGCCGATCGACGGCGCGAACAGGAAGGCCCACAGCACGCCGGCCACCGCCGGCGCCACCGCATAGGGCCAGATCAGCAGGGTTTTGTAGGCGAGCGCGCCCTTCGCCACGCGGTCGGCCATCACCGCCAGCAGCAGGGCGATGGCGATGCCGGCGCCGGCCACCAGCACGCTGAAGACAGCCGTGACCTTGAAGGAGGCGAGATAGTTCGAATCGGCGAAGAGCGCGGCGTAATTGGCCAGGCCGACGAACTGCGTCTTCAGGCCGAAGGCATCCTGCAACTGGAACGAAAACCACACGGCCTGGCCGGCCGGCAGGAAGAAGAAAATCAGGGTGACCGCGATCTGCGGCGCCAGCAGTGCGTAAGGCAGCCAGCGCGAGCGGAAGACGACGCGTTTTTCCATTCCGCCCGCGCACCCGGCCCGGTGTCTCGTCGGTCCGGCTTACTTGTTGGCCGCCTCGAACTTGCGCAGGATTTCGTTGCCGCGGCGCACCGCCTCGTCCATCGCAGTCTTGGCGTCCTTCTTGCCCTGGAGCACCATCTCGATTTCTTCCTCGATCACCTCGCGCCCCTGGACGAAGTTGCCGAAGCGCAGCCCCTTGGAGTTGCCCGTCGGCGCCTTGTTGTTCAA
>JACRPB010000228.1 GCA_016214175.1 Rhodocyclales bacterium
ACTCATCGATACCCTCGGCATGATCCGCGCCCAGTCGCTGTTCACGCGCATGGGCTATGCCGCCGGCGTGCGCGACGCCGAACTCGCGCGCACGCGCGCCCAGAACGCCAGCGACATCGAAGCCTTCATGACCGGACCGCAATTGCACACGCTCGAAGGCGTGGTCAAGGTGACGCCGATCCGGCTCCAGTTCGATCGCGCCGCCGGCAAGTTCTACGGCGAATTCCTCTGGGAGAACTCCTGGGAAGGCCAGTGGCACCGCCACTATTACGGCACCCACAACGAACCCGTGTGCTGGTCGCAAATCGGCTATGCCTGCGGCTACACCTCGAGCTTCATGGGACGGCCCATCCTCTACAAGGAGGTCGAGTGCGTCGGCATGGGCGACAACAACTGCCGCATCGTCGGCAAGCCGGTCGAGGAATGGGAAGACGCCGCCGAATACACGCGCTTCTTCGACCGCGAATCGATCGCCGACCAGTTGATCGACCTGCAAACCCAGGTGGTCGAACTGCGCTCCTCGATCAACGAGAAAGACAAGCTGCCGGCCGACATGGTCGGCAATTCGCGCGGCTTCCGCGCCGCCTACGAACTGCTGCAACAGGCCGCCCACAGCCAGATCACGGTGCTGCTGCTGGGCGAAACCGGCGTCGGCAAGGAGCTGTTCGCGCGCGCCCTGCACGACCGCAGCGCGCGCAGCCAGGCGGCCTTCGTCGCCATCAACTGCGCCGCCATGCCGCTCGACCTCGTCGAATCGGAACTCTTCGGCGTCGAGAAAGGCGCCTATACCGGCGCCCTGGTGGCGCGCCCCGGCCGCTTCGAGCGCGCCGACGGCGGCACGCTGTTCCTCGACGAGATCGGCGACCTGCCGCTGCCGGCGCAGGCCAAGCTCTTGCGCGTATTGCAGGAAGGCGAGATCGAACGCCTCGGCGACGACAAGGCGCGCAAGGTGAACGTGCGCCTGGTCGCCGCCACCAACGCCGATCTCAAGCAGTTGGTGCGCGACGGCAAGTTCCGCGCCGACCTCTATTACCGCCTCAATGCCTTCCAGATCGCGATTCCGCCGCTGCGCGAGCGCACCGAGGACGTGGCGCTGCTGGCCAAGAGCTTCCTCGCCAAGTACGCCGCGACACACGGCAAGAAGCTGCGCGGCTTCAGCGACAAGGCCAAGCGCGCCCTGCTCGCCTATCCGTGGCCGGGCAACATCCGCGAACTGCAGAACACGGTCGAGCGCGGCGTCATCCTGGCGCCGAGCGGTGCCCGCATCGAGGTCGACCACTTGTTCTCCTCCTGCGGCGAACGGCAGCCGCGCGAGTTCGGCCTCGACACCCACGGCAGCCTCGACCTGGCCCGCGGCGAAAGCGCCGACAAGCTCTGCGAAGCGGTGTTCAACGGCGTCATGACTCTCGGCCAGATCGAGACCATGCTGCTGGAAATCGCCGTCGACAAGGCGCGCGGCAATCTTTCCGCCGCCGCCCGCATGCTCGGCCTGACGCGACCGCAACTGGCCTATCGCCTGAAACGGCGTCTGGAGGAGGAGGCGGCGCGCGAGTCCGGCGCCGACCCGGCAGTGCCGCCGTCGTGAGCGAAGACCTGCGCCGGCGCGTCGAGGACTACCTGCGCGCCCATCACGTCGCGACGCTGGCGACGACGGCCGCCGCCGGCCCCTGGGCCGCGGCGGTGTTCTACGCCAGCGCGGGCACCACGCTCTACTTCCTGTCGTCCCCCGACAGCCGCCACTGCCGCAATCTGGCGCAGGATGCGCGCGCCGCCGCCACCGTCCAGGCCGATTACAGCGACTGGCCGGAGATCAAGGGCGTGCAACTGGAGGGCAAGGTCGAACTGCTGAGCGGCAGCGAAGAAGAGCAGGCGCGCCACCTCTATGCGGAGAAGTTTCCGCTCGTCGGCAAGCTGGGCGAGGCACCGGCCGCCATCGTCAAGGCCCTGGCGCGGGTACGCTGGTATCGGCTGGCGCCGACGCGCCTCTGGTTCATCGACAATGCGCGCGGCTTCGGTCGCCGCGACGAACTCGAACTGGGTTAATCAGTCCTTGTCGCCGGCATCGACGATGGCCGATCCGTCGGCGGCCCAGCGTACCTTCGGCCCCGCTTCCGCCGCTTCCGCCGCGGCCGGCGCCACGCGCTGCACGCAGGCCTTTTCGGCTAGCTGGCGGTTTTCCAGCATCAGTTCGCGGTAGTTCAGCGCCTGGGCGATGGCCGAGAGCAGCACGTAGTCGTTCCACGGCTTGGACAGAAAACGGTAAATCTCGGCGCCATTGACGGCGTCGGCGAAGGCGTTCAGATCGGCATAGCCCGAAATGATCAGGCGCGCCGCGTCGGGCTGGATTTCGCGCGCCCGCGCCAGGAATTCGACGCCGTTCATGCCGGGCATGCGATAGTCGGAAAGGAAAAGATCGAACGGCGCCTCTCCGGCGCGCGCCAGCGCCGCGACCGGATCGCTGAAAGTCTCCACCTCCAGCGCGTAGGTCAGGCGGCCATAGGTACAGGGCACGCTCAGCAACAGCCGGCGCAAGGCGTTCAGGACGCCGGTCTCGTCATCCACGATCATGATGCGGCTCATGGCACCCCCTGCCGTTGATTGGGCGATCGGTTCCGCTCCGCTTGCACCCGCCGGCATTATGCACTGCGCCGGGGCGGGTGCGCACGGCACCGGATCGCCCTATACTAGCGGATATCCGATGTCGAGCCCGCCGCACCGTTCCCGCCTCCTGTGAAGACACGATGACCGACACGACCGCCCCCGCAGCCGCGCCGACCGCGCGCCTGCTGTTCGTCGACGACGAGCCGTCCATACTCAACGCCCTGAAGCGCATGTTCCGCGGCCGCGGCTACGAAATATTCATCGCCAATTCCGGCAAAGAGGGCCTCGCGCTGCTGGAGCAGCAGTCTATCGATCTCGTGATGTCGGACATGCGCATGCCCGAGATGGACGGCGCGCAATTCCTCGAACAGGTCTTCACGCGCTGGCCCGACGTCAAACGCATCCTGCTGACCGGCTACTCCGAGGTCACGGCGACGATCGCGGCGATCAACCGCGGCAAGATCTGGTGCTACGTCTCCAAGCCCTGGAACGACGAGGAGCTGATGGTCACCGTGGAGCAGGCGCTGGCCCATAGCCACCTGCTGCACGAAAACGCCCGCCTCACCGAATTGACGCGCCAGCAGAACGAGGAGCTCAAGGTTCTCAACGCCGGGCTGGAGCAGAAAGTCGCCGAGCGCACCGCCGAACTGCGCAAGGCGAACGCCGATCTGCACCAGAGTTTCCTAGCCACGGTGCAGATGTTCTCCAACCTGATCGAACTGCGCGAAGGGCGCCTCGCCGGCCACTCGCGCCGCGTCGCCGATCTCGCGCGCCAGGTCGCCGAGCGGCTCGGCCTCGACGCCGAGGAACAGCGCAACGTCCTGCTCGCCGGCCTGCTGCACGACATCGGCAAGGTCGGTCTGCCCGACAAGCTGATCGAGCACGCCGTCACCGCGCTGCCGCCGCTGGACCAGAAGGAGGTCATGGGCCACGCCGCCAAGGGCCAGCAGTTGCTGATGGGCGTGCCGCAACTGACCCAGGCGGCGCGCATCGTCCGCCATCATCACGAATGCCTCGACGGCAGCGGCTACCCGGACGGGATTGCCGGCCTCATGATTCCGCTCGGCGCACGCATCCTGGCGGTCGCCAACGACTACGACGCCTTGCAGTCCGGCTCCCTGCTGCTGCGTCAATGCAGCCCCAAGGAGGCGCGCGAGTTCATCATCAAGCAGCGCGGCAAACGCTACGACCCGACCGTGGTCGATGCCTTCATGGCGCTGGTGGGCGAAAGCGAGTTGAAGCGCGAGGTCGAGATTCCGGTCGCGCCGGCCGACCTCAAGACCGGCATGGTGCTGACGCGCGAACTGCTGCATCCCGCAGGCTATCCGCTGCTGCCGAAAGGCCGCGTCGTCGACGCCGCCGTGATGGCGGAGCTGATGCGCTTGCAGGAAAGCACGGCGACGCCGATCACCGTCTACATCCGCCGCAGCTCGGGTCCGGCCGTCCTGCGCGACAAGGCCGACGAGCCGCCGCCGCGCCTGTGGAAGGAAGTGGCCCTGCCCGTTGGGCGCCTGCTCGAAGGCATGATGCTGTCGCGCAACCTGCACCATCACGACGGCTATCTGCTGCTGGCGCGCGGCAACCATCTCGACGCCGCCATCATTCGCCAACTGCGCGACATCGAGACCGCGAGCAAGAAGCCGATCACGGTGCACATCCGGGTCGACGACCGCTAGTCCGGTGACGCGGCGGTTCCCCGCCGCGCCGCGCACCGAGGCATCATCCTCGGCGCGCAACCCGCTTCAGTCGGTGATCAGCAGATTCATGCCGGCGTCGAGATTTTCGATGTCGCGCAGGCAGCCGCCCAGTTCCTCCCAGGCGATGCCGAGGCGCGCCCAGGCCGGCGCCGCCAGCGGCGGCACGCGGTCGTTGCCGCCGCTGCCGATGTCGAGCGCATAGCACAGCGTGTTGGCGACATGCACGATGTCGGTCAGCGGCGCCGGCGCGCGCTCCGGCGCGTGGTGATCGCGGATCGCCAGGCGGATCGCCTCCGGAAAATGCCACAACTGCGCCAGATCGTGGCCGACGGCGGCGTGGTCGAAGCCGAGGCAGCTTCGCTCGGCCTCCACCATCAGGCTGCCGCTGCCGTCGCGGCGAGCGAGGATCGCGTCGACGACGTCCGGAAAATAGGCGCTGAGCGCCAGCTTGCCGATGTCGTGCAGCAGACCGGCGGTGAACGCGGCTTCCTGATCGAGGCCGATCCGCCCGGCGAGGACGCGGGCGCAGACGCCGGTGCCCACCGCATGCCGCCAGAACGCCAGTTGATCGAAGCGCTGGGTGCCCGAGTCCGGCAGCAGCTTGACGATGCTGGCCGCCAGCGCCAGCGAGCGCACAGCATGGAAGCCGAGTACGACCACGGCCTCGCTCACCGTGGCGACGCTACTGTTGAGCCCGTAGAACGGCGAGTTCGCCACGCGCAGCACGCGCGCCGCCAAGGCCTGATCCTGGTTGAGCTTGCTCACCAGATAGGCGGTCTCCAGCTTCTCGTTGTCGAAACTGGCCAGCACTTCCTGGACGACCACCGACAAGGAGGGAATCTGGCCGATCCTCGCCAGCACCTGTTCCTGTGTCGGGGTCACGGCAATTTCTCCAGACGATAGGCAAGCACCTCCTGATGCAGACGGTTCAGCAGTTCGTCGCCGCCGGCGGCGCGGAACAGGTGGGCGAGGCGGCGCGTCGTTGCCTGCCGCTGCGCCGCCGCCGCGGCGGCGTCCAGCGCCTGCTCGACGTGGACGCCGGTCACGCCGCGCTGGCGCAACGAAGCCACGACCGCCGCGGTCAACTCGGTGCCGGCGGCAAGCAAGACGCGACCGGCGGCGTCGCGGACGTCCTGCGCCAGACGGCAACCGACGACGCGCTCATCCAGAGCGAGCCCTTTGCCTTTTCCGTTCATATCATGCTCCGCCCAATCGGCAGTATTGCCAGCACCGCGCCGCGCGACCGCGAAGCCACGCCCATCGCATGGCACCAGAACTCGAACTCCCCGCCCGCCCCCGCTTGCCAGGTCCCGCTTTCCTGCGTACCGCCGCGGAGGACGCGCGCCAAGGGTTCGACCATGGGCGCCGGCAAGCGTTCGGCGGCCGCAGCGCCCAGCAGAGGACCGGCCGGACCGACGCCGAGCAGCGTCTCGGCCTTGCGATTGGCGGCGACGACATAGCCTTCCTGATCCACGCCCAGCAGGGCCACGGGCAGCAATTCGAACATTTCCTGGGAAACGCGGAGCACGCCGACGCTGTGCTCGACCTCCACCTCCAGCGCTCCCTTGGCCCGCGAAAGACGTTCGTTGGCGGCGGCCAACTCGCCAGCCAGGCGGGCGTTCTCGGCGGCCAGTTCGAAATGGTGGAAGGCCTCGTGGATATTGGCGCGCAGTTGCCCGTCGTCCCAGGGTTTGGTCAGGAACTTGTAGACGGAACCTTCGTTGATGGCGTCGGTGACCGACTTCAGCTCGGTATAGCCCGAGAGGACGATGCGCACCGTGTCGGGACGGATCTCCTTGGCGCGGCGCAGGAACTCGACGCCGTTCATGCCCGGCATGCGTTGATCGGAGACGATGACGCCGACCGCGTTGGCGGCCAGCACGGCGAGCGCGGCCTCGCCGCTTTCGGCGCGCAGCAGACGGTAGCCGTCCGGGCGCAGCAGACGCACCAGCGCGTTCAGGACATTGACTTCGTCGTCCACCAGCAACAGCGTTCTTTGTCCGCTGCTTGCCGGAGTCGGGACCTGGTTCACGGCAACCCGACTTTGCGCACCATCTCGGCGAGCACGTGGTTGTCGCGGCAGATGCGGCGATAGGTCAAGGCCTGGGCGACGCAGGACTTCAATTCGAAATCCTGCCAGGGCTTGGCGATGAAGCCGAAGATGTGGGCGGTATCGACGGCGTCTATCAGATCGTCCTGCGTCAGGCGGCCGCTCACCAGGATGCGGGCGCAATCGGGCTGGTGTTCGTAGAAATGCGCCAGCAGGTCCACGCCGCTCATCTCGGGCATGCGCTGGTCGGCCAGGACGCAGGCGAAATCGGTGTCCTCGGCCAGCTTGAGCGCCTGCCGCGGCGACGACGCGACATGCACCTGGAGCTTGCTCTCGTCCAGCGCCGATTTCTGGTGGTGGGCGAGCTCCGCCCGGATCGAGGCGAACAGCTCGTCAATGCGGCTGTGGCTGGACAGCAGGCGCGACAGGCTGCTGAGGACGCCCGGCTCGTCGTCGACGATCAGGACGTGGTCGACGTTGCCCTCCTGCCCCTGCGGCATGGAAACGTCGGCGGTCCTGACCAGATCGGCCAGGCGCTTGTTTTCCTGTAGTGCCGTCTTGAATTCGATGGCCTGCGCCACCGAGCTTTTCAGGAAGTAGTCGTGCCAGGGCTTGGGAATGAAGCGATAGATGTGGGTCTGGTTGACCAACTGCGCGAGGGCCGCCATGTCGGTCTGCCCGCTGAGGATGAGGCAGGCGCAATCGGGCTGAATCGCAGTCAGGGAGCGGAGCAGGTCGAGGCCGGTCAGGCCCGGCATGCGGTAATCGCTGACGACGACGTCGAACTTCTGGTTGCGGGCGCGCTCCAGGGCCTGTGCCGGATCGCTGTAGCCTTCGACCTCGTAGCGGTAGCGGCCCAGCGGCGGCGTCATCAGTTCCCGCCGCACCGAATTAACGATGGACGGTTCGTCGTCGACGACCAGGACACGCCGCAATAGTTGGGAATTCGGAAGCTGGGAACTCATGACACCCCCTCGGTTGGATTGCGGGCCGCAAACGTCGTGCACGTTTCGCGCATTCTACCGAAACCGGCCGCGCCGCCGATGCCGCAGACAAGCCCGGCGCCGCAATGCCGCGTCAAAAAAGGGTAGCATAACCGCGCACTGCATTACGATGCCGAGGGACGGCGGCGCAAGCCGGCGTTCATGCGCCAAGCCGCCGCGCGGGCATCCGGTCGCCACCCACGAGGGAGAAAAGATGGAAGCCTTTGTCTGGAATCAACGCTTCGTCACCGGGCTGGAGACGGTCGATGCGCAGCACCATCACCTGGTGGACGTCGTGAATCAGGTCGGCGACCTCCTGATGGCCGCCGACACGACGGAAGAAACGCTCCAACGCATTTTCAAGGACCTGGCCGAGTATGCGCGCTTCCATTTCGCCGAAGAGGAGCGGCTGATGGACGAGGTCGGCATCGACAAGCGCCACAACGACCAGCACAAGGAACATCACGCCCAGTTCATCCAGCAGGTGGTGCAGATGTGGCGCGCCCGCGCCAACATGGCCAATCCGGCCGAGGTGTTGCACGGCTTCCTCGCCTCGTGGCTGTCTTTCCACATTCTCGACGAAGACCAGTCGATGGCGCGCCAGATCGCCGCCATCCGCGCCGGCGACCCGCCGGAAAAGGCCTATTCGCTGGAAAACCAGCCGGTCGACAACAACGTCGCGGCCCTGCTCGGCGCGCTGCACAAGCTCTATCACCTGATGTCGGTGCAAAACCGGGAACTGGCCGACACCAACCTGCGCCTGGAAGAAAAAG
>JACRPB010000229.1 GCA_016214175.1 Rhodocyclales bacterium
GCGGGAAACCAATCGCGCTCGGTACTGCGCACGAATTCGCGGTTGCGAATGCGTCCGACCCAATACCAACCACGGCGCGCCAGCAACTGGAACCAAGTGGTACGGAAGCCCGCGTCGGTCATGATGATCGGCGCTTGTGTCGTGGGTGGCAGTATCCGCGCCAGCCGTTCGATAAACCGTTGATGGACGCCGCGATTACCCAAGTGGCGCCTGGGATGGACTTCTTCATAAAGGGTCAGGCTGCGGCCGTCGACGACCACCGAGGCGCGCAACCAATGCCACTGCATGTCCGCGCTCAGCGTGGACCAATCGACGACAATCAGCAACTGCGGCAGGTCGCTCAACCAGCGCTGGGCAAGCGCCCGATAAACGGATCGGCGCTCTCGATGCAAATTCGAATTGCCGAGCAAGCGGTCGACGCACTTGATGCGATGGCGCAGCGCCGTCGCCCGGGGCGTCCCACAGGCAAGCGTGCTCAGACTCAGCCAACTGCCGCACACCGCCGACCGGCAAACGTCGCACAGTGCGCGCCAGCGCGCAAGATGCATAAATGGCACACAGTCGTCGAGTAGCCGCGATACGATTCGGTCTGTCTGCATGGTGTCGATCTCCTTGCAAGTTTGGTCGCTTACAAGGATCAATATCGGCGCCGTGCAGACACCCTTTCGCCGCAATGCCACTCCAATTCACTGATTCATCAACATGATCCGTGGGGAAACCTCAGGGCCAGGCTCGATTTTTCGTTCTTGTACTTCAGAGCCCGAGTTCGCCCTGACCGCCGCCGAATCCGTCTTTGGACTTTGTCGGCCGGCCGCGCCGGGGATGCGTCCTTTGCACGCCGGTCATGGCGCAAATCAGACCGGCAAAGCGCTCGTCGCCGAGCGGTTGTCCTTGGGCCAGTGCGCGTCGGATGTCGTCCATGGCTGCGGTATCGACTTCGCTGCCGAAGATGGTGCGGTAGGCGATGCTTCGCTCGTACGCATCCGTCCCCAGCGCCAAGTAGAGCGGGTGCGGTACCACGAGCGGGTCGGGACGAGCAAGCCCGTTGTGCCCGTAGCTGCTCCAGGGGTAGCGGGCCGGACTCTCGACCATGCCGGCGCGTACGGGGTTGAGTTCGATATAGCGCATGCACCAAAGCAAGTAAGTCTCGGTCTGAATCAAGGACGACTTGTAGCGGCTGTCCCAAAGCGTGCCGGTACGGCGATAGGTCGTATTGACGTACTGAACGTAGCGGCGGCCCAAGGAGATGACGAACCTGGGCACCGCCGCCGCCTTTTCCGGCGTCAGCAGCAGATGGACGTGGTTGGTCATCAGCGTGTAGGCGTGGAGACGGCAGTCGGCCTCGTGCAGCGCTTCTGCGAGCCAGCGCAAATAGATGCGGTAGTCGCCGTCGGTGAAGAAGCAGCGGCCGCGGTTGTGTCCGCGCTGAACGATATGCAGCGGCTGACCGTCGAGATGGATGCGGGGGCGGCGTGGCATGACGATAGGCTAACACATGGAGTATGCCCATGGGCTAGCGAGGGAATGGAGAAGATCGGGAAAATCGAGCCTGGCCCCTTTTCCTTGCCTTTCCCCGACCTTCTTCCTCCTTACAACAGATAGACGAACACGAACAGCCCGAGCCAGACGACGTCGACGAAGTGCCAGTACCACGACACCGCTTCGAAGGCGAAGTGGTGCTGCGGGGTGAAGTGGCCGAGGATGGAGCGGACGAGGATGACGGCGAGCATGATGGCGCCGATGGTGACGTGGGCGCCGTGAAATCCCGTCAGCATGTAGAAGGTGGAGCCGTAGATGCCGGACGACAGGCGCAGGTTCTTCAGGGTGTAGGCGTCCCAGTATTCGTGCGCCTGCAAGACGATGAACAGCGCGCCCAGGGCCACGGTGCAGGCCAGGCCGGCGACGAGCTGGCGTTGGCGGTTCGCCTTCAGGCTCCAGTGCGCCCAGGTCACCGTGGCGCCCGATGAGAGCAGGATCGCCGTGTTGATGGCGGGCAGGCCGGCCGCCGCCATCGCCTCCTTGGCGACCGTGAAGTGCTCGGGGTTCGGCAGTTGCAGCAGGGGCCAGGCGGCGGCGAAGGACGGCCACAGCAGTTCGTGCGTCAGCGCCTTCTCGCCGCCGCCGCCGAGCCAGGGCACGGCGAAGTGGCGAGCGTAAAAAAGGGCGCCGAAGAAGGCGGCGAAGAACATAACTTCCGAGAAGATGAACCAGCCCATGCCCCAGCGGAAGCTGGCATCGACCTGGTCGTTGTAGCGGCCGCCGCGGCTTTCGGCGATGACCGTGCCGAACCAGCCGAACAGCATGCCGACGAAAATCAGGAAGCCGAGTCCAACGGCATAGCCGCCGGCCGTCGCCTTGTCGTTGAGCAGCAGCGCGGCGCCGAGCATGAGCAGGAACAGGCCGATTGAGCCGACCAGCGGCCAGTGACTCGGGGCGGGAACGAAGTAGCGCGATTCGTCCTGTTCCATGTCGCCTCCGTCAGATGCGGAGCCGCGCCGCAAGCGGCGGCGTCGTGGTGGCGGCGCGCGGCCGCGCGTCGAAGAAGGCGACGGACAGCGTCACCGTCGCGATCTCGCGCGGCAGCTCGGGGTCGACGATGAACTGTAGCGGCAACTGCTTGCCTTCGCCGGGCGCGAGGGCCTGGCCGGAGGTGCACAAGCCGTCGACGCTGTAGAAATAGGGCGCGGCCGGCCCCGGCGTAACGCTGGGAACGGCCTGGCCGATCATGGCGACGTTGCCGAGATTGCGGGCGTGGAAGTTCGTCGTCACGAGCTCGCCCGGATGTACGCGCAGCGTCGCCACTTCGGACGTGAATTCCCAGGGCAGGCTGCCGGCGGTGGCGGTGACGAACTGGACGGTGACCCAGCGCGAGGTATCGGGCTTGTGGCGCAGCGCCGCGCCGTAGTCGATGCTGCCGGTGGTGCCATTGACGCCGGTCATGCGGCAATAGCTCTGGTAGAGCGGCACCAGCAGATAGCCGAAACCGATCATGGCGACGGCGGCGGCGGCGAGCTTCCAGCCGAGCCGACGATTGGCGAGGCCGAGCGCCGTCATGAGAGGCGGTCCGCGATGACGGCGGCGAAGAAGGCGGCGGCCAGCCCCGCCAGCAGCAGCGCGGTGCGGACGTTGGCGGCGAGGAGCGGGGGCGGACGGAGGAAGAGCGGGCGTGGCGGCATGTTCGGACTCCTGAAAGATGCTAGGGAATGATCGGCGGTTCGGTGAAACTGTGATACGGAGGCGGCGAGGACAGCGTCCATTCGAGTCCTTGCGCGCCTTCCCAGACTTGAGGCGTAGCCGCAGCGCCGCCGCGGATGGTGCGCACGACGTTGTAGAGGAACAGCAACTGGGCGGCGCCGAAGACGAAGCCGCCGAGGCTGGAAATCATGTTCCAGTCGGCGAACTGCACGGCGTAGTCGGGAATGCGGCGCGGCATGCCGGCGAGGCCGAGGAAATGCTGCGGAAAGAACAGCACGTTCACCGAGATCAGCGATAGCCAGAAGTGCAGCTTGCCGAGGCGCTCGTCGTAGTTGTGGCCGGTCCATTTCGGCAGCCAGAAATAGACGCCGCCGACGATGGCGAAAACGGCGCCGGTCACCAGCACGTAGTGGAAATGGGCGACGACGAAATAGGTGTCCTGGTACTGGAAGTCGACCGGCGTCAGGCCCAGCATCAGACCGGAGAAGCCGCCGATCGAGAACAGCACGATGAAGGTCAGCGCCCACAGCATCGGCGTCTCGAAGGACAACGCGCCGCGCCACATCGTCGCCACCCAGTTGAAGACCTTGACCCCGGTCGGCACGGCGATGAGGATCGTCGAGTACATGAAGAACAGTTCGCCGGCGAGCGGCATGCCGACGGTGAACATGTGGTGCGCCCAGACGATGAACGAAAGAAAGGCGATGCTCATCACGGCCACGATCATCGATTCGTAGCCGAACAGCGGTTTGCGCGCGAAGGTCGGCACGATGTGCGAGACGATGCCGAAGGCCGGCAGGATCATGATGTAGACCTCGGGATGGCCGAAGAACCAGAACACGTGCTGGAACATCACCGGATCGCCGCCGCCGGCGGCGTTGAAGAAGCTGGTGCCGAAATACTTGTCGGTCAGCAGCATGGTCACCGCCCCGGCCAGCACCGGCATCGCCGCCACCAGCAGAAAGGCGGTGATGAGCCAGGTCCATACGAACAGCGGCAGGCGCCGCAAGTGCATGCCCGGCGCGCGCATGTTGAAAATCGTGGTGATGATGTTGATGGCGCCCATTACCGACGAGATGCCCATCAGATGGATGGCGAAAATGACGAAGGGAAAGGCCATGCCGGTTTGCAGCATCAGCGGCGGATACATGGTCCAGCCGCCGGCCGGGCCGCCGCCGGGCATGAAGAGCGTCGACAGCAGCAGGGCGAAGGCGAAGGGCAGGATCCAGAAGCTCCAGTTGTTGAGGCGCGGTAGCGCCATGTCCGGCGCGCCGATCATCAGCGGGATCATCCAATTGGCGAGCCCGACGAAGGCCGGCATCACGGCGCCGAAGAACATCACCAGCGCGTGCATGGTGGTCATCTGGTTGAAGGTCAGCGCGTCGACGAGTTGCAAGCCGGGCTGGAAGAGCTCGGCGCGGATCACCATGGCGAAAGAGCCGCCGACGATGAACATGAGCAGCGAGAACAGCAGGTAGAGCGTGCCGATGTCCTTGTGATTGGTGGTGAACAGCCAGCGCGTGAAACCGGCCGGGGGCTCGTGGGCGTGGTGCAGGGCGAGTTCGGTCATGACGGTCTGCCTTTCGTTTTCACTTGCGCGCCGCCTTGATCTGACCGGGCTGGACGAGGTCGCCGGCGACATTGCCCCAGGAGTTGCGCTCGAAGGTGATCACGGCCGCGATGTCCTCGTCGCTCAACTGCTTGGCGAAGGGCTGCATGGCGGTGCCGGCGACGCCGTTCATGACGCGGTCCATGTGCGCGGCGACCGGGCCGGTGGCGATGGCGCTGCCCTTGAGCGGCTTGAATACGCCGGGGATGCCTTCGCCGCCGGGCTGATGGCAGGCGATGCACATCGTGTTGTAGACCTGCTGGCCCTTCGCCATCAACTCGTCCTTGCTCCAGGCGCGCGTCGCCGCCGCGGCGGCCGCCGCCTGCGTCGCCTTCATGCCGGCGAGCCAGGACTGGTAGTCGGCGTCGCTCGTGGCGACGACGACGATGGGCATCATGGCGTGACCGACGCCGCACAGTTCGGCGCACTGGCCGCGGTAGGTGCCGGGCGCGTCGATGCGCGCCCAGATTTCGTTGATGAAGCCGGGGATCGCGTCCTTCTTGTAGCCCAGCGCCGGCACCCACCAGGAATGGATGACGTCGGTGGCCGTCGTCAGGAAGCGGATCTTCTTGCCGACCGGCACCACCAGCGGATTGTCGACGGCGAGCAGATAGTGGTCGACGGTGCGCGGATCGACGCCCGAATTCTTGCGGCCGGCGGCGGCGCTCTTGTCGTCGAGCGTGCTGAAGAAGCCGATGCCCTCGTTGAGATAGTCGTAGCGCCAGCGCCATTGCTGGCCGGTGACCTTGATCGTGAGGTCGGCGTCGGCCGTATCTTCCATCGCGATCAGGGCCTGGGTCGCCGGCACCGCGAGGGCCACCAGGACGAGAAACGGAATCGCGGTCCAGGCGATTTCGAGCCGCGTGTTGTCGTGGAATTGCGCCGGAATCGCCCCGCGCGCCTTGCGGTGGCGCACGACTGCCCACAGCATGGCGCCGAAGACGACGACGGCGATGCCGACGCACAGCCACAGCACGATCATGTGCAGCCGGTAGGCTTCGCGGCTGATCGACGTCACGCCGGCAGTCAGGTTGAGCGCGTAGTCCGCCGCGGCCGGAAAGCTCCATAAGCCCGCAAGCGCTGCGACAAGCCGGCTGCGGATGGGGTGCGGCCCTGGCATCTGATTCCTTTCGCGAATCGCGAGCGGAAGCTCCCGTTTCGAGCGCGAGCTTCCGTCGTCTCGTCGAGAATTATGTTGAGCCGTGCGCCGCGGTGGAATACACGGCATCCGGTATTCCGGATCGATGGAATCCGGTAATCGAGAAACGCGAAATGGAAATATCGCGGAAATGGCGGAAATGGGGCCAGGCTCAATTTGGAAAATCGAGCCTGGCCCCTTTTAGGGCGCGATCCGCGCGGCTACCGGCACCAGGTCGTCGCCGGCGGGATCGGCGTAGCGCAGCAGCAGGCCGTTGCGGACCGGGATGCGCTGGCCGGGGCCGAGGTTGATTGGGCGGTAGTAGGGCGCCGGGTCGTCGCGGACGTCGCTCAGCACGGCTTCGAGCGCTTCGCTCAGGCGTTCGCGCGTCAGCGGTCCGGCGACGCCGCTCGGGATGCCGGCCTTCACCGCGCCCAGCGCGCGGCTGAAGAAGAAGCAGGCGGCCTGGACGTCGCCGCGCAGCCGCAGATCGGTCGCCGCGACGCCTTGTTCTTCGAGCCAGGGCAGCAGGGTGCTGCGGGCGCGGCGGGCCGCCAGCGGATCGAACACCGACAGGTAGCGTAGCTTGGCCTTCCACGCCGCGGGGAGGGCAAGTTCTTCGGGCGCCGCCAGCATCGAGGAGACGAACAGCGTCCCCGCCTGCGGCGGTTCCGGCATGCGCGCGACGAGGTCGGCGAGGCGATGCGGCGTCAGCCAGAGCACGACCGCATCGTCGGCCGCCAGGCGCTGCGCGGCGGCGGGAAAGTCGTCGGCGGCGATGCGTTCCAGCGCCAGATCGCGCCCGGCCAGGGTTTCGCGCGCGGTGGCGGCGGCGCGCCGGCCGGTGTCGTCGGCCACCACCTGGATCAGTCGGCGCCGCTCGCCGGCGCCGCTGTGCAGATGCTGCGCCAGCACGCGCGCTTCGAGCGCGACGCCGGGCGAGAAATAGAAGGAGTAGTAAGCGCCTTCGCGTTCCGGCGGCAGGTCGACGGCGGGCAGGACGCAGGGCACGGCGTTGCGCTCGCAGAAGCCGTGCACGGGCGACCATTCGGCGCTGCCGACGCCCGACAGCAGCGCGAATACGGGCTGCTGCCGGTAATGCGCTTCGAGCTGGGCGCCCCAGTCCTGCGGCGGTCCGACGAGTTGCCAGACGTGCAGTTGCCAGCGCGGGCTGCGCCGGCCGCGCTCGGCGGCGTAAGCGCGCAAGACGTCGAGCATGGCGTCGCGGCGCTGCGGCGGCACGTCCGGCGCAACGACGGTGCCGAGGTGCAGGATGCCGTTTTCGACGCCCGGCGCCGGGCCGGTCGACAAGTGACGCAGATAGGCGGCCAAGGCGGCCACGGCCCTGGCGTCGAGCCGATAGCGCGGCATCGGCGCGCGCAATGCGACGCCGTCGGGATCGACGCCGTCGCGCAGAGCGCGCTGCAAGCGCGGCTCGTCGTAGGCCGAGCGCGTGCGCAAGCGCCACAGCCGCGCGGAAACCTTGCCCGGCGAGTGGGTAGTGCCGGCCAGGGGGCCCGGCTCGAACAGCACCGCGCCGGCGATCGGCGGCACGAAGATGCCGTTTTCCGTGCCGCCGTAGCCGCTGCGCCGATGGCAGTTCACGCAGGCGGCGGCGCCGCCGCGCACCACGGCCGGGACGCCGAAGCGCGTCGCCGTCAGCGCGGTGCCGTCGGGCAGTATTCCCTTCTCGTAAATGCGCCGGCCCTGCTCGACGGCGAGCGGGTCGGCCAGCGGCGCCGCGCCGGCGAGCGAAGCCGCGCCGGCGATGGCCAGCGCGGTCGCCAGGCGCAGCAGGCGGCGCCTGCGCTCAGACCACATACATGCCCGTGGACGGCTCGTCGGGGAACGGCTGTCGCGGGACCTCGTGCAGGCGTTTGCGCAGGGAACGGATGGCGGGACCCGAACGCGCGTCTGCGCCCGGCCGGGCCGCGGCGCCTGCCCGCTGCCGCTTGCCGCTGCGCGACTTCTTCTTCAGCGTCTGCCGCGACGCCCGCTGCGATGGCGTCGCCTGCGGCGCTGCCGATTGCGCTACGGCCGGCGCGGCGGCGGCGGCAAAGGCGGCCGGGCATGCGCCGGCAACGAGCAGCGCCGCGCCTGTCGCCGCGATGAGAGCGAAAAGTTTTCGCATGATCCTGCCTCCGGAAAGTGGTGGGACTGCGGCGCGCAACCGGCGCGGCGCCACGCACGGCGCAGCTCATTTATAGGGCGTCGGCCGCCGCCGGGGAATACCGCCTTCTGCGCAATTTGCGCTACGGCCTTCCACTACCCGCCGCAACGGCGGTCGGCCGCCTACCCGGATGCCGGTAGTCGACGCAACCGGCAGCGGCTGCGCAGCGCCGCCGCCTGAACGACGCGGCGAATCGGAAGTCCAAGGGGCATCAACCGACAACGAAGGAGGCCGTTCATGAGCCCGCTGATTTTTCCGAAAATGCTGTTCTCCCACGAAGAGGGCTGGAGTTGGTTGATGCGCATCCATCCGACGGTGACGCGTCTCTACCTGTCCTACGTCGTGCCCTTGTCGCTGATTCCGCCGGTGATGCTGTTCTACGCCTGGTACGCCTACCGCGATGCGATGTTCGCGGAAATCTCGATGGGCGTGATGCTGTCGATGTGCGTGATTTTCTACGTCGTCGAACTGGTCATGGTGCCGGTGATGGGGGCGGTGCTGCGGCGCGTCGGCGAGGTCGCCGACCTCGATTTGCCCTACCAGGATGCCTTCGCCATGGCGGCGGTGGCGCCCACGCCGCTGTGGATCGCGCCGCTGTTCCTGTTCGTGCCGAGCCTGCTGTTGAACAGCCTGGTGCTGGCGTTGGCCTTGCTCGGATCCGGAATGCTGATCTACCAGGGCGTGCCCAAGGTCTTTCGCGTCGATGACGAGGGCAAGTCGCTGCTGCTGGCCGGTTCGGTCATCGCGGCCGGGCTGGTGGCCTGGGTCGCGATGATGGTGCTGGCCTTCGTGCTCTGGGGCTTCGTCGTGGCGTGACGCGCTGCGCCGGTCAGCGACGGTTCTCCTGCCAGCGGCGCAGGATGCCGTCGAAGATTTCCTCCAGTTGCGGATGGGTGCCGCGCAGGCCGTCGACGACCTGCGCCGCCCAGGCGAAGTATTCGTCCTTGCGCTGCGCCGACCAGCCGACCGGCGGCATGGCGACGATGTCGCGCAGATTGCAGATCTTGTCGGCCAGCTTGACCAGCTTGGCGCGCGGCGAAATGCTGCGGGCATGCTCGATCTGCAAGCGCTTGCGCTCGGCCTTGGCCAGCGACTTGTCGTCGGTGACTTCGCGCACGATGCTGGCGACATCGCGGCCGAAGGCCTGCTCCAGTTCTTCGAAAGTGGTGGCGGTGTCTTCGATGGTGTCGTGCAGCAGCGCGGCGCAGAGCACCACCGGGTCGTCGACCAGCGCCTCGTTGGCGAGCAGGTTGGCGAGCGAGATCGGGTGGTTGATGTAGGGCGAAGCGTCGGCATCGCAGCGCCGCTGCGCGCGGTGCTTGTCGGCGGCGAACTGCGTCGCCCGCAATACCGGGCGCAGGTCCGAGATGCCGGGTTCCTTCGGCTCCATGGGCGACAGCCTCATGCGGCGCGCGGCATTTCCTGCTCGACTTCGGCCAGGGCACCGGCGATGGCCGCCACCGCCAGATCGAGGTCGGCGCGCTCGACGATCAGCGGCGGGCTCAAGCGCAGCACGTTGCCGCGCGCGCCGAGCGCCAGCACGCCGCGCGCGAGCAGCTTGAGGCACAGCGTCCAGGCGTCGACATAGCGGCCGTCGAGTTCGATGCCGACGAAAAGACCGCGGCCGCGGACGTCGCGGATCAGCGGGCTGGCGATGCGGCGCAAGGACGCCAGCAGGTAGTCGCCCAGTTCGGCGGCGCGCTGCGGCAGGTTGTGTTCGACGAGGAGATTGAGCGCTTCGAGGGCGACGCTCGCCGCCAGCGGGTTGCCGCCGAAGGTGCTGCCGTGATCGCCGGGGCTGAACACGTCCATCAGGGGGCGGTCGGCGAGGAAGACCGAAACCGGCAGCAGGCCGCCGCCGAGAGCTTTGCCGAGCATCACGCCGTCGGGGCGGACGCCGTCGTGCGCGCTCGCCAGCAGCCGCCCGCTGCGGCCGAGGCCGCACTGGATCTCGTCGCACAGCAGCAGCACGTCGCGCTTGCGGCAGATGGCGGCACAGGCGGCGAGATAGCCGGCCGGCGGCAGGTTGATGCCGCCTTCGCCCTGGATCGGCTCGACCAGGAAGGCGGCGGTGCGCTCGGTGATGGCGGCGTCCAGCGCCTGGGCATCGCCGTAGGGAATGAGCTTGCCGCCGGGCGGGAAGGGGCCGAAGCCGTCGCGGTACTGCGCGTCCGACGACAGGCCGACGGCGGCGATCGAGCGGCCGTGGAAATTGCCCGTGCAGGCGATGATTTCCGCCGCGTCGGCCGCCACGCCCTTGACCTTGTAGGCCCATTTGCGCGCCGCCTTGAGCCCGGTTTCGACGGCTTCGAGACCGGTGTTCACCGGCAGCGCGGCGTCGTAGCCGAACAGTTCGTGCAGGCGCCGCAGCAGCAGCGGCAGGCGGTCGTTGTGGCAGGCGCGCGCGGTCACGGCCAGACGCTGCGCCTGCTGCGCCAGCGCCTCGACCAGGCGCGGATGGGCATGGCCGAAGCTCACCGCCGAGTAGGCGGCCATCATGTCGAGGTAGCGCTTGCCTTCGACGTCCCAGAGGTAATTGCCGCGGCCTTCGGTCAGCACCACCGGCAGCGGCGCGTAGTTGTGGGCGCCGTAGCGATGTTCCCAACTGCGCAACTGCGTCGCGCTGCGCGCGGTGGCGGCGTCGAGCAGGTTTTGCACGAGGCGCGCGGTGCGGCCGGCGACGTCCTGCGTCGGATTGAATTCGGCGATTTCCAGCGCCGCGAGCTTCGGTTGGCGGCAAATGCCGCGCAGCGCGCGGCACAGCGACGCGGCGTCGATGCCGTAGGAGCACGGCGTGCTCACGCCCGGCGCATCCTTGGGGTCGACGACGTCGAGATCGATGCTGACGCCGAAGGCCGCGCAGGCCGCAGTGAGGCGCCGCACGGTTTCGTCGATGACCGCGGCCAGGCCGCGGCGGCCGATCTCCTCCATGTCGTAGATCCTGACGCCGAGACGGCGCAGCAGCGCCATTTCGGCGGCCTCGAAACTGCGCGCGCCGACGATGCAGATATGGCGCGGATCGAGGCGCGGATCGGCGGCGCCGCTGAGGCCGGTGACGGTGATGCCGAGCAGGGCGGCCAGCGGCATGCCGTGGAGATTGCCGGTGGGACTGGTGGCCGGGGTATGGGCGTCGAGGTGGCCGTCGATCCAGATCAGTCCGAATTCGCGGCGCGGCGAGCGCTCCTGCGCACGCAAGGCGCCGCGCCAGGTGCCGGCCGCGATGGCATGGTCGCCGCCGACGACGACGGGCAGTTCGCCGCGCCCGATGCACAGCGCGACGTTCGTGGCGAGCGCCTTCAACAACTCCGGCAGCACCGTCCGCGTCGCGCCGGGCGCCGGCGCCAGCATCGTCTCCCAGGTGCACACGTAGCCGTTGCGGCGGGCGACGGCATCGATGCCGGCCTGCTGCAAAATTTCGGGCCCCTCGGCGCAGGCTTCCCGCGCCGCGGCGGGAGCGCCCAGGCCGCAGGCCACGCCGATCAGTCGGATCGGGCGATCTTTGTCGGAGTCGAGCATGGCGACGCCTCGTTTCTCGGTTCTTGCGGAATATTTGACAGAAAAAGCAGGAGATCGTTTCGGGCCGGCTCAGGGAATGAGGCCGTGGCGCATCGCGTTCGTGCTGACCGTGCGCGTCCACAGAAACTGCTTCAGATAGTCGGGGCCGCCGGCCTGTATGCCGGTGCCCGACAGGGCGACGCCGCCGAAGGGCTGGATGCCGACGCGGGCGCCGGTGATCTTGCGGTTCAGATACAGGTTGCCGACGCGATACGCCTGCCGCGCCAGGGCGAGATGGCCGGGCAGGCGCGAATAGACGCCGCCGGTCAGGGCATAGTCGCTGTCCTGCGCCAGCGCCAGCGCGCTGCGAAAATCCGGCGCCGCCAGGATCGACAGCAGCGGCGCGAAAATCTCCTCGCGCGCCATGCGGTGCTGCGGCAGGATGCCCGCGAAAATCGTCGGCGGCACGAACCAGCCCGCGCTCGGCACCTCGCCCTGCCAGACCTGGCGGCCCTCCTGGCGGCCGACGGCGAGGTAGGCGGCGGCCTTGGCCTGCGCCGCCTTGTCGATGACGGGGCCGAAAAGGTATTGGGCGTCCTCGGGCGGTCCCCAGGGCAGGGCCGCGGCGGCGGCGGCGAGCCGCGCCAGCAGGCGGTCGTGTACGCTGCCGACGGCGATGACGCGCGAGCAGGCCGAGCACTTCTGGCCGGCGTAGCCGAAGGCCGAAGCGAGAATGCCGGCGACCGCTTCGTCGAGGTCGGCGTCGCTGTCGACGACGATGGCGTTCTTGCCGCCCATTTCGCAGACCACGCGCTTGACGTGGCGCTGGCCGGGCGCCTGGGCGTGCGCGGCTTGCAAGATGCCGAGGCCGACTTCGCGCGAGCCGGTGAAGGCGATCAGGTGGAGGCGCGGATGCGCGACGAGATGGGCGGCGACGGCGCCCGGCGCCGCCAGCAAGGGGCAGGCGGCGGCCGGCACGCCGGCCTCGACGAGCGCGCGCCGGAATTCGTCGGCGACGAGCAGGCCGGGCTGCGCCGGTTTGAGGATGGCGCAATTGCCGGCGGCCAGTGCGGCGCTGGCCATGCCGGCGAGGATGGCGAGCGGAAAATTCCAGGGCGCGATCGCCAGCGCGATGCCCAGCGGTTCGTAGATCAGGGCATTGCGCTCGCCGGGAAAGTCGCGCGTCGTGCGCCAGCCGGCCAGGCCTTCGGCGGCGTCGGCGTAGTAGCGGATGAAGTCGACGGCCTCGGCGACGTCGGCATCCGCCTCGCGGCGGTTCTTGCCGACCGTCAGCAGTTCCAGGGCGGCGAGTTCGCGGCGCCGTGCCGCGAGCAGGTCGGCGGCGCGGCGCAGCACGCGCGCGCGCTCGGCGGGGGCGGTGTCGCGCCAGGCCGGGAAGGCGGCTTCGGCTTGCGCCAGAAGGGTTTCGGCGTACTCGACGCCGCCGAGCTCGATGCTGCCGAGCAGTTCGTCGGGCGCGGCCGGATTGCGCGCCAGGTAGTGCCCGACTGGCTTGCCCTCGGGCAGCAGCCGGCTGCGCGGCAGACCGCTACGCACTGCGCGTAACGCGGCGTCGAAGGCCGACTGCTCGTCGCCGCGGCTGAAGTCGAGCAGCGGCAGGTTGGCGTCGTCGCCGCCGCCGCTCGCCGGCGGGGCTTCCGGCAGCGGCGGCGCCAGCACGGCCTGGAGGTCGGCGCCTTCGAAATACGTTTGGCGCAGGACGGAGGTCGAGGCGGTGTTTTCGAGCAGGCGCCGGATCAAGTAGGCGATGCCGACCCCAGCGTCGCCGCTCGGCACGTAGATGCGCAGGCTCACGCCTTCGCCGGCCAGCGCGTCGCGCAAGGGTTCGGCCATGCCATAGAGCAGTTGCGCTTCCCAGCGCGTGCCGGGCACGCCGAGCCGCCGCGCCCAGGCCAGCGCCACCGCCTGGCTGCGCAGGTTGTGGCTGGCGATGGCCGGGTGCAGGCTGTCGACGTTTTCCAGCAGGCGCTGCGTCAGTCGCTCGAAGTGAAAGTCGGTGGCGGACTTCGCGGCGAAGGTCGGGCACGGCCAGTTGCGCTGGGCGGCCCAGGCCGCTTCCTGGTCGCGGTAGGCGCCCTTGACCAGGCGCACGCCGAGGCGGCGGCCGTGCAACTGGGCGGCGGCGAGCACGCGGTCGAGATCGGCGGCCGTTTCCGGCAGGTAGGCCTGCAAGGCGATGGCCGGCTGCCATTGCGCCTGCGGCCATTCGTCGAGCATGGCGAGAAACAGGCCGAGGATCAGGGGTTTCAGTTCGTACTGTTCCATGTCCACCGTCAGCGTTGCCCCGCGCGCCACGGCCAGGGTCATGAGCGGGGCCAGGCGCGCGAAAACGCGGCTGCGCGTGCCGGCCGGGTCGGCCGCATCGAAGTGCGGCGTCAGGGCGGTCAGCTTGAGCGAGACATGCGGCGTTCCCGCTGCGGCCAGCCAGTCGATGAGCCGGGCGTTGCGCTCGACGTAGGCGTCGGCCTCGGCCTCGGTCAGGATGGCCTCGCCGACCGCATCGACGCTGACGGCGGCGGGAACGCGCGCCAAGTGCGCGACGACGGCGGCGACGGCCGCGGGCGTCGCGTCGACGAGGAACTGCCGCGCCAGGCGCCTGACCGCAAGCCGGACGACGAAGGCCAGCCCCGGCCGCGCGGCGAGGCGCAGCAAGGCGGGGCGCAGATCGTCGAGGCCGTCGAGATAGGCGGCCAGGTGGGCGGCGACCTCGTCGCCGCCATCGAGCTGGGGCAGAACGTCAACGAACTGGAACAGCGCGTTGCGCAGCGCCTCGTCTTCGATTGCGCCCTTCAACAGCCAGCCGGTCACGCCGCGGTAGGCCGCCGGCGGGTGTTCGCCGGCCCGGCGCTGAAGCTTGCGCCCTAGGGTCTGAACCTCGGCCTCGAAACGGTTGTCCATTGACTGTTCCCCGGCGCGGTAGCACGCGTCCGCCATTCGATTATGGGAAAGCGCTGGCGATAAGGCAAAGGAAATCAAATTCCCCTACGCCTTATGCGGATTAGATGGATGGCCGCCGCCGGCGCAAATAAGGTGTTTCGAGTATTGAGGGGCTAACGGCAAACCCCTAGCGTTGAAGCCTTGCCGGAAATTGGTATCGCAACTGGGAGTCGAGCATGGACAGGTCGATCATTGTGCGCGCGGCGCTCATGCTGGCGGCATGCTGCTGGCGGCCGGCCGTCGCGGACATCTACAGCTATACCGCGACCGACGGCGCGGTGTCGCTGAGCAATGTGCCGACGGACCGCAGTTATGCACTGCTCGTGCCGGAAGGCACGGCGAGCGAGACGGTGGAGCCGCCGGCGATCGAGGCGCTGAATCTGCCGCGGCCGGCGGCGCAATACGCGCCGCTGGTCGATCGGGCGGCGCAGAAGTACGGACTGGATAGCGCGCTGCTGCACGCGGTGATCTCGGTCGAATCGCGCTACGACGCGAAGGCGGTGTCGAAGCAGGGCGCGGTGGGGCTGATGCAGTTGATGCCCGACACGGCGAAGCGCTACAAGGTGGACGACGCCCTCGATCCGGAGCAGAACCTGCACGGCGGCGCGCGCTATCTGCGCGACCTGCTGCGGCTGTTCGACAGCGACTTGAGCCTGGTGCTGGCCGCCTACAACGCCGGCGAGAACCGGGTGATCCGCAACGGCTACCGCATACCGCAGTTGAAGGAAACCCTCGACTACGTGCCGCGCGTGCTCAACCTCTATCGCCGCTATCTGCTGCGGCAAGCGACGGCCGCCAGCCGCAGCGGCGCCGCCGGCATCGCCGCCGCCGCGGTCGGCAAAGGAGCGGGAGGCCGCTGATTGCGCGCGCGGCGCGGCCGGCGGCGCGCCATGCGATTTCTCTATTCGATATTTTTCATTCCGGCATTGCCGCAAATTACCAAGGAGATGCATATGCACCAACCCGTCACGCCCAATCGTCGCCGCCAGTTGCTGCGCGGCCTGCTGCTGTCGCCGCTGCTGGCGCCGCAACTGCGCGCGTTCGCCGCCGCGGACGGCATGCACGATCACCACCACCATCATCACGCCGCCGCGGCGAGCGATGCCGTCAAGCGCAGCGCGGCCGCCTACCGGATTCCGCCCGTGACCCTGGTGCGCCAGGACGGCGCCGCGGTGAGCTTTCCGCATGCCATCGACGACGGCCGCCCGGTGTTTCTCAATTTCATCTACACCTCCTGCACCGCGATCTGCCCGACCACCAGCCAGGTGTTTTCCAAGGTGCAGGAAATGCTCGCGGCCGGCAACGAGAAGGCGAACCTGGTGTCGATTTCCATCGACCCCGAATACGACACGCCGGGGCGCCTGGCGAGCTACGCCAGGCAATTCGGCGCCGGCAGCGACTGGCAGTTCTACACCGGCACGCAGGCGGCCAGCGTCGCCATGCAGAGGGCTTTCGACGCCTATCGTGGCGACAAGATGAACCACGCGCCGGTGACCTTCCTGCGCCCGGCGCCGAACAAGCCGTGGCTGCGGCTCGACGGCTTTGCGGGACCAGATGAGCTGGTGCGTGAATACCGTCAACTGTTACGGGGCGCCTAGTGGTTTTCCGGTAGCCAAATTACCCGCGTTGGGGAATTCATTGCCATGACCGACGGATTTAGTCTTGCACCAGCCGATGGCCCGCCGGGCCGTGAGTGGCGATGGATCTTCCTGGGGATTCGGGAGCCGAGTGGAAGGTAGGGGGGCTATGGACATCGTGACCGTGGAGCGGTCGAAACAGCACTGGCAATTCGCTGCCGATTCGCTGCCGCAACTGATTTGCCTGCTCGATGCGCAAGGTCGCATCGTGCGCGTCAACAGCACGTTCCAGCGCTGGGGCCTGGGCGACGTATTCACCGTCGCCGGGCGCGACTTCCACGAGGCGTTGCATCCGGAGTGCCGGGATGCCGACTGCTACCTGCGCAACCTGCTGGTGTGGGGGGCGCCCGAACTCGTCGCCGGGCGCCAGATCCGTTGCGACGCCTTCGATCCGGTGCTGCGGCGTTTTTTCGCCATCCAGGCCGAGCCGGCGCAGCCCGAGATCGAACGACGCAATGCGCCGCCCGCGCTACAGGAACTGCTGGCGGTGGTCACCTTCGACGACGTTACCGACTTGCGCTTTCCGAACGAAAGCCTGATCCGGCTCAACAAGGACCTCGGCGACCAGGTGGTGCGCGAGCGCGACAAGCGGCGGCAGGTGGAAGCCGTCTGGATGCGCATGCAGGCCATCGTCGAGCGTACCGCCAGTTTCGTCGCCATGACCGATGCCGCCGGCAAGCTGATCTATCTCAACCCGGCGGGTCGCGAGATGCTCGGCATCGGCGCCGCCGAAGACATTTCCGTGATGGCCGCCGTCGACCTGCATGCGGGGTCGGCGCGGCAGCAGTTCACGACGGAAGCGTTCCCCACCGCCGTGGCCACCGGCACCTGGATGGGCCGCTCGGTCTTGCGCAGCCGCGCCGGTACCGACATCGACACCTTGCAGGTCGTCATCGCCCACCGCGACGTGGACGGGCGCCACGAGGGCACCTCGGTGGTGATGCACGACCTGACCGAATGGCTCAAGGGCGAGCAGGCGCTGCGCCAGTCGCACATGGAGTTGCGGCGGCTGTCGGCGCAATTGATGTCGGTGCAGGAAATCGAGGCGCAGCGCATCGCCGCCGATCTGCACGACGGCATCGGCCAGTCGCTGAGCCTGATGAAGCTGCAAGTGACGACCGCCGTGAAGAAGTTCGAAGCCGGCGCCACGGCGGACGCGCTGCGCCTGTTGCACAACGTGTTGCCGAAGTTCAACGACGCCATGAGCGAGGTGCGGCGCATGTCGACCGACCTGCATCCGGCGTCGCTCGAAGACCTCGGCATCCTGGCGACGCTGGCGTGGTTCTTCCGCGAACTGGAGGAGACCTGCTGCGGCATCGAGGTGACTCGGGCGTTGAACGTGCGCGAAAGCGACGTGCCACCGCCGCTGCGCATCGCGATCTTCCGCATCCTGCAAGAGGCGGTCAGCAACATCGTCAAGCACGCCGAGCCGAAGCGCATCGACGTCAAGCTCGAAAAGTGCGACGGCGACCTGCAACTGTCCATCGTCGACGACGGCCGCGGCTTCGATCCGGTGAGCATCACGACGCACGGCCATCCCCTGCGCGGCTTCGGCCTCAGCAGCATGCGCGAGCGCGCCAAGCTGTCCGGCGGCGTGTACCGGATGGAATCGGCGCTCGGCCGCGGCACCTGCATCCGCGTCGTCTGGCCGGCCGCGGCGATGGAGAACTGACCGCTCCCTACAGCATTTTCCCGGCCACGCGTTGCGGGGGTTCCGGTAGGCGGGAATGGGTTGAATCCCGCATAGGAAGCGCGCCGCCGCGCCGCTAAATTGGACCCTGGATTCTCCACCTCAGGAAGCGAACGAAATGACGAACTTTGGCGCAGGACACGAGGGACGCAGGAACTGGCGCGCCGCCCGGCGCGCCGGCTCGGAACGCGGCTTCACCTTGCTGGAGTTGCTGGTCGTGATGGTGATCATCGGGCTGCTGACCGGCTACGTCGGACCGAAATATTTCGCC
>JACRPB010000239.1 GCA_016214175.1 Rhodocyclales bacterium
GGCATGGGCCTGACCTATGCGACCTCGAATCGCGGCGCCTGCCACCTGCGTTCCTACACCGTGGCCTCGGAAGTGCTCGACATCCCGGTCAAGACCGATCCGCACGCGACCGAGGGCAAGGCCGATCTGGTCAAGGCCTTCCAGGATGCGACGGCGGCTTTCGATTCGTCGGGCACCTGCGTCTTCACCACTTTCGCCTGGTCGCTGGCCGACCTGGCGCCGCAGATCGACGCCGCCTGCGAAGGCGGCTGGAGCGTGGAGCGTCTGGCCGAACTCGGCGAGCGCATCTGGAACCTGGAGCGCCAGTTCAACCTGGCGGCGGGCTTCACGGCCAAGGACGACGACCTGCCGGCGCGGCTGAAGACGGAGCCGGCCAAGACCGGTCCGGCCAAGGGACTCGTCAGCGGCATCGACAAGATGAAGCCCGAGTATTACCGGGTCCGCGGCTGGGACGAGAGCGGCGTTCCGGCGCCGGCAACGCTTACGCGGCTGGGCCTGTAGCGGCCGCAGCCGCACCGAACTCCTTCATTTCCGAGGCAGCTATGAAACACGTGATCATCGGCAACGGCCCGACCGGCGTCGTCGCGGCGGAAACCCTGCGCCAGCAGGATGCCAACGCAGAAATCGTCCTCATCGGCGGCGAGCCGGAGCCGGCCTATTCGCGCATGGCGATACCCTATCTGCTCGCCGGCGACATCGACGAGTCCGGTACTTATCTGCGCAAGACGCCCGGCCATTTCGCCGCCCTGCACATACGCGAACTCCGCGGCCGCGTCGTCGCCCTCGATTGCGCGCAACGCAAGCTGCTGCTGGCGGACGGCAGCTTCGAAAGCTACGACCGGCTGCTGATCGCCAGCGGTTCGCATCCGCTGCGGCCGCCGATTCCCGGCATCGACCTGCCGCAGGTCCAGACCTGCTGGACGTTGGCCGATGCGCGCGCCATCGCCGCGCTGGCCAGGCCGGGTTCGCGCGTGTTGCAGCTCGGCGCCGGCTTCATCGGCTGCATCATCATGGAAGCGCTGGCCAAGCGCGGCGTCGAACTCACGGTCGTCGAAATGGGCGACCGCATGGTGCCGCGCATGATGACGCCGCAGGCCGGCGGCATGATCGCGCGCTGGGTCGCCGGGCGCGGCATCCGCGTCCTCACCGGCACCGGCGTCGCCCGCATCGACGCGCCGGGCGCCTGTGCCGGCGCCCCGCTGACCGTGACGCTCAGCGACGGCGGCACCATTCCCTGCGACCTCGTCATCGTCGCCGCCGGCGTCGCGCCCAACGTCGGCTTTCTCGACAACACCGGCGTGCATGTCGCCAAGGGCGTTCTCGTCGACGACCGCATGCAGACCTCGGTGGCGAACATCTATGCCGCCGGCGACGTCGCCGAAGCGCCGGACCTGTTCACCGGCGCCCATCTCGTCGCCGCGATCCAGCCCAACGCCGCCGATCAGGCGCGCGTCGCGGCCCTCAACATGGCCGGCCGCGAAACGCATCTGGCCGGCGTCCTGGCGATCAACGTCCTCGACACCCTCGGCCTCATTTCGACCTCGTTCGGTCAATGGTGGGGCGAGGCCAGGGAAGACGGCGGCAGCGGCGTCGAAGTCGCCGATGCACACAGCAACCGCTATCTGTCGCTCCAGTTCAAGGACGACGTGCTGATCGGCGCCACCGCCGTCGGCCACACGCGCCATGTCGGCGTCTTGCGCGGCCTGATCCAGACGCGAACGCGGCTCGGGCCGTGGCGCGACGCCCTGCTGCGCGATCCGCACGCTTTCATGCCGGCCTATCTCGCCGTGTCGCAAAAGGCCGGCTTTGCCGCCGGCCGGCGCCGCCCATGAAAATCGTGCTCAAGCTTTACGCGACGCTGCGCGACTACCTGCCGGCGGAAGCGGCGAAGACCAGCGCGCTGACGCTCGACGTCGCCGCCGGCAGCACCGTGCAGCAGGTCGTCGAGCGCTGCGCGCTGCCGCAGAGCCTGTGCCACCTCGTGCTCATCGACGGCAACTTCGTGCCGCCGCCGGCGCGCGCTTCCCGCGCGCTGCAAGAGGGCGAGACGCTGGCGATCTGGCCTCCGGTCGCCGGCGGCTAGCGCCGGCGGCAGGGCGCGGACCTTTTTTTGCTGCAAGGAGCAGGTATGAAACGCAAGTATGCAATCCATCTTTCGATCCTGATCGCCGCGCTGATCGGCGGCGGCCCGGCCGCGGCCGACGCCAAGCGCGACGAGGCGATGCGCGGGCTGGCGATCAAGTCCGGCTGCTTCATCTGCCATGCCATCGAACTCGACGCCAAGGGGCCGGAAGGGCTGAAGCCGGTCGGCCCGCCCTGGAAGGCGATCGCGGCGCGCTACAAGGGCCAGCCCCATGCCGTGAAAACGCTGACCGCCGCCGTCATGGGCGGCACCTCGCCCTACAATCGCCACTGGCAGGACGAGGCCAGCGGCGTCGCGATGCCGCCCAACGGCGTCGCCATTTCCGCCGGCGACGCGAAAAAACTGGTGGACTGGATCCTCGGCCTGGACAAGTAGCCACGGCGCCGGCCGCGCTAGCGCGCCGGCGCCCGCTCAGTCGTCGCCGGCGAGACGAATCATGTGCTGGCCGGATTTCTCGTCGTGCTCCAAGACCAGCAGCTTGCGCTTTCGGGCGTCCTCCAGCAGTTCGCCGAAGGAGCGGTAGCCGTAGTAGGACTCGTTGAAGCCGGGCTTGCGCCGCTTCAGGGTCTGCTTGACCATCGAGCCCCAGATCTTTTCGTCCTCGCCGCGCTCCGCGATCAGGGCTTCGACGGTCTCGACGACGAGGTCGAGGGCCTCCTGGCGCTTGCCGTCCTCGCCCTTCTCCTCGCCCTTCTCCTCGGCCTTGGCGCCCTTCGGCGCGGCTGCGGCGGCCTTGGCCGGCGCCTTCTTGGCGTTGCGCGTCTTCTTCGCTTCCAGTTCCCGCACCAGGTCGTCGTAATAAATGAATTCGTCGCAGTTGGCCGCCAGCAGGTCGGAGGTCGCCGCCTTGACGCCGACGCCGATGACGTGCTTGTTGTTCTCGCGCAGCTTGGACACCAGCGGCGAGAAGTCGGAGTCGCCGCTGATGATGACGAAGCTGTCGACGTGCGCCTTGGTGTAGCAGAGGTCGAGCGCGTCCACCACCATGCGGATGTCGGCCGAGTTCTTGCCCGACTGGCGCACATGCGGAATCTCGATCAGTTCGAAGGATGCCTCGTGCATCGGCGCCTTGAACTCCTTGTAGCGCGCCCAGTCGCAGTACGCTTTCTTCACCACGATGCTGCCCTTGAGCAGCAGGCGTGCCAGCACCTTGTTTATGTCGAACTGGGCGTAGTTGGCGTCGCGCACGCCGAGGGGGATGTTCTCGAAGTCGCAGAACAGCGCCATGTTGGTGATTTCAGGATGGCCGGCCATGAAGACTCCGATCTGGATGAA
>JACRPB010000257.1 GCA_016214175.1 Rhodocyclales bacterium
CAGGGCATGGGCCTCATGCGCACGACGCTGGCCTCGGCCGACGCCCGCGGCGCCGACTTCTCGGCCGCGGACTTCTCGCGCGCCGACTTCAGCTTCGCCGACTTGTCGCACGCCAGGCTGCGCGGCACGCGGCTGTTTCGCGCCGAGTTCGCCGGCACCCGCCTCAGCGACGCCGATCTCAGCGGCGCCGACCTGCGCGAAGCGCGCTTCGTCGATACCGATTTCAGCGGCGCCGACCTCAGCGACGCCGACTTCAGCGGCGCGAGTTTTCGCGGCGTGCGCGGCCTCGATCGCGCCATCACGCGCGGCACGCGCGGCCTGCCGTAGCGCGGCAGGCCGCGGGCGCCGCTGCATTCAGCCAGCGCTGTCGGCCAGGCAAACCTTGTCGCGCCCGGTGCGCTTGGCCTGATACAGCGCCTGGTCGGCGCGTTCGAGCAGCGCATCGAGATCGGCATCCGTGTCCTGCGCGGTGGCAATCCCGATCGAAACCGTGAGACGCACCGTCTTGTCCTTCTCGAGCGTCACGCCGGCGCCGGCGACCGTCTGGCGAAAGCGCTCGGCCACCAGCAGGGCCTGGCTGGTTTCGGTTTCCGGCAGCAACACCGCGAATTCCTCGCCGCCCATGCGTCCGAGGATGTCCCAGTCCCGCAGCGATTTCCGGCTCATGGCGACGAGCGCCTGCAGCGCCACATCCCCGGCCTGATGGCCGTAGGTGTCATTGACATTCTTGAAATGATCGATGTCCAGCATCCACAGGGATATGGCATGGCCATAACGGCGGCAGCGTGCAAACTCCTGCTTCGCCAGTTCCATGAAGTGGCCCCGATTGGCGACCTGGGTCAGCGCGTCGGTCCAGGCGTCGTGTTCGAGGTGCTGAATCTTGGCCAACCATTCCGTGGTGTCCATGCCGACGCCGACCAGATAGGTGGCCGCGTCCACCTGGAAACGCCGCGCGGTGATGGCGAAGAGCCTGATGCCGCGATCACGGGTATGCACGCGCAATTCGGCCTGGGCGTAGCCGTTCTCGAAGGCGTGCTTCATGGCCTCCGCCGCCAGCGGCCGGTCCTCTTCCAGGATGGAGAGCAGGGACGGCCGCTGCAGCAGTTCGCGATCCGATAGCCCCGTCAGGCGGTTGAGATAGCTGTTCCAGCGGTAGTAGTTGCCTTCCATGTCGACCACATAGAAGGCACCGGGCACGCTTTCCACCAGGGCATCGGAGAATGCCTTTTCCTTCACGAGCGCCTCTTCGGAGTGCTTGCGGTCGGTCACGTCGACGGAATAGCCCGCCAGATAAGGCACGCCCTCGACCGTGAAGCGGCGGGCGGTCTTCAGCATGTAGCGGAGCCCCTGGTCCACCGTCGGCACGCGCACCTCCATGTGCGAATAGCCGGTGGCAAAGGCGGCGAGGAATTTGGCCGCGGCCAGCGAGCGATCCTGCTCATGGATCGCCGACAGGATGGACTTTCCGCGCAATTGCTCGTCGCTCAGCCCGGTCGCCTTGTTCATCGTCTTGTTCCAGCGCACGAGATTGGTGTCCTCATCGATCATGTAGAACGCACCCGGTGCACTCTCGATGATGGTGTCGGAAATTGCCTTTTCGCGGATCAAGTCGTTTTCGAGGCGCCTGACCTGCGTCTTGTCGATGCAGAAACCGACGACGTAGGCGACGCCGGCCATCTCGAAACGCTGCGCCGAAAAGACGCAATCCCAGGTGTTTTGTCCGCCGGTGCACAGCAGTCGTAATTCGCCCTGCGTGGAACCCGCTTCGAATGCTTCTTCCAGCTTCGCTGTAATCTGGGACTGTCCGTCCGCAGGGGCCAAGGCCGGCAACGACGTCTGCCGCAAGTCCGCGTCGCTGTGCCCGCTCAAGGCATTCAGGCCGGCGTTCCAGCGAATGAGCGCGCCGCCCCGGTCGACGACGAAGAAGATGCCGGGGGCGCTGCCGATCATCGCGTCCGAAAACGAGGTCTTCAACTCGGCTACTTGTTCCTGCCGCTTGCGTGCCGTGACATTTTCCATCACGTGGCTGGAATACCAGAACTCGCCGCTTATCCGGTGCGCAGTGACTTCATGCGACAGGAATACCTGCCCATCCGCGGTGGTGAACTCCGAATTCGTCACCGCATTCGCCGCCGCACTCGCCGCCGTATCGCTGTCGGCGCCGAGCGCGAGCGGGGCGGCGCTCTTCGGAAAGACCTGCCAGTAAGGCATGCCGATGATTTCTCGCAGCGGTCTGTCGGCATAGGCGACATAGGCGGCATTGCAGCGCAGGATGCAAAATAGCTTGTCGTGAATGAAGATCGGCTCGGCCACCTGATCGAAAACACTCAGCCACTCGTAGGCAGGCTGGCCGCCCGCCACTGCGGCTACCTCCGGCGGCCGATCCGGAATGCGGGTACGCTCATTCCATGTTGCGGCTTGCCGGCCCGGCGGCGCTTGCGCCTGAGCGACATTTGGATATTTCCCCTCTGCTCGGCTGTGCCGCTCCCTTTGACGGCGTCCAGTCATTGCGGCCACCTTTCCAGCCGTCCGCTCGCACAATCCAGACGATCAAGTGGATATGGGACCGCGGTGCGGAAGACACTCACTGCTACTCTTCCCCTTCCACGCAGGGGAATCGAAGTAAGGCAGTTTTCGCCGGCAATAGTTCCTCCCTCCGGGTCCCGGCGCCGCGGGCCGCACGCGACAGGAACTTTCGCCGCCGCGGCTGGGTCGCACCTGGCATTCGGGAGGGCGACCATGATCGAACTGTATTACTGGACCACACCGAACGGCCACAAGATTGCGCTGTTTCTCGAAGAGGCCGGCCTGCCTTACGCGATCCATCCGGTGAACATCGGCAAGGGCGAGCAGTTCGCGCCCGACTTCTTGCGCCTTTCGCCCAACAACCGCATTCCCGCCATCGTCGATACGGTGCCGGCCGATGGCGGCCCGCCCTTGTCGGTGTTCGAATCGGGCGCCATCCTGCTCTATCTGGCCGACAAGACGCGGCGCTTTATCCCGCAGGATCTGCGCGGGCGCAACGAGACGCTGCAATGGCTGTTCTGGCAAATGGCCGGCCTCGGGCCGATGGCAGGGCAGAACCATCATTTCACGCAGTACGCGCCGGAACCCATCAGCTATGCCATCGACCGCTACGTCAAGGAAACTGCGCGCCTCTACGCCGTGTTGGACAAGCACCTCGCCGGACGCGAGTGGATCGCCGGGGAATACGGCATCGCCGACATGGCCTGCTATCCGTGGATCGTGCCGCACGAAAAGCAGGGCCAGAAACTCGGCGACTTTCCCGACTTGCAGCGCTGGTTCGCCGCCGTCGCCGCGCGCCCGGCCACGCAGCGGGCCTATGCGCAAGCCGCCGCCATCAATGCGCATCCGACGGTCACCGAGGAGGCCAAGCGTTTCCTGTTCGGGCAAGACGCGCAAACCGTCAGGCGGGGTGCGTAGGCGGCATGCGCGGCCGGCCACGAAGATCAGCAGGGTTCCTCGAAGCCGTCGAAATGGCAGTAGTCGTCGGTTGCGGTCAGGGCCGCCGCACTGGTGTTGCCGGTAGTGGCGGCCGCGGCGCCGCCGCCGGCGACCCCGACGCCCGTCGACGTACCGACGCCGACCGCAGCGCCGCCGCCGCTGCTGGCCGCTGCGACGCCGGTCGAACTGCCGACGCCGACCGCAATGCCGCCGATCGCGACTCCGACGCCCGTCGAGGTGCCGACGCCGACCCCGGCGCCGTCGGGCGTGGCAATCGCACCGATGCTGCTACCGGTGCCTACGCCCACGGCCGCCTGCGCCAGCGCCAGCGGGCTCTGGCTGCCCATCAAGGATGCAATCAGCAATGGGATCAGGGAGGATTTGCGTTTCTTGGTCATGGTCATTTCCCTTCGTATCGATGCGCCGGGACTTCCGGCCCGAACCCGATTCGCAACGTCCGTGCCCGACGCCGCGCGCCATTCCCGTCGAACCGAAAGTCCTTGATGTGCCGCGGCTTTCCGCATCGCACCGGCAACGTCGTGACGATTAGCCAAGGAGATCGGCCCCCCAGCCGTCCCGATGCCATATCCGGTTTCTAGATTTTGGACGGAGCGATACCCCAGGCCTTGAGCCTCTGGTACAGCGTGCTGCGCGGCATGCCCAGCCGCCTGGCCGCCTCCTCGACGCGGCCCTTCTCTTCGCGCAGCACCCGCTCGATGTGCTGTCGTTCGACGGCCGCCAGGGTCAGCCGGCTGGCGCTGGCGGCGCCGTCGCCGCACGCCGGCCCGTCGAAATGGAGGTCGCGGCTCCCGATCACGGACGTTTCGCACAGCAGCACCGCGCGTTCGAGGACGTTGCGCATTTCGCGGATGTTGCCGCGCCAGGCGTGGGCCTGGAGCGCACGCTCGGCTGCGGCCGAAAGCCTGCAGCCGGCACGCCCGGTGTCCTGCGCCAGCTTCTCCAGCAACGACCGCGCCAGCAGGGGAATGTCCTCGCGGCGCTCCCGCAGCGGCGGCACACGCAGGGGAATGGTGCTGATGCGGAAATACAGATCTTCGCGGAACTTTCCTTCGCCCACGAGCGCGAACAGATCCTGATGGGTTGCCGCAATCAAGCGGATGTCGACCTCGCAGTCGCGCACCTCGCCCATGCGGCGAAAGCGCTTCTCTTCCAGCACTTTGAGTATTTTCGGCTGCACGCGCAGATCGACGTCGCCGATCTCGTCGAGAAACACGGTGCCGCGATGCGCCACCTCGAACAAGCCCGGCTTTTCCGCCACCGCACCGGTAAACGCGCCCTTCGCATGGCCGAACAATTCCGTGTCCAAAAATTCCCAGCTCAGGCCGGCGCAGTTGAGATCGACAAACGGCTGCTCGGCGCGCGGGCCGTGGCGGTGCAGCCAACTGGCGAGCACGCCCTTGCCGCTGCCGGTTTCGCCCTGGAGCAGGATCGGGCTGTCGACGCCCGCCACCTTGCGTGCATGCTCGGCCAGGCGGCGAATGGCCTCGCCGCTGCCGGAAAATGGATCGATCATGGGCGCCTCCGGTAGTCGGGTCCGAGGCGTGCAGGCAGGTGCCCGGCGGCTACCCTTCGCTCGCCCGCAGAGGGCCACGGGCTTGCTTAGACTGGAGACCGGCGCGAGAAATCCCGCGCCGGCTCGCACCTGCAACTGCGTCAGCATCGGGCTGTCCAATAGACCACGGAAATTGACGGAGGGCCCTGCCGATGGATGCCTCGCCCCTTGCGGTCGTCGCGCCGCTGCTGGAGGCGCGGAAGAACCTACCGGGCGGCCTGTTGCCGCTGCTGCACGACATCCAGGATGCGCTGGGTTACGTGCCGCCCGCGGCGGTGCCCCTGATCGCCACGGCGCTCAACCTGTCGCGCGCCGAGGTGCACGGCGTCGTCAGCTACTACCACCATTTCCGCCAGGTGCCGGCCGGGCGCCACGTGCTGCGCATCTGCCGCGCCGAGGCCTGCCAGGCGGTCGGCGCCGACGGCCTGATCGCCCAGGCGCAGGCGGCGCTGGGTTGCGGCTGGCACGCCACCACGGCCGACGGCGCGGTAACGCTGGAGCCGGTGTTCTGCCTCGGCCAGTGTGCGGTGGGGCCGAACCTGCTGGTCGATGAGGATGAGTTGCACGCGCGCGTGACGCCGGCCGCATTCGACCGGCTGCTGGAAGGATTGCGGGAGCCTTCATGAGCATTACGGTGTATGTGCCGCGCGATTCGACCGCGCTCGCCCTCGGCGCAGACCGGGTCGCAGCGGCCGTCGCCGCCGAAGCGGCGCGCCGCGGCGAGGCCATTCGGCTGGTGCGCAACGGCACCCGCGGCCTGTTCTGGTTCGAGCCGCTGGTGGAAGTGGCGACGGCCGAGGGCCGCATCGGTTACGGCCCGGTCAGCGCCGACGCTGTGCGCGGCCTCTTCGACGCCGGCTTCCTCGCCGGCCAGGCGCACGACTTGCGTCTCGGCCAGCCCGAGGCGATTCCCTATCTGGCGCGCCAGCAGCGCCTCACCTTCGCCCGCGCCGGCCTCACCGATCCGCTGTCGCTCGACGCCTATCTGGCCCACGACGGTTACCGCGGCCTGCGTCGCGCGCTGGACCTGGACGGCGCCGCCATCGTCGCCGCAATTAGCGACTCGGGCCTGCGCGGCCGCGGCGGCGCCGGTTTTCCGACCGGCATCAAGTGGCGCACCGTGCGCGAAGCGCCTGGGGAACCCAAGTACGTGGTCTGCAATGCCGACGAAGGCGACTCCGGCACTTTCTCCGACCGCATGGCGATGGAGGATGACCCCTTCCTGCTGATCGAGGGCATGACGATCGCGGCCCTGGCCGTCGGCGCAACCAGCGGCTACATCTACGTGCGCTCCGAATATCCGCACGCGCTGCGCGTGCTGAACGCAGCGATTGCGATCGCCGCGACGCACGGCTATCTGGGCGACGACATTCTCGGCTCGGGCCGCGCCTTTCACCTCGAAGTACGCAAGGGCGCCGGCTCCTACGTCTGCGGCGAGGAGACGGCGCTGCTCGAAAGCCTCGAAGGCAAGCGCGGCATCGTCCGCGCCAAGCCGCCGCTACCGGCGACGCACGGCCTGTTCGGCCGGCCGACCGCGATCAACAACGTCATCACTTTCGCCAGCGTGCCGACCATCCTCGCGCAGGGCGCCGCCTTCTATCGCGAATTCGGCAGCGGCCGTTCGCGCGGCACCCTGCCCTTCCAGCTCGCCGGCAACATCCGTCGCGGCGGGCTGGTCGAGCTGGCCTTCGGCGCGACGCTGAACGAACTGCTTTACGACTACGGCGGCGGCAGCCTTTCGGGGCGGCCGCTGCGCGCCGTGCAAGTGGGCGGGCCG
>JACRPB010000258.1 GCA_016214175.1 Rhodocyclales bacterium
ATGCAGAAGGCGCGCGAATTCCTGCTCCAGATAAACGAACTCGGCCTGCCCGCCGCGACCGAGGCGCTCGACCCGATCGCGCCGCAGTACCTGGGCGATCTCATCGCCTGGACCGCCATCGGTGCGCGCACCTCGGAATCGCAGACCCATCGCGAGATGTCGTCCGGCCTGTCGACGCCGGTCGGCTTCAAGAACGGCACCGACGGCTCGGTCGAGGCGGCGATCAACGCCATCATCTCGGCCGCCAGCCCGCACAATTTCCTCGGCATCAACATGCAGGGCCGCTCCTCGGTCGTGCGCACGCGCGGCAACCGCTACGGCCACCTCGTGCTGCGCGGCGGCGGCGAGCGCCCCAACTACGACACCGTCAGCGTCGCCATGGCCGAGCAGGCCCTGGCCAAGGCCAAACTTTCGCATAACATCGTCGTCGACTGCTCGCATGCCAACAGCTACAAGAAGCCCGAGTTGCAGCCGCTGGTGATGCAGGACTGCGTGAACCAGATCCGGCTCGGCAACCGCTCCATCGTCGGCCTCATGATCGAAAGCTTCATCGAAGCCGGCAACCAGCCGATTCCCGCCGATCTGTCACAGTTGAAGTACGGCTGCTCGGTGACCGACGCCTGCGTCGATTGGCCGACCACCGCGAAAATGATTCGCGAAGCCCACGAAGCCCTGCGCGGCCCGCTGTCCGGCCGCACCCAATCCTGAGAGCAACCATGTCCCTGATCCTGCCCTTCCGCGGCCTGCGCCCGACCGCGGGCAATGCCGCCGCCGTTGCCGCCCCTCCCTACGACGTCCTGTCCAGCGACGAGGCGCGTGAGCGCGCGGCCGGCAAGCCCTGGTCCTTCCTGCACATTTCCAAGCCCGAGATCGACCTGCCCGAGGGGATCGACGTCTATTCGCCCGCCGTCTATGCCAAGGCCGCGGAAAACCTCAAGAAGATGCTGGACGCCGGCATCCTTGCCCGCGACGAAGCCGCCTGCTACTACGCCTACCGCCTGCAAATGGGCGAGCACGTGCAGACCGGCCTCGTCGCCGCCGCCTCGGTCGCCGCCTACGACGCCAACCGCATCAAGAAGCACGAGTTCACGCGCCCCGACAAGGAGGACGACCGCGTGCGCCAGATCGAGGCCTTGAACGCCCAGACCGGCCCGGTGCTGCTGGCCTATCCGACCGCGCCCGCGGCCGATGCGCTATTGGCCCAGGCCAGCGCCGGCGCGCCGGACGCCGACGTCACCGCTCCCGACGGCATTCGCCACACGATCTGGGTGGTGCGCGATGCGGCGCTGATCGCCGCCATCACCGCCGCCTTCGATGCCCTGCCCGCGCTCTACATCGCCGACGGCCACCACCGCTCGGCCGCCGCTTCGCGCGTCGCCGCCTCGCACCGCAAGGCCGGCCAGGACCGCGACAGCGACTATTTCCTGGCCGTGATCTTCCCCCATCACGAGATGAAAATCCTCGACTACAACCGCGTCGTCAAGGACCTGAACCGCCTCACGCAAGACGAATTCCTCGCCCGCGTCGGCGAGCGCTATACGGTGACCCCGAGCGCCGGCCGCGTACATCCGGCGCAGCCCGGCGAGTGCGGGCTCTACCTGCCCGGCCGCTGGTTCCGCATCGCCATCAAGCCGGAACTGGTGCCGACGGAGGATCCGGTCGCGCGCCTCGACGTCAGCCTGCTTTCCGACCATCTGCTCGGCCCGGTGCTCGGCATCGCCGACCTGCGCCGCGACAAGCGCATCGATTTCGTCGGCGGCATCCGCGGCTTGGCTGAGCTGGAAAAGCGCGTCGACAGCGGCGAGATGGCGGTCGCCTTCGCCATGCACGCAACGCAGATGAGCGACCTGATGGCGGTCGCCGACAGCGATCAGGTGATGCCGCCGAAATCGACCTGGTTCGAACCCAAGCTCGCCGACGGCCTGGTGTCCCACGTCATCGACTGAGGCCGGGACAAGCGCGTCGCCGCGCTATTCGCGGCGCCGCTGCGCGCGCCAGTTCAGCAGCGAGATGGTCAGCAGGCCGGCGGCGATCAGCAGCATGCCGGCCAGTTCCAGCGACGCCACCTGCTCGCCGAGTTGCCAGTGCGAAGAGAGGCTGGCGACGGCCGGGATGCCGAGGATCGACAGGCTGGCCTGCCACGCCGGGAGACGCTCCAGCACGTAGAGCCAGAGAAACCAGCCGAAGGCGGTGCTGACCAGCGCCATGAAGCCGATGATGGCGATGAAGGTCGGCGCCCATTCGGTTTCCCGTTCGGGCACGGCCACAGCGACGATCAGGAGCAACAGCAGACCGAACACCATCTGCCAGGCCGTCAGCGTCAGCACGTCGGCCGACAGATCGGCGCGCCAGCGCTTGAGCAGCACGGTCGACACGGCCCAGCTCAAGGCCGCCAGCACGGCGAGCGTCTTGCTGAGCGAACTGGCGTGCAGCGTCCACGGCGCGATGATCAGCACCAGCCCCGTCAGCGCGCAGGCCGCCGCCAACAGTTGCACGCCGCGGATGCGCTCGCCGAGCAGCATGCGCCCGAGCAGCAGCGTCCAGATCGGCATGGTGAAAATCAGCACGGCCGTCTTGCCGGCACCGCCCTCGACCAGCGCCCAGGTCGACAAGGCGATGAAGCCGCCGGTCTGGAACGCGCCGATGCAGGCGGTTTTCCAGGGCGCGCGCAGGCGCAGCGGCCGGCGCAGCGCCAGCAATACGCCGAACAGGGCGGCGGTGCCGACCGCCGTGCGCAGGAAACCGACCTGGAACGGCCCGGCATAGTCGAGCGACTGCTTGGCGATGACCCAGGTGTAGCCCCACAGCAGCGTGAGGACGACGAGTGCGGCGAGCGCACGGCCGCCCTTGCCGGCACTGCCCATCAGGCGGGCAAAGCCGGCAGCGCCGCGCGCGCGTTGGCGGCGGTGGCCGCGGCGACCTCGTCGCAGGCAAGGCCGCGCAGTGCGGCGAAAACGGCGGCGATGCGCGCCAATTCGCCCGGTTCGTTGCGCGCCTTGGCACTGCCGAGCCAGGCCGGCGCAATGTCCGGCGCGTCGGTTTCGAGCACGATGGCGGCGAGCGGCAAGGTCGCTGCCAGGTCGCGCAAATGCGTGGCCCGCTCGTGCGTCATGGCGCCGCCGAAGCCGAGCTTGAAGCCGAGCTTGACGAACGCCTCGGCCTGCTGGCGGCTGCCGTTGAAGGCGTGGGCGATGCCGCCGACGGGCGTGATACGGCGCAGGTGTTTGAGGACCGCGTCGACGGCCTTGCGCACGTGCAGCAGCACGGGCAGGCCGAGGTCGCGGGCGATTTTCAATTGCTCGACGAAATAGAATTCCTGACGCTCGACGTCGGCTTCGGGCACGAAAAAATCGAGCCCGATTTCGCCGACGGCGACCGCCGGCTCGCGTTGCAGGGTGGCGCGCAGGGCGTCGAGATCTTCCGCGCGCGCGCGGCCGACATACATCGGATGGATGCCGTAGGCCGGCACGCAAGCGGGAAACTCGCGGCAAACCGAGGCGACGGCGCCGAAGTTGGCGCGCTCGACGGCCGGCACGACGATGGTGGCGATGCCTGCGGCGGTCGCGCGCCGCACGACCGCGTCGCGGTCGCTATCGAATGCGGCGGCGTCGAGATGGCAATGGGTATCGACGAGATTCAAGCAACTTCATCGATCCAGGCCTGCTGGATCGCCTCCAGCAACTTCTCGCCGCAATGCTTGGGATCGTCGTTGAAATCGGGCAGCGCGACGACCCAGTTCATGAGGTCGACGAAGTTGATGTGGGTCGGATCGATCTTGGGATGAGTGTCGGCAAGCTCGATGGCGATGTCGTTGATGTCGGTCCATTTCATTTGCGATGCCCTCCTCCACCTTCCTTCGCCTGGTTGACGGTGTATTTCGGGATTTCGATCACCAGCGGCACCTCGGTGACGATGGTCTGGCAGGACAGGCGCGAGGTCGGCGTCAGGCCCCAAGCCTTGTCGAGCAGGTCGTCCTCGTCGTCCGTGGCCGGTTCGAGGGCCGCATAGCCTTCGCGGACGACGACGTGGCAGGTGGTGCAGGCGCAGGATTTCTCGCAGGCGTGCTCGATCTCGATGTCGTTTTCGAGCAGCGCGTCGCACAGCGACTGTCCCGGCGCCGCTTCGATGACCGCACCCTCCGGACACAGTTCGGCGTGAGGAAGGACGATGATCTGGGTCATCGGTCGAGTTCCTCGATCCTCTTGCCCGAGAGCGCCTTCTGCACGCTCTGGTTCATGCGCCGGGCGGCGAACTCGGCCGTGCCCTTGCCGAGCGCATCCATGGCGGCGTCGATGGCGCGGCGGTCGTCGCCCATCATCACGGCCTGGAGCTTCGCCAGGCAGGTGTCGATGTGCGCGCGCTCCAGGCGCGACAGCAGATCGGCGTCGGCGTGCAGGGCCGACTGCACGGCTTCGATCAGCCGCTGCGCCTCGACCTGGGCCTCGCGCAGGGCACGCCGGAAGGCGTCGTCGGAAGCATGGTTGAAACTGTCCTTGAGCATGGCCGCGACTTCGTCGTCGGACAATCCGTAGGAAGGCTTGACCTCGATGTGCGCCTCGTGGCCCGTGGTCTGTTCGCGCGCGGTAACGGAAAGCAGGCCGTCGGCATCGACCTGGAAGGTGACGCGGATGCGCGCGGCGCCGGCCACCATGGGCGGGATGCCGCGCAGTTCGAAGCGCGCCAGGCTGCGGCAGTCGGATACCAGTTCGCGTTCGCCCTGCACCACTTGCAGCGCCATCGCCGTCTGGCCGTCCTTGAAGGTGGTGAATTCCTGGGCGCGGGCGACGGGAATGGTCGAGTTGCGCGGGATGACCTTCTCCACCAGGCCGCCCATGGTCTCGATGCCGAGCGAGAGCGGAATGACGTCGAGCAGCAGCCAGTCGTCGCCGGCGGCGCGATTGCCGGCGAGCAGGTTGGCCTGGGTCGCGGCGCCGAGCGCGACCACCTTGTCGGGATCGAGATTGTTCAGCGGCTCCTGGCCGAAATACGCGGCGACCGCGTGCTGGATCTGCGGCATGCGCGTCGCGCCGCCGACCATGACCACGCCCTTGATCTCGGCGGGCGCGAGCGCCGCGTCGCGTAGCGCCTTGCGCGATGCGGCGATGGTCTTCTGCACCAGGGTGCGCGTGATCTCGGCGAAGATTTCGGTCGTCAGCTTGAGGTCGACGTATTCGTTGCTGCCGAGGCGCACGGTGATCGGCGCCACGGCATGGGTGGTCAGGTATTCCTTGGCTTCGCGCGCACGCGTCAGCAGCAGGCGGCCGTCCTGGGGCGACACGGGTTTCAGCTTCGCCTGCTCGATGATCCAGCAGAAGATGCGGTGATCGAAATCGTCGCCGCCCAGGGCCGAATCACCGCCGGTGGCGAGGACCTGGAACACGCCCTTGGACAAGCGCAGGATGGAGATGTCGAACGTGCCGCCGCCGAGGTCGTACACGGCGTATATGCCTTCGGCGCCGTTGTCGAGGCCGTAGGCGATGGCGGCGGCGGTCGGCTCGTTGAGCAGGCGCAGCACGGAAAGGCCGGCCAGACGCGCGGCGTCCTTGGTCGCCTGGCGCTGGGCGTCGTCGAAATAGGCCGGCACGGTGATCACCGCGCCGGTCATTTGTCCGCCGAGGGCCGCCTCGGCGCGCAGGCGCAGGGCCTTGAGGATTTCCGCGGAAATTTCGACCGGCGACTTCACGCCCTGCGCCGTGTGCAGCTTGACCATGCCGGGGCCGTCTTCGAACTCGTAAGGCAGGGTTTCGACGTGGGCGATGTCCTTGAGGCCGCGGCCCATGAAGCGTTTGACGGAAACGATGGTGTTCTTCGGATCCACCGCCTGCCCCGCCTGGGCGTCGAAACCCACTTCGACGTGATCCGGCGCCCCGTAATGCACGACCGAGGGCAGCAGCGAGCGCCCCAGTTCGTCGCTGAGGACGACGGACATGCCGCTCCTGACGGTGGCGACCAGGGAATTGGTGGTGCCGAGGTCGATGCCGACGGCGAGGCGGTGTTCGTGGGGCGCGGCCGACTGGCCGGGTTCAGCGATCTGGAGTAGTGCCATGTTCTTGTCTATCCGCTCCCTGCCGGAGCCTCATGCGTCGACGGCGGCCAAGGCGTCGTCGATTTCAGTCAGAAGTTTTTCCTGGAACATCAACTGGCGCACGATTTCGCCGGCACGCGCCAAGTCGTTGGATTCGTCGAGCGCCTGGCGCAGCGCCTCGTGCTCGCCGGCCATGACCGCACGCACGCGGTCGTGCAGGTCGCCGAGGCGGTCGCTGTCGCCCGCTTCGCGCGCTGCCGCCACCGTTTCGCGCAATTCCATCTGCTGCATCAGGA
>JACRPB010000233.1 GCA_016214175.1 Rhodocyclales bacterium
GCAAATCGAATGCCAGCATCGCCAGCGGCCCGAGGAAGAAATCGCGCAAGCCTTCGAGGTTCTTGATGCGGCCGACCTGGCGGCTCACCGATGCGCCTTCGGTGGAGGTCAACGGCAAGTTGAGGATGCGCTCGAACACGCTGCTGCCGAGGACATACTCGGTGCGGCCGCCGATGTAAGCCATGACGCGCCCTCGCAAGGTACGGATCACCCAGTCGAGGGCGACGGCGATGGCCGCGCCGAACAGTATGGAACCGCCCATGACCAGATCGCCGGTGGGCAACACGCGGTCGTAAATGGACATGACGAACAGCGGCGGGGCCAGGGACAGCAGGGAGTCGACCACGGTCAGCAGGAAAGCCAGCAGAATATGGCGCCGCAGCCGCCAGGCCAGGCGCCCGAACCAACTGCCCTCGAGGCGCTGCGGAACCGGCGTCGCCTCGGTCTTGCGGAAAACGTAGACTTCCCCGACCTCGCCATGGGGCTCGATATCGCATTCCTTGCCGGTGCGGGCATCGAAGGCGCGCCAGCGCCCCGCCGGCAAGGCGGCCTTGATCACCATCGCCGGCGCCCCGGGCGGGATGAAGAGACAAGGCAGCAGGCGCGGATCGAGGCTGTTCAGGCTGTCCTTGAAGTGCTTCGGCATCATGTCGAGATTGGCCATGATCGAGCAGAAGCCCGACACGTCGAGACGTGGTACCAGGTGCGGCAAGGCCTCGGCCAATTCGCGGGCGGAGCCCTGCCAGGACATCGCCTCCAGCAAGGGCGCGATGCAGGCCGACAGGTCCGAAACCTCGGCGAACTGCCGCTCGACGATGGACGACAGATCGGCGATGGCGGCCGGCCGCTCGGCGGCGATTTCCACGCCCGCCGCGTGCTCCTGCTGCTGACCCGTCCTGGCCTGCTCGCCCGCATATTCGATCAGGCGCTTGTCCGAAAGGACGTAGGTCTTGTCCGCCAGGTTTGCCAGCGAGGGACGATGGGTGACCAGCACCATGGTCACGCGCCCCTTCTGTGCCGCCAGATAGTCCCGCAGCATCTTGTCGCCTTCGATGTCGAGGGCGATGTTGGCCTCGTCGAACAGAATGATGCTCGGATTGGTGACGAGGGCGCGCACGATGGTGATGAGCTGGCGCACTCCCTCCGGAATGCTGGTGGCCGCGCCTTCCCCGAGTTGCGTCTCGTAGCCCAGCTTCATGCCGGCGACGACGCGATCGAGGCCCATCTCGCGCGCGATGGAGAGGGCACGGGCGTTCAGGCCCTCGTCGAACATGGTCATGTTGTCGAGGATGGTGCCGGCGACGACCGAACTCGATTGCGGCAGCAGCGCGATCTGGCGGTGCACGCTCACCCCGGCGAACGACGACAGCGGCTTGCCGTCGACCAGGGCTTCGCCCTTGTCCGGCTCGATCAGGCCGCACATCAAGGCCATCAGGCTCGACTTGCCGCTGCCGCTGTCGCCGCGCACGACAACGCAGGAGCCGGCCGGAACCTTGAGCGAGAGTCCGCTGAACAGATCCACCTTCCCGGTATGGCTGAGCGAAACGTCCTTGAGCTCCAGCATCGTCGCCAGGGGCGGCATTTCCGGCTTGCCGGCGTCGTCGGCGCAAGGCATGGCCATGACCTCGGACAGCCGCTGGTGGGCGGCGGCGAACGACTGGTAGCGCATCCAGAAACCGAGCACGCCGCGCAGTGGCTGCAAGGCCCGCACCGACAGCATCATGCAGGCCGCCAATCCGCCGTTGGTCATGCCGCCCTGGGTCACCACGATCGCGCCGGCAAAAACGACGCAGAGAATCATGACCTGCGAGAACAGCGTGCCCAAGCCTGAAGCCAGCGCCGTGCTGTTGGTCAGCGTCTCTCCCATTTCAGCGTTCGCTTCCTGCAAGCGCTCGTAGCGCCGCAGCATCAGGCCTTCCATGGTCGACGTCTTGACCGAATGGATGTTGTCCAATACCTCGGCGATGAAGTTGTGGCGCCGGCCGTCGACGACATGGCGCTTTTCGATCAGTTCGCGCATCCATTCGCCGAAGCGCACGATGACGACCGCGAAGATCGCCAGCAGCGTCATCGGCACCAGCACCACCCAGCCGCCGATGACGTAGATGATGAACAGGAAGATCGCCGCGAACGGCAGATCCAGCAACACCATCAGCGCACTGCCCGAATAGAAGGCGGACACCTGGGTCGAAGCCAGGACCCGCTCGGCATAGACGCCGGGTTCCTCGCGCTGGTAGCGCTTCATGGGCACCCGCATCATCCGGTCGAGCGCGGCCACCGCCGACGAATGTTCGAAGCGCGCGCCGAGCCAGCCGGTCACCAGGCCGTTGATCGAGCGCAGGATCGCCTCGATGACGATGGCGACGACGATGCCGACCACCAGGAAGACCAGGGTCTCGATCGACTGATTGACGACGACGCGATCCATGATCTGCAGAATCGCCATCGGCAGCGCAATCGCCAACAGGTTGGACAGGAAGGCCGACAGAACCAGCCCGGGCATCACGCGCCGCAAGTCTGGAGACTGCAGCACCGTTTGCAGCAGCGACAGGCCTTCGCGATCCTGCCCCCCAGCGATCAGATCGGCCGTCCGTGAAAACCAGCGCGTCACGCCCCCTCCGCACCCATGAATTCGAGGGCCAGGCGCAGTAGCGGATGCGAAAAGGATAGCTTGCCGTTGGGCGTGCTGCGGAGCACGCCCGCGGCCAGGGCCCGATCCGCCGACCGTTGCAGGTCGCCTGCGGGCTCGCGCCAAAGGTTGGACAGCGACTCGACGTTGTTGCCGTTCCCTTTGGCCAGGGCGATCAGCAGACGGTGATCGAGCCCCAGTCCGTCGAGGCGGGCGCAGACGATGGCGAAGACCGGGAGCGTCATGCCGCCATGCACCGCCAGCTCGGTCGCAAAAAAGGGCACGCCGGACGCCGCGGCGACAACCGTTCGAACCGTCTCGGCGTCGGTCGGCCGCCCTTGCAGCTTCAGCGCCGCCGCGACCAGCCGCGCCGTCGCCGCATCGTCGAGCCGCCCGAGGCGGATGCGGGCGATGCCCTCCCCCAGCATCTCGCCGCTGCGCCGCCCGGCGAGGACGACCAGGACGCCGTCCGTCGCCAGTTGGCGCGCACAAGCCAGTGCGTCCTCCCAATATTGCGCCGCCAGGAAATGGAGATCGTCCACGACGACAAGGCGGGGCTTGCGCTGCGGCAAGAGGGAATCGAGTTCGGCGAAGTCGCTGACCTGTCCCGTGGCGGCGTTGCGCAGGCGGCCACCATTCTCTCCCGGCAGGCAGCACAGCAGGACGGCCGGACCGCTGCAGCTATCGACCAGCCGACGGCACAGCCGCGATTTGCCCATGCCGGTTTCGCCTTCGAGGTAGACGACCCGGCCGGCGCCGCGCTCGGCATTGCGCAATGCCAGGCGCAGCGAGGCCAATTCCTGTTCGCGGCCCACCATGTTGAAGCGGCGGCGTTCGCCGGTCCACACGAATTCGTCGAGGCAAGCCAGCCCGAGATCGCCCTCGCTCTCCACCGACGGTCCCATCCCGCAGGAGGCCATCAACTCCCTGGCGCCGGCGCCGAAACGGATGCATCCGGGCGCGGCCTGGTCCGCGAGCGACCGGGCGGCGGAGATCGCTCCGCTCGCCATCGCCTCGCCCGTCCAGCCGCCGAAGCGGCCCATGCTCGCCACGGCGATGCCCGCCGCCACACCGGCACGCAAGCTCAATTCATCGCCCCCGGCGCGGAATTCCTGGCGCACCGCGCGCAGGATCTGCATGGCCTTGACGAGGTCGTACTCGGTCGCGCGCTGGATGCCGAGGATGACATCGCCGGCGTTGCCGCGCCGCGCGAGGAAAACGGCATCGTGGCCGGAACCGTGGGCGGCGAGAACGCCATGCAGACGGGCGATCGTCGCCGGCGCCGCGTCGGGCGGCAAGGCCACGCTCAACACCACGCAAGGCCGCCGTTGCAGCAAGCCGGAGTCGCTCTTGAGGCCGTGGCCCTCGACCTGGCGCGTCCGCAGCAGCGGCATGCCCTGAGTCACGGCCATGGTCCGATTCCGCACCTTGAGCTTTTTGAACAGCGCGACGACGTGCTGCTTGACCGTGCCGATGCCGATGCCCAACGCGCTGGCAATTTCCTTGTTGGCCTTGCCGGCCTCCAGCATCGCCAGAATGTCCTTCTGCCGCTGCGTCAGTTTCGCCGCTGCCGCCTTGCCGGACAAACCCGAGACCGCCGATGTCCCCGTCTCCGTCATGACCGCGCACCTGCCGCCGCGATCATCGTTTGGCGCGCCGCGGACGCCGGCAGCGGCCGCTCGGAGACCAGGGGCTCGGGCTCCGCCGCGCCCACGCCGGAAAGCGCCGAACCCGCCGCGGCCCCCACGGCGGCGGGCTCCGCCTCCTGACCGGAGATTTCAACCGGCTCGACGACCGACAACGGCGTATAGGACGGAACCTCCTCGGCGGCAACGGTACGGCAACGCATGCTCACGTCGCGCATCGCCGCACACAACGCGTCGGCTTCCTTGCGCGTATCGAAGCTGGCGACGAACA
>JACRPB010000244.1 GCA_016214175.1 Rhodocyclales bacterium
ACCGAAGTCATCGTGCTCGAAGCGGAACAAGTGGTCTGGCTGGCGAACCGGCATCCGGACATGCGCCGCCAGATGGACGAGCGCTATTTCGACTACATGCAGGCCGGCGAGGAAGAACGCCGGCTGGCGAACGTCGCGGAAAGCGCCGGCAGCCAGCCGGACAACCTGATCGAGTTTCTGCAGCAGGGCATCGGCAGCGCCACCGACGTGCTGCTGATCGACCTCTCGCTATGCATCCGCTGCGACAACTGCGAGACGGCGTGCGCCAACACCCATCAGGGCGCCTCGCGCCTGAACCGCGCAGCCGGGCCGACGCTGGCCACGCTCCACATTCCCGCTTCCTGCCGCCATTGCGAGCATCCGCATTGCATGAAGGATTGCCCGCCGGACGCCATCCATCGTTCGGTCGGCGGCGAGGTGTTCATCGACGACAGTTGCGTCGGCTGCGGCAATTGCAGAACGAATTGCCCTTACGGCGTGATTCACCTGGCGCCCGTCGATCCCGGCTACCGCCCGCCCGGCCTGTGGCAACTGCTGTTCGGTTCCGCGCCGGCGCGCCCGGCCGCAGACGCGGCCCATGCGCAGCAAAAGGCGGTGAAGTGCGACATGTGCAAGGAAGTCGCCGCGGGCCCGGCCTGCGTGCGTTCCTGCCCGACCGGCGCGGCGCTGCGCGTCAGCCCGGAGGATTTCCTGGAGTACGCCAGGCGCAACAAGGTCGGCGAGTTCGCGCCGCCGGCCGCCTAGGAGCCGCCGCATGCCGCACCGCCGCACCCTGCTCGAATACCGCGACCGTCGCTACCTCAAGGCGGCCAGCCTGCTGATTGCCGCGGCCGTGCTCGCCTACGCGCTGCACCGGCCGCCCGTGGCCCCCTACGGCGGCACCTGGCTGGGCTACGCGCTGGGAACGCTTGCCGCACTGCTGGCACTCTGGCAGACCTGGCTCGGCGTGCGCCGCCGCCGCGACGGCAGCGGCAGCGTACAGGGCTGGGTGTCGGCCCATGTCTATCTCGGCGCTGCCCTGGTCGTGCTGGCGACGCTGCACAGCGGCTTCCAGCTCGGCTGGAACGTCCATTCCCTGGCCTACGTCCTGATGCTGGCGCTGCTCGCCACCGGCGGGTATGGCGTCTTCGCCTATCTGCGCATCCCGCGCCTGATGACCGACAACCTCGGCGAGGACAGTTTCGAAGACCTGCTGCTGAAGATCGCCGATCTCGACGAGCGCGCCCGCACACACGCGCTGCACCTGCCGGACGCAGTCAGCGCCGTCGTCATGAAGGCGATACAACAGACCGCCGTCGGCGGAGGTATCGCGCGGCTCCTGAGCGGCCGCCATCCGGATTGCCCGACGCACGAGGCGGTACGCCGGCTGCACGACCAGGACGACACCCTGGATGCCGCCCAGGCCGATCACCATCGCGAGCTGTACTCGATCCTCTTGCGCAAAGAGTCGCTGCTGATCCGCGCGCGGCAGGACCTCGCCTACCGGGCGCGACTGGGCTTCTGGCTGTATCTGCATGCTCCGCTGGCCGTAGCGACGCTGGCGGCGCTGGCGGCGCATGTCTTTGCCGCCCTCTACTACCTGTGAGCCGACAATGATCAGTTGCCGTCTGATCCAGATCACGCGCAACCGGCAAGGCCAGCCGATCCGCACCGAGCGCCGCATCGCCGGCGACGCCCTGCGCATCGGCCGCGGCGCCGAGTGCGCGATCCATTTGCCCGATCACAGCGTCAAGTTGCGCCATGCGGTGATCCGGGACACCGACGCCGGAACCTATTACATCGAGGGCGACGGCACGCCGGTCTGCGTCAACGGCAGCTTCCACGAGGCGGCCGAACTGGTGGCGGGCACTCGCATTTCCATCGGCCCCTACGAACTTGTCGCCGAAACGGCTGCGGGCGGCGCCGAACTCGTCGTTTCGATCGAGCTGGTGCGCCCGCATCCGCAGGAGGAAAACCTGTTGGCGCGGGCTCCGGTAAGCCTGGCCGCCACGGGCCTCTCCAAGCGCCAGCCCGCGTTCTGGCTAGGGCTCCTGATCGCCCTGGCCTTCCTGCTGCTGCCGCTCGTGCAGACGAACAGCCCGTCCGTACGCCAGGCGCTCGCCGCGCTGCCGCTGACGCCGCTGCAAACCTGGAATCCGGGGCCGCTGCTTCCAGGACACCAAAGCTTTGCCGCGCAGTGCGACAAATGCCATCGGCAAGCCTTCCGTGCCGTACCCGACGCCGCCTGCACCGACTGCCATCGCGCCACGTCGCCGCACGCGACGCCAGCGGCCGCCGCCGACCTCCGCTGCGCCGGATGCCACCGCGACCACAAGGGCAAGGACGGCATGGTGCGCAGCGACGTGCCGCTCTGCGTCTCCTGCCATGGTGACATCAAGCGCCGCAGCGTCGACTCCGCGCTTGCCGACGTCCATGGCTTCGACGCCGATCATCCCGAGTTCAGCGTCACGTTCAAGAGCCGGCCGGGGGACGCCGGCGTGCGCCGCGTTGCCCTGTCCGACAAGACCGCCCTGGTCGAGGAATCCGGTCTCAAGTTTTCGCACAAGGCGCATAGCGGCAAAGTGCGCCGCCCGAGCGAACCGCAGAAGTTCCAGGTCATGGCCTGCGCCGACTGCCACCAGCCCGATAGCGGCGGCCTGCGCTTCAAGCCGGTGACGATGAAGGAGCACTGCTTCGACTGCCACCGGGAAGAGTTCGACTTCAACCCGCCCGTGGACGAGCATCGCCTGGCGCATGGCTCGGAACGCGCGGTCGTCGACATGCTGGAGCATTACTACCTGAAGAAAGCCCTGCGCGAGGATACCGGGCGCGGCGGCCGCGTTCCGGTGCAGCAGGCGCTGGTAGACGCCGCCGCACGGGCCGGCAATACCGCAGCGGCGCTGACCGGCGACATCGGCTGCGGCCTGTGCCACGAAACCGAACCCGCAGGCAGCGGCGCCGGCATCCCCTGGAAAATCCGGCCGCTGGCAATCACCGAGCGTTGGCTGCCGCAAGCGCGCTTCGCGCACGACAAGCATCGCGCCGCAAAATGTACGCAATGCCACGAACTGAACCGTTCGCGAGACAGCGCCGACGTCGCGATCCCCGACTTGCAGAAATGCCGGGAGTGCCACGGCGGCGAACAAGGCGGCAACCACAAGGTCGCCAGCCCCTGCGCCGCCTGTCATGCCTTCCACGACGCGCCGCGGGCGCAATTGACGGGAAAATAAACGCCGAGGCGCACCGAGACTTTTTCCGTCACCGCCTTGTAGCCGTCGAGCTTGAAGCGCAACAGGCTGACACCGGCCGGAAGCTCGACCTTGAGCGGGGCCATGCCGAAATAGACGTCGTCGACATAGACCTTGGCCCGCGACGGCGAACTGTAGATCGACAAATAGCCGACGTTGGCAGCCGCAACGGGTGCCGGCGCAGGTGCAGGCGCCGGCGCAGCCACCGCCATGGGCAGGGCGACGGCCTTCGGCGTCTCTGCCGCGGCCGTCTTTTCGCGCACGACCGGCGTATGCAAGGTGGTGACCCCAGGGATATCCGACGCCGTCGGCGACTGGTTGACGGCGATGGTCTTCGGGTACGATCGTGCCAGATTCTCGCGGACGACGGCACTGAGCTTGGCGGAGAAATCGGATACGCCTTCGCCCAGATACTCGACGATGCTGCCGCGGCTGTTGCCGCTGACGCCGGCATAGCGATCGTCCTTGGCGGTGATCACGCCGGCCCAGACGATGTCCCCGGCCGCGCCTTCTCGCAGCGTCGCATCGACGGCGATCAGGCGCTCGTCGCGGCCGGCGATGTTCAGCGAAAAGGACTTGACGACGCCGCTGAGCGCGAAGTCCACCGCAGCGCCGGCACCCTCCAGCCTAAATCCGTCGGCCGCCAACTGGGCGCGCGCCGCCGTGCTCAGCAGCGCCGGAATGTCCTGGTCGAGCACCATTTCCGTCGCATGCATGTTGATCACCGTCGTTTTGATGTCGCCGACCTTGCGGCCGGGCTTGCCGGCACGCCCATCGGCGAAATCGGCGACCGCCAGGCTCAAGCTGCGTCCAGCACGCTGCATCGGGATCGCACCGGGCTTCACGGGCACATCGACGTGCAGCGTCGAGGGCCCCGCCACCAGATCGACCGGATTGGGGATCGAAGGCAGGCGCGAACAACCGGAAAACGACAACAGGCCGGCAACGCCCAGCAATACAAGCGAGTTCTTGCTCTTCATGGTGCTTCCCTGAAATTTCATGCCGCCATGATACATGGCGGCGTCCTGTCCTACTTGACCTGACTGACGATGTAATCGACGCCGGCCTTGAGTTCCTCGTCGGTCAGTTCGGGCCGGTCGGCGCGCGGCGGCATGTTTTCCTTGCCCTCGATGGCGCTCTTGTAGAGGGCCTCCTTGCCGGTGGCGAGGCGCGGCGCCCAGGCCGCCTTGTCGCTCAGGCGCGGCGCATCCTCGGCGCCCGAGCGATGGCACTTGTAGCAGACGCGGTCGTAGATCTCCTTGCCGTCGGCGGCATATACGGGAGCCACGCAGGACGCGCCCCAAACGATCAACACTGGAAGGATGGCCTTGTTCATTTCTTGTCTCCTTTGGTCGCCAAGCGGTAGTCGGGCAGGCGCGACAGATAGTCGGCGACCGCTTCGAGATCGTTATAGGTCAACGGCTTGATCACCTTGACCATTTCCGGATGGGAATTGCCGCGGGTGCCGTCCTTGATGTGCCGCATTTCGCGCAGCAGATAGCCGTAGTGCTGGGCCGCGACGGCCGGGAAGGCCTTCGCCTCCTCGCCCTCGCCGTTGTCGCCGTGGCACTTGGCGCAATGATGCTTCTTGTAGACGGCCTTGCCCTTGGCCGACAGGTCGTCCGGACCCTTGCCGTTTTCGCGCGTCGTCTCCAGCGTCGCCAGATAGACGGAAATGTCGGCGATTTCCTGCTTACTCACCGCATGCTCGGCCGCGAACGGATCCATCTTGGGATTGATGCGGACGCCGGCACGCACCTCGGTCACCTGCTTGATGACGACGCTCGGATGCTGGCCGGTGAGCCGCGGATAAGTGCCGTCGACAATGCCGGCGGCGTCGGCCTTATGGCAGCCGCGGCAACCGCGGAAGGCTTCCTTGCCGCGCTTGGCATCGCCGGTCAATCTGAGTATGTCGGCCTGTTCGCGCGTCATCTTGCCCCAGACGTAGTTCTTGCTGCCGTAGCCCAGCGGGCTTTTCACCGAATCGGCGGCATCGGCCATGGCCGTCACCTGCCACGAGGTCAACAACAGCAGTAGTGCAAAAGGGATTGCCTTGATCATTGCTCGCCCCCGGTCAAAGTCGCCACATACTCCGCGACGGCGCGGATTTCCTTTTCGTTCATGCGCTTGGCGACGGCCTGCATCAGCGCCTTGCTGTCGTTGGCGCGCTCGCCGCTCTTGAAGTTCAACAACTGCTGGACGACGTAGGCGACGTTCTGTCCCGCGACGCGCGGATACTTTTCGCTGCCACTGCCGTCGTCATTATGACAGCCGGAGCAGGCCGGCACGGCCGTGCCGACGATACCTTCGTCAAAAATCTCCTTACCCTGCGCCGCCAATTTGGCATCGACCGCCTTGCCCGGCGCCGGCTTCTGGCCGCTGAAATACTCGCCCAGCGCCTTGAATTCCTTGTCGTCCACCATCGGGATGATCCCGCTCATGATTGGACTCTTGCGTTTGCCGCTCTTGAAGTCCTCCAACTGGCGGACCAGATACTCCGCGTCGAGGCCGGAGAGCTTCGGATTTTCGGGAACGACGCTATTGCCGTCCTGGCCGTGGCAACCGGCACACAGCGGCAGCCGCTCGGCCAACGGTACCGCTCCCTGCGCCTGAGCCAAAGGCATTGCCAGCAGGCCGCCGGCTAAGGTGCCCACGACAGCCAGGCACCGGCAACGATTCACGAGTCGCATGCGAAAACTCCTCCCTGGACGATCATACAAAAAAAGGAAGGCCCGAAGGCCTTCCAAGATCGCTCTCTCGTTCGATCAGAAACCGGCAGACAGCATGAACGTGGTCATCGAAGTGCCGCGAGTGGTCGGGGTCGCACAAGCCACCGTACAGTTGGTCACGCCGTAGCGACCGACGCCGTCGGCGCGCTTGGAGCGGGTGCTGTGATCGACCTGGAGTTGAACGTTCTGGGTGATCTGATAGGTACCGCCCAGCGTCCAGGAGTTATCGCTACCGCCGTCCGCCCCCGCCGCTGCGCCGCTATTGGCAGAGCGGTAGCCAAGCGACAGCGTCGCCTTGCTCGGCAGCACGCCAAGCTCGGCGAGGATTGCCGTCGCCCGCTTGGTATTCGGATTCTCGTTGAACAGGTTACAGGCGAGTCCAGTCGTGTTGTTGCAACCGGCCTTGCTGCCCGGCGTCGTCGCGTAGGTGAAGTAGAGTCCCAGCGGCATGTTGGCCACCGCGCCGTGGGCCTGCACGTCGAAGCCCGTGCCCTTGGTGTCGACGAACTGGATCGTGCCGGCGTTGTTCAGGCGGACGTTGCTGCCGGAATAGGCTTGCACGCCGATGCCCATGCTCCAGTCGCCGAAGGTCGGCGTCCACACGGCGCGCAACAGACCGGAACTCAGGCCGCCGGCGTTGCTGCCGGCTTCGGCCAAGTGATGCGGAGTCCAGAACGTGTAGGCAACGTTGAACGCCGGATCCCAGAGCGAGAAGGCGACACCCGACGCCGCACCGGCGGCGATCCGCGTATTGGTACCCGCTGCGGCATAGGGATCCTGGTTGGCCGCATCCAGGCTGCGCGGACCGGATCCGCCGAAGAACACGTATTGCAGCGCCGAGGTTTCGTTGCGATGCTCGTTGGAGCGGATATTGCGCACCGCACCCGTGCTCATTTGCTCGAAGCCGTAGCTGGCGCCGAGACCGTCGGTCAGGAAGGGGGTGACGCCGGCCTTCATGCCCTTGCCGACCTTGTAGACCATGGGAAGCTTGAAGCCGGCCAGGAACCCTTTGCCGCCGCCTGCAAACTGGTTTTCGATCATGAAGCCGATGTTTTCCGCCACGCGACCGCCGATCAGCAGCGCGAACTCGTCGGGAAACTGGAGTTCGCCGCTGTGGGTCGTCTTGGCGGAATTGCCGGCGGCGTCCCTGCCGTCGGTGCCGTTGCTCTTCTGGTAGCGGACCTTGGTGTAGAGGGAGGCATTGAAGATGCCGGGGATCGAAAGCTCCTTGCCCTTGACCTCGCCCTGCTTGCCCATGTCGGTGTAGCCGCTGGCCTTGAACTCCTGGCCGTACTCGTTAAGAATCGGGTAATGCTGGAAATGGCAAGTCGTGCAGGCCTTGCCGGTCTGACGGGCAAAGGCCGGCATCGCCTGGCTGGGGGTGGCGACAATGGCTGCCGCCACGAAAGCCCCGCCGAGCGTGAGTGTCTTTGTGAATCTGCCTAACATAGTCATCCTCCTGATGGTGGTGGGGTAGATCCCCCCGATTTGTTGTCCAAGCAGTTGCAAGGAACTAATCAACATCTGCCGACACGAATATTCCTTAAATGCCCTGCGGTCACTACGGGCTTGCGACCAAAAGTTCTTTCGACGAAGACCTAAAGTTTCTAGGCCTTTAGTCTGAATCGCCGCGCCTCCGGTTGCCGGCAGCTCACCGCAGTTCGGACGTCTTGCCCAGCTTCATGTCCTGCGGGCCGGGACCGCCTTCCGGTTCCTTGTGGGCGATGGCGAAGTGGCAATCGATGCAGGTTTTGCCCTCTGCCAAGCCCTTCTTGTGACGGCGTTGCGCCTTTTCGCTTTGCAGTTCGCCCGACATGGCCTCCGCGCTGTGGCAGTTGCGGCATTCCAGGGAATCGGTCTCCTTCATGCGCGTCCACACGCGGGTCGCCAGTTGATAGCGCCGGGCCTCGAACTTTTCGCGCGAGTCGATGACGCCGACCAGCTTGCCGTAGAGCTCGCCGCTGGCCTGGATCTTCCGCGCCAGCTTGTGCACCCAGTCCCGCGGCACGTGGCAATCCGAGCAGACGGCGCGCACGCCGGTACGGTTGCTGTAATGGATGGTCTTCCGGTATTCCCGATAGACGGTGTCGCGCATTTCGTGGCAGGAAATGCAGAACTCCAGCGTGTTGGTAGCCTCCATGGCGGTATTGAAGCCGCCCCAGAAGACGATGCCGCTGACGAAGCCGATCGCGAGCAGGCTGAACAGGGAGTAGCGGGCGCTGGGGCGCAGAAGCGCTTGCCAGCAGCGGCTCGCCATCCCTGGCTGTGCGGGTTTGCGCATGGCGGCGTCGCGACGACGCGGCATCAACGGGCGAGTATCCACTCCACCAGCGCCTTGACCACGGCCGGATCCTTGGTCTTGAGCTGACCGTGATCCTCCTTCTCGCCGTCGACCTCGACCTGATTCGGCTCGGTCACGTGCTTGGAGAGCTTGGCCACGGCGTTCGGCTTGCCCTTGTATTTGGCGGCAATTTCCTTATAGGACGGCCCGGCCTTCTTCATGCCGATGCCGTGGCACTTCAGGCACTTGCTGCCGCTCAGGAGATCCTCAGCGGTGGAGTCGTCGAGAGCATGCGCGGCTGGCGCAACGAACAGGGTCAGAAGCGAGGCGATGCTGACGGCGGTGCGGATCTTCATGTTGCGGGACTCCCTTGCGTAGGCGAATGCGACCCCGCAATATTCCGCAACTCGACCGCAACAACCATGGCAGGACGCCGGAAATCCGCCGCGACGGAAGGCTCTATTTGGTCGGACCTTGGTCGCATGCCGGCAAGCTGAGCGGTGGGCCACCGGGGCCACATTCGCATTCGCCGCAGCGGCGGTCAGAACTTTCTGTGTTTTAACGCCGGCAAGGCGGTTCGGACTTCGGCGCTGCGCGCCGGGTCGAGGTCGGCGACGACGACGCCTTCGCCCTTGTCCATACGCGCCAGTATTTCGCCCCAGGGATCGACGATCATGCTGTTGCCGTGGGTCATGCGGCCGGTCGGGTGGAGTCCCCCCTGGGCCGAGGCGACGACGTAGCACTGGTTCTCGACGGCACGGGTGCGCAGCAGCATTTCCCAGTGGGCGCGGCCCGTGGTGTCGGTGAAGGCCGCCGGAATCACCAGCAGATCGGGCTGGCCGAGCGCGCGAAAAAGCTCGGGGAAGCGCAGGTCGTAGCAGA
>JACRPB010000252.1 GCA_016214175.1 Rhodocyclales bacterium
GAAGGCGACTTCCTCGTCGTGCTCGACGCCTTCGGCAATGGTCTTCATGCCGAGATTGCCCGCCAGGGAAACGATGGCGCGCACGATGACGGCATTCTTCTCGTCGCGGTGCACCTGGGTGACGAAGGAGCGGTCGATCTTCACCTCGTCGCTCGGGAAGCTGCGCAGGTAGGACAGGCTCGAATAGCCGGTGCCGAAATCGTCGAGCGACAGCGAAATGCCCAGTTGCTTGATCGCGTGCATGGCCAGCAGCGCGCGCTCGGCGTCCTGCATCACCATGCTTTCGGTCAGCTCGAAGACGAAGGCGGCGGCCTCGGCGCCGGTTTCCGTGAGCGCGGCGGCGACGAGATCGGGCAGGTTTTCGAGGCGGAACTGGCGCGCCGACAGATTGATGGCGAGCTTGATGCGCGGCAGGCCGGCGCGGCGCCACGCCGCATGCTGGCGCATCGCCTCGTGCATGACCCAGGCGCCGAGCGGCACGATGAGCCCGGTGTCCTCGGCCAGCGGAATGAATTCGGTCGGATGCACGAGACCGAGTTGCGGATGCTGCCAGCGCACCAGCGCTTCGGCGCCGACGATGCGGCGCGTGGCGAGCTCGATCTTCGGCTGGTAATGCAGCAGCAATTCCTGGCGCTCGATGGCGCGGCGCAAGGCGCCTTCCATGTCCACGCGGCCGATGGCCATGGTCGCCATGTCGGGCGAGAACAGGCGCACGCTGTTGCGGCCGTGCTCCTTGACGCGATACATGGCGATGTCGGCGTTGCGCAGCAGGGTTTCGCCGTGTTCGCCGTCGCGCGGAAACAGCGAAATGCCGATGCTGGCGCCGACATAGGCTTCGCGCTCGCCGATGTGCACCGGCTGCGCCAGCGACTCGGTGATCTTCGCCGCAATGCCGTCCACGTCGTCGGCCAGGGTCAGGTCGGAGAGCACGATGACGAATTCGTCGCCACCGAGCCGGGCCACGGTGTCGCTCTCGCGCACACACAGGCGCAGGCGATTCGCCACCTCGCGCAGCAGATCGTCGCCGGCCGAATGGCCGTAGGCGTCGTTGACGTTCTTAAAGTGGTCGAGATCGAGCAGCATCACCGCCACCGAGCGGTTGGCGCGGCGCGCGAAGGCGATCGACTGGGCGATGCGGTCGTGGAGCAGGGTGCGGTTGGCGAGCCCGGTCAGGTTGTCGTGGGTCGCCTGATGCTCGATGGCCTGCTGGTAATGGATGCGTTCGCTGACGTCGTTGATGACGCTGACGAAATGCGTCGTCTCGGCGCCGCCGACGTCGCTGATCGGCGCGATGTGCAGCTCGTTCCAGAACAGCGAACCGTCCTTGCGGTAGTTGCGCAGCACGGCGTGGCCGGAGCGCTTCTCGCGCAAGGCGTTGCGGATCTCGTTGAGGCCCGGCTGGGCCATGTCGTCGCGCACCAGGATGCGCCCCTCGCGGCCGATCACTTCGGCGGCAGGGTAGCCCGTGATGTGTTCGAAGGCCGGATTGACATAGACGATGGAATGGTCGTCGTCGGTGCTGCGCGTGATCATGATGCCGTTGCTGCTGGACGCCAGCGCCTGCTCGCGCATCGACAGCGCCTGCGCCATGTCGCGCATCTGCGTCGTGTCCTCCTTGACGGAAATCAGGCGCATGACGCGGCCGGCGCCGTCGCGGATCGGCGAAATGGTCTGGCGTTCCCAGTAAAGGCTGCCGTCCTTGCGTCGGTTGCGCATCTCGCCCTGCCAACGGCGGCCTTCGCACACCGCCTCCCAGAGTTCGCGATAGACGGCGGCTGGCGTGTCGCCGGACTTCCAGATCGAGGGCAACTGGCCGAGAACTTCCACGGCGCTGAATCCCGTCAGGGCGTAGAGGCTGGGATTGCAGTACTCGATGCGGCCCTCGGCGTCGGTGATCACGACGGCAAACGGACTCTGCTCGATCGCGCGCGAAAACATGTCGAGCCCGGCCTGGGCGGCGGCGCGTTCGCGCTCGGCGGTCAGCGAGTCGATGCCGAAGGCGAGGTCGTCGGCGAGCGCGGCCAGCACGCCGAGCTCGTCTTCGGGCAGACTGCCGTCGCCGTGGGCCGGCGCCACCGTGAGGACGCCCAGGCGCCGGTCCAGGTGGCGCAGCGGCAATGAAAAGGCTTCCGGCACGTAGGTCCAGCTATGGGTCGCGCCGGCGCGCTCCGGCGTGCCGACGACGACGTCGACATGGGCGTAGTTGCCGCTCGCCGACAGCAGGCGGCAAAGACAGGACACCAGTTCGTCGGGATCGCGCGCGCGTTGCAGGCAGTCGCCCCACTCGGCAAAAAGCCGCAACAACTGCCGCAGCCGGAGCAGTTGCTCCGCCGTGACGGCCTGTCGGCCTCCTTCTGCACCGGCGCTGAATGTCTTCGTCATTGGCGGATATCTGACTTTAGTAACATCATAACAGGCACTTTTGCGAACTGTGAAATAATTGTCGCCATGGACCAGACCAAATCCCAGATGACCCCCGCCGAAATCGTTTCGGAACTCGATAAGCATATCGTCGGCCAGGCCAAGGCCAAGCGCGCCGTCGCCATCGCCCTACGCAACCGCTGGCGCCGCGCCCAGGTGGCGGAGCCGCTGCGCAGCGAGATCACGCCGAAGAACATCCTCATGATCGGCCCCACCGGCGTCGGCAAGACCGAGATCGCGCGGCGCCTGGCGCGACTCGCCAACGCGCCCTTCATCAAGATCGAGGCGACCAAGTTCACCGAAGTCGGCTACGTCGGCCGCGACGTCGACACCATCATCCGCGACCTCGCCGAAACCGCGATCAAGGACGGCCGCGAGACGGCGATGCGCGCCGTGAAAAGCCGCGCCATCGACGCCGCCGAAGACCGCATTCTCGACGTGCTGCTGCCGCCGGCACGTTCGGCCGGGTTCGTCGAAACGGCGGCCGAGGATTCCAGCACGCGCCAGAAGTTCCGCAAGAAGCTGCGCGAAGGCGAGCTCGACGACAAGGAAGTCGAAATCGAGGTCGCCGCCGCCTCGCCGCATATGGAAATCCTTGCGCCGCCGGGCATGGAAGACCTGACGCAGCAGATCCAGGGCATGTTCCAGAACCTCGGCGCCGGCAAGCGGCGCCATCGCCGCATGAAGATCAGCGACGCCCTGAAGGCGCTCGCCGACGAGGAAGCAGCGCGGCTCATCAACGACGAGGAAGTGAAGGCGCAAGCGCTAAAGAACGTCGAGCAGAACGGCATCGTTTTCCTCGACGAAATCGACAAGATCGCTTCGCGCTCGGAAACCCAGGGCGCCGACGGCTCGCGCCAGGGCGTGCAGCGCGACCTGCTGCCGCTGGTCGAGGGCACGACGGTATCGACCAAGTACGGCATGATCA
>JACRPB010000253.1 GCA_016214175.1 Rhodocyclales bacterium
GTGACCCGCCCCCTCCCATCCTCCCCCTCACGGGGGAGGCGACTAATCTGCTCGCTTCGCTCGAATTGAAACCATGAACCCCATCAACGTAGGACTCCTAGGCATCGGCACCGTCGGCGGCGGCACGTTCACCGTCCTCAAGCGCAACGAGGCCGAAATCACCCGCCGCGCCGGGCGCCCGATCCGCATTTCCGTAGTCGCGGACAAGAATCTCGAACTCGCTCGGCAAGCGACCGGCGGCGCGGTGCGCGTGACCGACGACGCTTTCTCCGTCGTCACCGATCCCGAGGTCGAGATCGTCGTCGAGTTGATCGGCGGCTACGGCATCGCCAAGGATCTGGTGCTGAAGGCGATCGAGAACGGCAAGCACGTCGTCACCGCCAATAAGGCGCTGCTCGCCGTGTATGGCAACGAGATCTTCGCCGCCGCGCAGCGGAAGGGCGTCATGGTCGCCTTCGAGGCCGCCGTGGCCGGCGGCATTCCGATCATCAAGGCCTTGCGCGAAGGCCTCCCCGCCAACCGCATCGTGTGGATCGCCGGCATCATCAACGGCACCACCAACTTCATCCTCTCGGAAATGCGCGACAAGGGCCTGCCGTTCGGAACAGTGCTGGCGGAAGCGCAGCGTCTGGGCTACGCCGAGGCCGATCCGACTTTCGACATCGAAGGCATCGACGCCGCCCACAAGCTGACCATCATGTCGGCCATCGCCTTCGGCATTCCGATGCAGTTCGACAAGGCCTACGTCGAGGGCATCAGCAAGCTCGAAGCCGAAGACATCACGTACGCCGGACAACTCGGCTACCGCATCAAGCTCCTGGGCATCACCAAGCGCCGCGCCGACGGCATCGAATTGCGCGTGCATCCGACGCTGGTGCCGGCCAAGCGCCTGATCGCCAACGTCGAGGGCGCCATGAACGCCGTCCTGGTGAAAGCCGATGCCGTCGGCTCGACGCTCTACTACGGCAAGGGCGCCGGCGCCGAGCCGACCGCCAGCGCCGTCATCGCCGACCTGGTGGATATCACGCGCATGCACACCGCCGATCCCGAGCACCGCGTGCCGCATCTCGCCTTCCAGCCCGACGCGGTGGTGAATACGCCGATTCTGCCGATGAGCGAAGTCGAGACCAGCTACTACCTGCGCCTGCGCGTCGAAGACAAGCCGGGCGTGCTCGCCGACGTCACGCGCATCCTCGCCGACCAGGGCATATCCATCGACGCCATGATCCAGCGCGAGCCCGACGAAGGCGAAGACCAGACCGACATCATCATGCTGACCCACGTCACGCGCGAGAAGCACGTCGACGGCGCCATCGCGAAAATCGAGGCTTTGCCGGTGGTGAAGCGCAAGGTGATCCGCCTGCGGCTCGAAAATCTCGACAAGTAGGGACCACGATGCGCTACATCAGCACCCGCGGCCACGCCGCATCGCAATCCTTTTGCGACATCCTGCTCGGCGGCCTGGCGCCCGATGGCGGGCTCTATCTGCCGGAGGCGTATCCGCAGGTCACGTCCGCCGAACTCAACGAATGGCGCGAGCTGCCTTACGCGGCGCTGGCGCTGCGCGTCTTGCAGAAGTTCATTACCGACATTCCGGCCTGCGACCTGAAGACGCTCGTTGATCGCACCTATACGGCACGCACCTACCGCTGGTGCCGCCCCGGCCGCGATGCGGCCGACGTCACGCCGCTGACGACGCTGGAACCCGGCTTCCATCTGCTCGAACTTTCAAACGGCCCGACGCTCGCCTTCAAGGACATGGCGATGCAGTTGCTCGGCAATTTGTTCGAGTACGTGCTCGACAAGCGCGGGGAGACCATCAACATCCTCGGCGCCACCTCGGGCGACACCGGTTCCGCCGCCGAGTACGCGATGCGCGGCAAGCACGGCGTGCGCGTCTTCATGCTCTCGCCGCACGGCTTGATGAGCGCCTTCCAGCGCGCACAGATGTATTCGCTGCAGGATGCGAACATTTTCAACATCGCCATCACCGCGATGTTCGACGACTGCCATCGGCAACATCTGCGCCGGCCACATCGCGCGCATGATGGGCCTGCCGATCGCCAGGCTGGTGCTGGCGACCAACGAAAACGACGTGCTCGACGAATTCTTCAAGAGCGGCGTCTATCGTCCGCGCCGCACCGCCGACACGCACGTGACGTCATCGCCGTCGATGGACATTTCGAAGGCCTCCAATTTCGAGCGCTTCGTTTTCGATCTGGTCGGCCGCGATGCCGAGGTGGTGAGCCGGCTATGGCAGCAGGTGGATGGCGGCGGCAGCTTCGATCTGAGCGCCACCCCCTATTTCGCCGCACTGGATGGATACAAGTTCGTTTCCGGCCGCAGCACCCACGCCGATCGTTTGGCGACGATCCGCGAGGTCTGGCACGACTACGGTACCCTGATCGACCCGCACACCGCCGACGCGGTCAAGGTGGCGCGCGAGTATCGGGAAAGCGGGATTCAGATGGTGGTGCTGGAAACGGCGCAGCCGGTGAAGTTCGCCGAAACCCTACGCGAAGCTCTCGGTCGCGAGCCCTCGCGTCCGGCGGAGCTCGATGGTATCGAACTCCTGCCGCAGCGGGTGGCGGTGATGCCGGCGGACGTCTTGGCGGTCAAGGATTTCATCGTCCGCAATTGCGCTTAGCTGATCGCGGTGGGCAGCAAGACGGTGACGGCTGCCAGCAGCACCAGGAAGGCGGCGGCGACGTAGGTGTTGTTGAGGGCGCGCTCGATGGCGACCATTTCCTGCGCCCAATGGTCGGACCAGGAGATGAAGTTTTCGCACGGGCCCTGATCCTGGATTTTGTCTTGGCATTCGCGGCTTTCGAAGCGACCGCAGCTACGGCAGTGATGGTGAATTTTTTCCATTTTCTATCTCTTTCATCTGGGTTCTGAGAGATCGCGACGGAGTCATTTTTTGGGACTCGCCGCATGCCTTCCGATGCGCTACCACGGCGTCAAATTACTCGCGGTACGGGCGGTTTGTAAATTCCACAAAAGGCATAAATCGGATTACCTAGAACGAAGGGAATACCTCGGCGACCGCATCGTCACGCGGGACGGGGCTTCGCATTCTTCGGCGAAATTCGGAGCCTTGCGCGCGAAAAATCGAGGCGGCCGCGAACAGGCGCGCCGACGCGAAAAATCGGCGTCGACAAGCCCAGATTGACGGCGCTTATCGGCGCCGCCACGCCGGGCCATACCGCGGTCAATGTAAGGCTATACTGCGCCGCTTTACCGTTCAGCGCAGACGACAACCATGAAAATCGAAACGCTCGCCGTACACGGGGGCTACAGCCCCGATCCGACCACCAAGGCCGTCGCGGTTCCCATCTACCAGACGACGTCCTATGCCTTCGACGACACGCAGCACGGCGCCGATCTGTTCGACCTCAAGGTCGCCGGCAACATCTACACGCGCATCATGAATCCGACCACGGCCGTGCTCGAACAGCGCGTGGCCGACATGGAAGGCGGCATCGCCGGCCTCGGCGTCGCCTCCGGCATGGCCGCGATCACCTACGCCATCCAGACCATCGCCGAAGCGGGCGACAACATCGTTTCCGCCGGTACGCTCTACGGCGGCACCTACAACCTGTTCGCCCACACGCTGCCGCAGTTCGGCATCGAAGTGCGCTTCGCCGACTACCGCGATCCGGCCTCCTTCAAGCCGCTGATCGACGGCCGCACCAAGGCCGTGTATTGCGAGTCGGTCGGCAATCCGCTCGGCAACGTCGTCGATCTCGCGGCGCTGGCCAAGGTCGCGCACGACGCCGGCGTGCCGCTGATCGTCGACAACACGGTGCAGACGCCCTATCTGTGCCGCCCGATCGAGCACGGCGCCGACATCGTCGTCCATGCGCTGACCAAGTATCTCGGCGGCCACGGCAACAGCATCGGCGGCGTCATCGTCGATTCCGGCAAGTTTCCCTGGGCCGAACACAAGGAACGCTTCAAGCGCCTCAACACGCCCGACGTTTCCTATCACGGCGTCGTCTATACCGAAGCCCTCGGCCCCGCCGCCTACATCGGCCGCGCCCGCGTCGTGCCGCTGCGCAATACCGGCGCGGCGATCTCGCCCTTCAACAGCTTCCTGATCCTGCAAGGCATCGAGACCCTGGCCGTGCGCATGGATCGCATCTGCGACAACGCGCTCGCCGTCGCCAAGCATCTGCAGGGCCACGCCAAGGTGAATTGGGTGCGCTACGCCGGCCTGTCCGACCACGCCGAGCACGCACTGGCGCAGAAGTACATGAACGGCCGCGCCTCGGGCATCCTCTCCTTCGGCGTCAAGGGCGGCATCGAGGCCGGCGCGCGCTTCCAGGACGCGCTCAAGCTCGTTACGCGCCTGGTGAACATCGGCGACGCCAAGTCGCTGGCCTGCCATCCGGCCAGCACGACGCACCGCCAGCTCTCGCCGCAGGAACTCGAGAAGGCCGGCGTCTCGGCGGACATGGTGCGTCTGTCGATCGGACTTGAGCACATCGACGACATCGTCGCCGACATCGAACAAGCCCTGGCCGCGGCATAAGTCCGCAGCGGGATCAAGGTAAGGAAAGCGTGATGCGCGCATTCTTCGTCCAGCAATGGAAACTGCTGCTCCTGTTCGTGATGCTGGTCCTGTGGCTGGCCCTGTTCCCGCGGTGGGCGCGCCTGATCACCGCGGACCCCTTGAACGAGGCCATCATGCTGCTGCCGAAAGGCGAGGTCCACAAGGAGATACAGATCCCGCTCGCGGTGGCTTACGAGCTCGATCTCGCCTTCGAGCAACTCGGCACGACCTACGAAAAGCTCAAGTTGCTGCTCGAAGGCGAGGGCGGCAATGCGAAAGCGGGGGGCGGCATCGGCGTGCCCATCCGCTGGTCGCTGCGGCAGCAGGCGGGCGGAGCGGTGATGGCGTCGGGCGAAGTCGACACGCGCGGCACCGCGGGCTGGTCGCCGACTGCCGCCTACCGTCTGGTGGCGCCGATCGCAGTGCCGCCCGGGCGCTACATGCTCGACGCCGAGATCCTGCGCGACGTGCCGGAGCTCGGCTACGTCAGGACGCGCCTGGTGCTGCAACTGCCGTCGGAGGCGGCCACGCCCTGGCAGGTCACTGTCATGTGGTGGGCCGGCGTCATCGACATCACGGTGCTCTTGCCGGCAACTCTGTTTCTCGGCGTGTTTCTGGTGGTGCGGGCCACCAAGGTATTGCGCGCCAAGTAGCGCCACGCCGGCATCAGCGCGCGGCCAGCCGCTCCAGCAACTGCTCCAGCGCGCCTTCGTCGAGGCGGCCGAGCACGGCCGCCGCCGTCCGGCCCTCGCGGTCGAGGACGATGGAGAAGGGCACGCCCTGCGGCGCGTTGCCGAAGTCGAGCGTCGGCTGGATGCTCTCCTTCTCGCCGACCAGCAGCGGATAGGACAGCGGCGTGGCGCGGACGTAGTCGGCGACGTTCTGCGCCGAGTCGGCGGCGATGCCGACGAATTGCACGCCCTTGGCGCCGTAGCGGGTTTGCAGGCGGTCGAGCAGGGGCATCTCGTCGCGGCAGGGCACGCACCAGGTCGCCCAGTAATTGACCACCAGCACGCGACCGCGCCATTGCGCCAGGGACTGCGGGCGCCCGGCCGCATCGGGCAGCGTCGTCGCGTAAAGCGCCTCGATCGCCGCTTCGCCGACGACGGGCGGCGGCGGCAGTTCGCGCGGCCGTGCCGTGCCGCCGTTGCGCAGCATGCTGGCCATCAGCACCGCGGCGGCGGTCATGAGCAGCATCCACAAGAGCGAAAGGCCGCGCTTGTTCATTCGATGTCGATATGTCGGTGCCAACGGGGCGCCAAGTATAAGGCGTGAGGCGGCGGCAGGCCATCACACGGGCGCCGCCAGGGAGCCGATCATGACGAGGCGACGTGGCGACTGCCGGGGCCCGCGCGCTCGTCAAGCGCCGGCGGCCGCGCCGGCGAGCTTGCGGGCGACGGTGGCCAGCTTCGCAAACTCGGTCTCGCAGTCGCCGGCGAGGAACTCGATGGTCGCCGCGTCTGCGCCCGCCCGCAGTTCGTGCACGATCTTGCTGGCCAGCGACATGACGCGCCGTGCGCCGATCAGTCCCGCGATGCCCTTCAACTGGTGCACGACGACGTGCGCGGCCTCGACGTCGCCGACTGCCAGGTGCGCGCGCAGCCGCGCCATGTCGTCGCCATGCTGCATGACGAAGCGATCCAGTTGGGTGCAATATTCCGCGAAGCGTTCGCGCGAGCGCAGCCAGGTTTCGACGACGTCCAGTTCGGGAACCGACGTCAGCATGCGGCTCAGTTCGTTGGCGCAAGCCGGCGCTTCGGGGGACGACGCGACCAGGTCCGGCAACCACTGGCCGAGGGTGGCCGCAAGGGCGGCCGGGGTCAACGGTTTGCCGAGATGGCCGTTCATGCCGGCGTCGAGGCAGCGCTGGCGGTCCTCGGCGAAGGCGTTGGCCGTGAGCGCGATGATCGGCGTCGCGCGGTGCGCCGGCAGTGCGCGGATGGCGCGCGTCGCCGCCAGCCCGTCCATTTTCGGCATCTGCATGTCCATCAGGATCAGGTCGTAGCTGCGCGCCTGCGCGCAGGCCACGGCCTCGGCGCCGTCGGCGGCGACGTCGCTGTCGCAACCGAGGTCTTCGAGCATTTCGAGCAGGATTTCCTGGCTCAAGGCATGGTCCTCGGCGAACAGGACGTGGCGGCCGTTGAAGACGGTGGCGGCCGGTGCGACCGGCAGGGGCGCCGCCTCGGGCAGCGTGGCGCTGGCGCGCGACAGCGCCAGTTCGAAGCAGAAAGTGCTGCCGCTGCCAAGTTGGCTGTCGACCTGGATCGCGCCGCCCATGAGGCCGACCAGGCGCTGGCAAATCGCCAGGCCGAGGCCGGTGCCGTCGTGCCGGCGCGTGGGCGAGGCGTCGCCCTGCGCGAACGGCTGGAATATCCGCGCCTGATCCGCCAGCGAAATGCCGATACCGGTGTCGGCGACGGAAAAACGCAAGGCGACGCTGACGGCGTCTTCGGCGAGGAGCTCGATGCCGAGGTGCACCTCGCCCTGGTCGGAAAACTTGACGGCGTTGCCGCACAGATTGATGAGCACCTGCGCCAGGCGCAGGGCGTCGCCGTTCAGCGCCATGCGGCGCAGGCGCGGCGCGACGTCGAGCGTCAGCGTCAGGCCCTTCTCGTGGGCACGGCCCTCGATCATGCGCAGGACCTTGTCCACCACGCTGCCGAGCCGGAAGTCGCTGCGGTCGAGCGCGAGCCGCTGGGCCTCGATCTTGGAGAGGTCGAGAACGTCGTTGATGATCGCCAGCAAGTGGTCGGAACTGGCGCAGAGATGGTTCAGGCGCTCCAGTTGCACCGCATCGGCGACGTCGTGGCGCAGCAGATGGCCGAGACCGATGATGACGTGCAGCGGCGTGCGGATTTCGTGGCTCATGTTGGCGAGAAAGCCGCTCTTGGCGGCGCTCGCCGCCTCGGCGGCGATCTTGGCCTGCGCCAGCTCGTGGGTGCGCGTCTCGACCAGTTCTTCCAGATGATGCCGATGCTGCTCCAGCTCCGCCGCCGTGCGCTTGTGTTCGGTGATGTCCTCCTTCACCGCCACGTAGTGGCTGATGCGGCCGTCGGCCTGGCGGATCGGCGTGATGGCGGCGCGCTCGACGTATTCGCTGCCGTCCTTGCGCCGGTTGTAGAGTTCGCCGTGCCAGGTGCGGCCTTGCGTCAGCGCATCCCAGAGTTGGACGTAGCTTTCGGGCGGCGTCTTGCCCGAGCGCAGGATGCGCGGATTCTGTCCGATCACCTCGTCGCGGCGGTAGCCGGTGGTCTGCACGAAGGCTTCGTTCACGTATTCCATGTCGCCGTCGAGATTGGCGACGATGACGCCATGCGGACTCTGTTCCACGACCTGGGCGAGCTTGCGCAATTGCTCCTCCGCCTGGCGGCGTTCGGTGACGTCCTGTCCCGAACTGAGCACGCCGACGATGGCGCCGGCAGCGTCGGTGATATAGGCGTTGCGCCAGGCGATCAGCCGCTGGGCGCCGTCCCGGCAGCACACGGCCTGCTCGTGGGATTTGATCGGCGGCGACTCGCCGGTCATGATGCGGCGGAATGCCGGCAACACCTTGGCGCTACCGGTCGGTTGCGGCAGGCAGGTCGCAAACCAGTTGCGTCCGAGCAGTTCGCTCTCCTCGTAGTCGAGCAGCTCGTAGCCGGCGCGGTTGATCATGGTGATGCGGCCGGCCGTATCCAGAGCGACCATGAAGGTCTGCACGATATCGAGATACATCTGGTTGCGGTCGCGCTCCAGCTTCAACTCGATTTCGGCGTCCTTGCGCCGGCTGCGCGCCCTGAGCGTGGCGATGCCGAACGCCAGGTTGCGCACCAACTCGTCGAGTAGCGCTATTTCCTCGGTATTGAACGCATCCGGCTCGGCGGCATAGAGGGTCAGGGCGCCCAGCGTCTTCTGGTGGACGATCAGAGGCAGCGCGATGTTCGAGCGGAAGCCGCTCCTGACCGCCGCTGCATACCACGGTGCCGTCGGCGTGGCGGGAAAGTGCTGGCGCGTCTGCGCGGCGCCGGTCCTGATGGCCGTGCCGGTCGGGCCGCGGCCGCTCTCGTCCGACTCGTTCCACGACACGCGAATCGCTTCCAGATAGCCGGTCTCGTCGCCGAACTGCGCCACTGCGCGCACCGATTGCGCGGCATCGTTCTCCGCAAAGCCGATCCAGGCCATCGCGTAGCCACCGGTTTCGACGACGAGCCGGCAGACGTCGGCGAGCAGCGTCGCCTCGTCGCGGGCCTGAAGCAAGGCCATGTTGCAGTCGCTCAACAGACGCAAGGCGCGATAGAGACGCCGCTGCTCGCGCTCGGCCCGGCGCTGCTCGGTGACGTCCAGATGCGTGGCGTGGATCCGATTTCCCGCCGCTGCGCGCAAGACCACCAGCTTCACCGACAGGTCGCGCAGTTCGCCGTTCTTGCGCCGCACGCGGGTTTCGAATTGCAACTGGTCTTCGCTGCGCAGACGCGCCTGAAGCGCACGGAGTGCTTCCGCATCGAGCGCGACGTCGAAATCCGGGACGCTCAAGCGGCATAGCTCTTCGCGGCTGTAGCCGTGGATGGTCGCCGCCGCCTGGTTGCATTCCAGGATACGCAGGCTGTCCGGGTCGACGAGCAGTTGTCCGACCGATGCGTTTTCGAACAGGGTGCGAAAGCGGTCTTCGCTTTCGCGCAAGGTCTGGGTGCGTTCGGCCACCTGGACTTCGACGTCCGCCAGGGCGGACAGCGCCCGCTTCTCGGCCAGACTCCGGCGCGCGATCTGCTGCGCCAGGCTGCGCAGCAGCCGCAGTATCGCTGGGATCTTTTGTTCCACGACGATGGGGACTTCCGCGAGCGCCTTGAAATAGTCGATCTCGTCGAAGCCGCAGGCGGCCTGCCGCCGCTTGAAGCTGTCGATGTCGGGCGCGGACAGCAGGAACTGACCGGTGAACAGGTTGGCGACGTGGATGCCGTCGATGTCGATCGGCGTCGCACAATCCGTCAAGCCGTTGGCGCAGCAATAGATGGCGCAGTCCGTCCCGTCTTGCAGTTGCCTGGACAGCAAGGTGTCGCTCCGCAGGCAGCCGGCGAGCGTCGCTGCGTTGGCGCGATGGAACTCCAGGCACAGGCGCTGCCACTTGGAAGAGGCGAGTACGCGCCCGTCCAGATCGATGACGGCGATCGGCAGTCCGGTGACTTCGAGGAAGTTGTCGAATATGTCGTTCAGGAGGCTGAAGTCGATCAGACGCGCGACGTCGGGCTGCGCGCCGGGCTCGGTCGGCGCTGCGGCCGGGCGCGCATCCGCACTTTGAGTCGTCGGCTGCCGGTGCCAATCGACCAGGATCGGCGCCGCGCGCATCGTGCCGAGGTCGGAAGCCTGGACCAGCAGCCCGTGCTTGCCGGAGCGCGCGATCTCGCCGCTTGTATCGGTCCGCGCGTTGTCTGCGCTGGGCATGGCGAAACTCCCTTGTCTATTGCGTGGCCCTGGGCGACGCCTCGCGTTCTCGGCGCGAGGAAGTCAAGAACGGTGCCTGTTGCTGGGGCAGGTGGCCTATCGTTGCCGGCTTCGTCGCCGGCACCAGCAGTCCTCTCGGAGGTATCCCCAATGACCGAAGCGTCTTTCCTGCTGCGACGATGCTAGTAAGGCCGTCGGCGTTACGACATACTGGTTTGCGAGTATTTTCTATACCGGATTACCGGTAGCGGCGGCGCTTGCCACACTCGCGTCAAGCCTAGTCCTCGATTTTTCCCCGCCCGGCCTTGATCGTCGCCCGCCGCGCCTTGCCTGCCAGGCGTTTGGCCACGGCGCTACGGGTCGGCTGCGTCGGCCGCCGCAGCTTCGGCACCGTCGCAACGCTGTCGACGAGTTCCTGCAAGCGGCGCAGCGCTGCGGCGCGGTTCTTTTCCAGGCTGCGGAATTCCTGGGCCTTGATGATGACGATGCCGTCCTTGCTGATGCGCTGATCGGCGAGCCTCAAGAGTCGTTCGCGAATCGGCGCGGGCAGCGACGAGGCGGCGACGTCGAAGCGCAAATGCACCGCACTCGACACCTTGTTGACGTTCTGGCCGCCGGCGCCCTGGGCGCGGATCGCGGTGATTTCGATCTCTTCGGGCGGAATGGTGTAGCGCGGGCGCATGGCGGCGAACGGAGCGGAAACGGGATGCTATTGTACGAGCCCGCCACGAAGAGCCCCGTCATGAAAATCTGGGTCGACGCCGACGCCTGTCCCGTCGTCATCAAGGAAATCCTCTACCGCGCCGCGAACCGCACGCAGGTGCCGCTGACGCTGATCGCCAACAAGCTGTTGCGCGTGCCGCCGTCGCCGTGGATACGCGCGCTGCAAGTGCCGGCGGGCTTCGACGTCGCCGACCGGCGCATCGCCGACGAGGCGGCGGCGGGCGATATCGTCGTCACCGCCGACGTGCCGCTGGCGGCGCAGGTCGTCGCCAAGGGCGCGTTGGTGATCGACCCGCGCGGCGAGCTGCTCGATGCCGGCAACATCCAGGAGCGGCTGACGCTGCGCAACTTCATGGACGGGCTGCGCGGCAGCGGCGTCGATACCGGCGGTCCCGCGGCATTTTCGGCGGCGGATCGCCAGGCCTTCGCCAACCGGCTCGACGGGCTGCTGGCGAAGCGCTCAGCCGGCTGAACGCGCGGCGGCGGCGCAGATCGCGTCCGCCACGGTCGTCGATAGCGCGCGCGGCAGGTCGTGGCCCATGCCTTCGACGACGCGCAATTCCGCCTGCGCGACGTTGGCGGCGACGTCCTCGCCGCAGGGCAGGGGAATCAGCGGGTCCTGGCGGCCGTGGAGCACGAGCGTGGGGCAGGCGATGGTCTGCAGCAGGGGGCGGCGGTCGCCGTTGGCGATGAGAGCGCCGAGCTGGCGGGCCACGCCCTGCGGATAGAAGCCGCGGTCGTATTCCTCGCCGAACTGCCGCTGCAAGTCGGCCAGCGGCGTCGGGTAGCCGGGGCTGGCCACCGGCAGGGCGCGGGCGACGGCGTCGGCGACGATGCTGGCGCGGTCGCGCGCGGCCGGCAGCGGCGCGAACAGAGCCGTCAGCGCGGGCGGCGTCGGCGGCGGCAGCAGCGGATTGCCGCTCGATGACATGATGCTGGTCAGCGACCGCGTGCGTGCCGGGTAGCGGGCGGCGACGATCTGGGCGATGGCGCCGCCCAGCGAGGCGCCGACGACGTGGGCGCGCGCGATGCCCAGCGCGTCGAGCAGGCCGACGCTGTCGGCCGCCATCTGTTCCAGCGTGTAGGGCACCGCGGCGAGCGCCTCGCCGCGCAGGGCGCGGGCGATGTCGGGCAGCGGCAGGCCGTCGCAGCGGCTGGAGAGACCGCAGTCGCGGTTGTCGAAGCGGACGACGCGATAGCCGCGCTGCACCAGCAGGTCGCACAGTTCGAGGCGCCAGCGCACGAGCTGCGCGCCCAGGCCCATGATCAGCAGGACCGCGGGCGCGGCGGCGGAGCCGAAGGACTCGTAGTGCAGCTCGATCGAATTGGCGGCGATGCGGGGCACGATTCCTAGTGAAATAGGCTCTTAGGCGCCGATGCCGAGGTCTTCGCGGTAGGGCGCGCTCTTGATGTGGAAGGAGACCGGCCCGGTCGGCTGGGCGTGCAGGAACTGGACGACGAAAGGGGCGGTGGAGGCCATCAGCTCTGCGGTCGTGCCTGCGGCTTCGACGACGCCGTTGTGCAGCAGGTAGGCGTAGT
>JACRPB010000254.1 GCA_016214175.1 Rhodocyclales bacterium
GGGGTGTCCGCAACGAATCGGTTCGGGTCATGTTGCGACCCCGCTTGCGCACCTTCATTCGGCTTTATGTCATTCACCCCCCGTGTGGGAGTATTCATCGTTTCGCCTGGCATATTGGTCGAGGGCAGGTCGCGTCTTGGAGACGCAAGTGACAAGTGCCGCTAGACAACTTGCCATTATTTCAATCGGGGTTCTTCTGGGGTGAATCATGCCGGCACCAATAGCATGGTCAATACCGGTTTTCGGGTAATTCCTTGTCGATACCTCGGCGGAGGAGGTCAAGGGCGGGAGCGCATGAGGTGGCGGCCCTGCTCTTGGCCTGCGGGGCACTCTTGCGGTAAAAACGACTCAAGAGCGCACTGTCCGGTCGCTACGACTGAAACCAGCTCGGATCGACGAGATCGAGCAACTCGCCGGCGAGCACTTTCTGCAGCGCATAGACGCTCTGCGGGCGTGCCATGACCGATAGCTTCATGCACCAGTCGACGAGTTCCAGCAGTTGCGGCGAGTAGCCGCGCGCCCAGCGCTGCTGGGCGGGAACGACCTCGTCGGCGATCATGCGCAAGTTGGCGGCCTGCGGCGGTTTGCCGATGTCGAGGCAGCAGTAGAGCGTGGCGCCGATGGCGTAGATGTCGGTCCATGGGCCGAGTCCTTCGCCCGAACCCTGCTGTTCCGGAGCGGCGAAGCCGGCGGTGAAGACGTGGCCGAGGGCGGGGTCGGCTTCGCCGAGGCCGCGGCGGGTGGCGCCGAAGTCGAGCAGTACCGGATGGCCGTCTTCGCGCAGATAGATGTTGGCCGGTTTCAGGTCCAGGTGCAGCAGCTTCTCCTTGTGCACTTCGCGCAGCGCGGAGAGCAGGCGCACGAAGACTTCGCGCAGGAAGCTCTCGCGGATCACGCCGCGGCGCTCGCGCAGGTGGCGCAGGTGGTCGTGGAGGCTGAGGCCGCGTTCGTAGCGCATCACCATGTAGGCGGTGCCGTTGGCCTTGAGGAAGTTGAGCACGCCGACGATGTTGGGATGGCGGATGTGCGCGAGCAGCCGCGCTTCTTCGAGAAAGCTGCGCATGCCTTTGCTGAACGTGGCCTGGCGTTCGGGCGGGATCACCGGCACCGGGCTGTCGCCGCTGCGCTGCGCGAGGTAGGCGGGCAGGTATTCCTTGATCGCGACGCGGGTACCGGCAGCGTCGTGCGCCAGGTAGACGATGGAGAAGCCGCCCTTGGAGAGCGGCTTGTCGATCCGGTAGCCTTCGAGCTGAAAGCCTTTCCTCAAGGGGCTGCAATCGGTTTGAAGCGACATGGCTGGGCTTCAGGATTCCTCGGTCCGCGGACAAGTACGCATCCTGCGAAAATTGCTCGGCCGCGTCAAGCGCTTCGCGCTGCGGCGGCGCCGGCAAGCGGGCGATGCCGCGGTTATAGTATGCGCATGCAACTGACCCACTGCACGCATGTTGTGAGCACCCAGGGACGCGGGCGCGTCGAGATCACCGCCGGCGCATGTGCGCACGGCGCTAACGCAAACGCAACTGTCGATTCCGGTCGTCGACGGCGAACTCGCGCTCGGCTTCTGGCAGGGCATCTATCAGTGGGAGCACCGCGCCGCCGCACACCAGCGCAAGGTCGTGCTGCACCTGATCAGCGCCTGAAGCCACGGTCGAGTTGGGGTGTCTGACATATACTGGCGACCGTCCCTTGTCGCCAGTACCCAGAGATGTCTGTGCTCGGCTCCCGTTTGACGACGCATCTCAAGCTCGCCGCGCTGGCCGGCGTCGTCGTTGCGGCCGTCGCCCTGGTCTTCGTCCTCGACGGCCACCAGCGCGCCAGCGTCCTCACCGAGCACAGCGCCGAACTCGACGAGAGCCTGCGGCTCAACGGCAAGTACTTGACCGAGACCGTCGACACGCTGCGCCAGGATGCCCTGTTTCTGTCGCGGACGCCGCCCGTATCCGGCATTCTGCGCGCGAGCCGCAACGGCGGCATCGACTCACGCGACGGCGATCCGCAAGCCACCTGGGTCAAGCGCTTGCAGGAAATCTTCACCGCCTTTGGCGAAGCGCATCCGAAGTACTACCTGATTCGCTACATCGGCGCCGCCGCCGGCGGGCGCGAGCTGGTGCGGGTCGAACGGCGCCGCGGACAAATGGTCGCCGTACGCGACGACGAACTCGCCACCAAGGCGGATCGCGACTTTTTCGAGGCAACAAGGCAACTGCATCCGGGCGAAGTCTATGTCTCCGAGTTCGACCTCAATCGCGTGCCGCCGCGCATGCAAGCCGAACCGATACGCACGCTGCGCGCCGCCACGCCGATCGTCGGGCCCGGCGGCGAATTCTTCGGCATCGTCGTGCTCAACCTGGACGTCGGCCCCACGCTCGACGCCATCGGCGCCGGACTGCCGGCGGACGTCGCGGCCTACGTCGCCGACCAGCGCGGCCGCTACCTGATCCGTCCCGCTGCCGCGCCGGGCGCGGACTTTTCCACGGCGCCGGGCTTGGCGCACGACTTTCCCCAATTGGACGGCGCTTTCGCTCGCGGCACGAAACGCTTGTCGTTGCAGGCGACGGCGACCGCCGCCGGCGTCCAGCACGTGGCGGCGGAGCGGATTCATTTCGATCCGCGGCTGCCGGCGCGTTTCGTCCAGATCGTCTACGCCCTGACCGAGACCGCCTTGCTGGCCAAGATCCAGCCGGCGCGCCTGCAAGCGCTGCTGAGCGGCCTGCTGGCCGCGCTGGTCCTGGCCACGGCGACGCTGCTGCTGTTCAAGCGCCTGCTTTCGCCCTTGCAGAAAATCACCGACGCCGCCCGGGCGCTCGCCGCCGGCGAGCGCAACGTGCAATTGCCGAATACGTCCGGCGGCGAGGTCGGCGCCCTGGTCGATGCCTTCCGCTACATGCTGCAAGGCGTCGCCGAGCGCGAACAGGACTTCATGCGGCTCAACGTCGAGCTGGAACACCGCGTCAACGAGCGCACCGCCCAGTTGCGCCTCGCCGCCGCCGTGTTCGAGAACACCAGCGAAGGCGTGGTCGTCACCGATGCCGATGCGCGCATCGTCTCCGTCAATGCCGCCTTTACCGACATCACCGGCTATCCGGCGGCCGAAGCCATCGGCGCCAAGCCGAACCTGTTGCGTTCCGACCACCACGACGCCGCGTTCTATCGCCAGTTGTGGCAAACCCTGCTTGAGACCGGACGCTGGCAGGGCGAGGTCTGGAACCGGCGCAAGGGCGGCGAAGTCTATCTGGAGTGGCTGACCATCAACCGCATTCCGGAGGCCGACGGCATTCCTTCCTGCTACGTCGCCGTCTTCAACGACATCACCGAGCAGCGGCGCAAGGACGATCACATCCGCCACCTCGCCTTTCACGACCCCCTCACCGGCCTGCCCAACCGCTCGCTGCTGCAAGACCGCCTGCAGCATGCGATCGAGCGCGCGCGCCGCGAAAGCGGCCGCCTGGCCGTCGTCTTCGTCGACCTCGACCGCTTCAAGGGCATCAACGACACGCTCGGCCACGACGTCGGCGACAAGCTGCTGCAACAGGTGGCGCAGCGCATCCGCTCGCATTTGCGCAGCATGGACACGGTGGCGCGCATGGGCGGCGACGAGTTCGTCATCCTGCTCGAAGACCTGAAGGAACCCGAACATTGCGCGGTGCTGGCCAGCGCGGTGATCGGCGACATTTCGCAGCCGCTGGCGATCCAGGGCCACACCATCCACGTCGGCGCCTCGCTCGGCATCGCTTCCTTTCCCGAGGACGGCGACGACGCGGTGACGCTGATGAAGCATGCCGACACCGCCATGTACGCGGCCAAGACCGCCGGCAAGGGCACCTACCGCTTCTTCCGCAGCGAAATGATGGCGCTGGCGACGCTGCGCATGCAGCTCGAACTCGACCTGCGGCACGCCATCGCCAACGGCGAACTGGAATTGCACTATCAGCCCAAGGTCGCCATCGTCTCCGGCGAGGTTCACGGCGTCGAGGCCCTGGTGCGCTGGCGCCACCCGACGCGCGGCCTGGTAGCGCCGGGCGACTTCATCCCGGTGGCCGAGGACACCGGCCAGATCGTCGCCCTCGGCGACTGGGTCTTGCAGGAAGCCTGCCGCCAGGCGGCGCTCTGGCAAGCCCAGGGCCTGACGCCGACCATCGCCGTCAATGTCTCGGCCAAGCAGTTGCAGCACAACGCGCTGGCGGAACGCATCGTCGAGCTGACCGGGGCGCACGGCATCCCGCCCTCGCGGCTGCAAATCGAGCTGACCGAAAGCGTTCTCATGGCCGATCCGGCGAAGGCCGCGGGCATCCTCGCGCACTTGCGCGCAATCGGCGCCACGGTGGCCGTGGACGATTTCGGCACCGGCTATTCGAGCCTCGCCTATCTGCGCCGCCTGCCGATCGACGTGCTCAAGATCGACCGCTCCTTTGTCATGAACGCCGACCAGAACGACGTCGACGCCCAGATCGTGCGCACCATCATCGCCCTCGGCCAATCCTTGCGCATGACGGTGGTCGCCGAAGGCGTGGAAACCGAAGCTCAGGCGCGCCTGCTCGGCGAGCTCGGCTGCGAGATCGCCCAGGGCTATTTCTACGCCCGCCCGCAGCCGGCAGCCGCCCTCACGTCCTGGCTCAAGCTGGCGGAGCCGGCGTAGCGGCGGCAGTTTGCAGTATGCTCTGCCGGGCGGATCGCGCTTGGAGGAAAGGACGATGGAAGGCACGCTGCTGCTGGTCGACGACGAAGAGAACATCCTGCGTTCCCTGGTGCGCCTGTTGCGCGGCGAAGGCTATCGCATCCTGACCGCCACCGGCGGCGCCGCGGCCTTGCAGATGCTGGCCGGCAACGAGGTGCAGGTGATCCTCTCCGACCAGCGCATGCCCGGCATGTCGGGCTCGGAAATGCTGAGCCATGTCAAGGAACTGTACCCGGACACGGTGCGCATGGTGCTCTCCGGCTACGCCGACCTCGCCTCGGTCACCGACGCCATCAACCGCGGCAACATCTACAAGTTCCTCATCAAGCCCTGGGACGACGACCTGCTGCGCGCCAACATCCGCGAGGCCTTCGACCGCTACGAGCTGGGCCGCAAGGGCGCCCAGTTCACCAAGATCTACGAGAACACGGTCGAGGGCATCCTCATCACCGACGGTGACGGCCGCATCCAGGCGGTGAACCCGGCCTTCAGCGCGATCACCGGCTACGATGTGGCAGAAGCCTTGGGCAAGACGCCGGCCATGCTGCGCTCGGGCAAGCACGACGCCGAGTTCTACCGCGACCTCTGGCGCTGCCTGCTCGAAGACGGCAAATGGACCGGCGAAATCTGGAATCGGCGCAAGGACGGCGCCATCTATCCCGAGTGGCTCAACATCACCGCCATTCGCGACCGCCACGGCCATTTGCAGCAATACGTCGGCCTGTTCACCGACATCACCGAGCACAAGCAGGCGGAGGAAAAGCTGCGCTACCAGGCCTATCACGATCCGCTGACCGACCTGCCCAACCGCCTGATGTATACCGAGCACCTGGACATGGCGCTGCCGCAGGCGCAGCGACGCGAAGAGATGTGCGGCATCATGATGCTCGACCTCGACCACTTCAAGTACGTCAACGACACCTACGGCCACGAGTTCGGCGACAAGCTGCTGATCCACGTCGCCCAGCGCCTGCGCGACTGCATCCGCAAGGAGGACACGCTGGCGCGCATGGGCGGCGACGAATTCACCTTTCTGCTGCCGCTGGTCGCCGACGTCAAGGACGTCGCCCGCGTCGCCGAAAAAATCCTCGCCGCCTTCGCTCGCCCGGTGGCCATCGCCGGCAAGGAGCTGTTCGTCACGCCGAGCATCGGCATCAGCCTCTTTCCCGGCGACGGCAAGGACGCCGAGACCCTGCTCAAGAACGCCGATGCCGCCATGTACCGCGCCAAGGAAGGCGGCCGCAACGCCTACCAGTTCTATACCGCCGACATGAACGCGCAGGCGCAGCAGCGCATGTCGCTGGAAAACGATCTGCGCCGCGCCCTCGAACGCCAGGAACTGGAGATGTACTACCAGCCCAAGGTCGCGCTCAAGAGCGGGCGCATCGTCGCCGCCGAGGCGCTGATCCGCTGGCATCACCCGACGCGCGGCTTCGTGCCGCCGAGCGAGTTCATTCCGCTGGCGGAGGAGAACGGCCTCATCCTGCCGATCGGCGAATGGCTGGTGAACGAGGTCTGCCGCCAGATCCGGCGCTGGCGCGACGACGGACTGCCGACGGTGCCGTGCATTGCGGTGAACCTCTCCGGCCGCCAGTTCCAGCGCCAGAACCTGCCCGACCTCCTTACCCAGGCCATCGCCGACGCCGGCATCGAGCCCGGCGACCTGGAACTGGAGCTCACCGAAGGCACGATCATGAGCAACGCCGAAACCAACATCGAAATGCTGGTGATGCTCAAGCGCATGGGCATGTCGCTGGCCATCGACGACTTCGGCACCGGCTATTCCTCGCTCAGCTACCTGAAACGCTTTCCGATCGACGTGCTGAAAATCGACTACAGCTTCGTGCGCGACATCGCCCACGACGCCGCCAGCGCCGAGCTCGTGCGCGGCGTCATCGGCATGGCCCACGGCCTCAAGCTGGAAGTGGTGGCCGAAGGCGTGGAAACGCCCGAGCAACTGGCTTTCCTGCGCCAGCACGATTGCGACATCATTCAGGGCTTCCTCTTCAGCAAGGCGGTGCCGGCCGCCGCTTTCGCCGATCTGGTGCGCGCCGACAAGCGCCTTTGATCCGGGTTATGCTTGCGGCCATGAGTACCTGCGAACTTTGCGCCGCGCCCGGCGGCGAAACTCTCTGGCGCGACGGACTGTGCCGCGTCGTGCGCGTCGGCGGCGACGAGGGCCGGGCGTTCCCCGGCTTCTGCCGCGTCGTCTGGAATGCCCACGTCGCCGAAATGACGGCCCTGCCGGCCGCCGACCGCCGTCACCTGATGAACGTCGTGTTCGCCACCGAGGCCGCCTTGCGCGCGCGGCTCGCCCCCGACAAGATCAACCTCGCCAGTCTCGGCAACGTCGTGCCCCATCTGCACTGGCACGTGATTCCGCGCTGGCGCGACGACAGCCATTTTCCGGCGCCGATCTGGGCGAGCGGCCAGCGTCCCGCAGCGGCGGCGCGCGAGGTCGACAACGCGGCGCTGGCGGCGGCGATCGCCGCAGTCCTGTCCGAGGAGGTCGCGGGAGAGTGAGCGCCGGCGCCGACCTGACGCCGATCTTCAAGACGGCCGCCGAATGCCGCGACTGGTTGTCGCGGGCGCCGGTGACCGACATCGCCCATGCCCATGCGCTGCTGCTGGGACAGATCAACCTGCTCAACCGCTACGCGCTGCCGGTCGGCGAGCGACTCGACATCTTCGAACTGCTGCGCAATCCGATCCACGAAACCCAGGAAGAGCTGAGCCGCAAGTATGCCGGCAAGCCCTTGCCGCTGACGGCGGCGGAGCAGGCGGCCTTCGACGCCTGCCAGTCGCTCTGGCAAGGCCTTGCCACCGGCTACATGCGCTGCGCCGAAGCCTGTTTCGCCGGCGACGCGAGCATGAAATCGAAGGCGGCGCTGGTCTTGCAGCGCGCGCTGGCGACGTTCGCCGCCGAACAACTCGAAATCCACCGCAGCAACCGCAGCCCCGGCGCCGAACATTGGCAGTTGCTGCACCAGTTGTATGCGGCCGCCGAGCAACTCAAGGTCGCCGACCAGCAGGTGATCGACGCCACGCGCGACGACAAGCTGCCCGGCAGCCCGGCCGCGGCCTATGTGGAGGCCCTGCTGCTGGCGGCGGCGAACCTGCACGAGCACAGCCAGCGCCAGATCACCTGGATCGCGCGCTGGGCGCAGATCTGGTCGGGCAAGGTGCGCGTGCTGGCGGCGCCGCCGACGCTGTCGACCCAGGCGATTCCGCTGTGCGCAGACCTCGCGACCGACCGCCCGGCCGGCTACATGCCGCTCAATACCGCCGGCGCACGTTGGCTCGACACTTCGGAATTGCGCCGCAGCATCAAGAAGCGCTTGCAGATGCTGGAACAGGGGGAAGCGCCGGCGAAGCTCGGTCTCGGCGCCGACTGCACCCAGCCGTCCTGCGAGCAGGCGCTCAAGCTCGTCTACCAGCGCTGGTGCAAAGGCGGCGCCGTGCGCGGCTTCGAGCGCCGGCCGGCCAGCGGAAAATGCCGCTTCGTCGCCGGCATCGAGGCGATTCACTACTATCTTTCCGAGCGCAAGCCGTTCAAGGACTCGGCGGCGGCCGACATCTCCCAGTTGCGGCGCGAACGCGAGGAGATGGAGACGTTCGGCAACATCGCCATGCATCGCCACGAGCATTTCAGCGAGCAGCATGGCTACGCCGTCGAGCAATGGCAGTTGCAGGAAAACTGGCACATGGTCGATTCCTCCGGCGCCGGCATGCGCATCGCGCGGCCGCTGGCGCAGCAGGGTGCACGCGTCGGCCATCGCCAGTTGATCGCGACCTGCGCGGAGGGCACCCAATCCTTCCTCCTCGGCTGCGTGCGCTGGGCTTTGATCGCCGACACCCTGCAAGTCGGCGTCAATCTGTTTCCGGGCCAGCCGGAGCCGGTCGCGCTGCGCGGCAGCGGACCGGCGGCGGCCGGCGAAAAATACCGCCAGGCTTTTCTGCTGCCGGGCCTGGCGGCCCTGCGTGCCGAGCCCAGCCTGGTGATGCCGGTCGGGACGTTCAAGCTCGGCCGCATCGTCGAAGTCCTCACCGCTCAGGCACGCCTGCTGCGTCTGACCCGGCTGATCGACCGCGGCACCGACTTCGAGCGCGCCGCCTACGAAACCGTCTGAACCCGCCGTTCGGGAAATACCGCGACGAAGGTGCTGCCGCGTCCCGGCTCGCTGCTGATTTCCAGGCGCGCCTGGTGGCGCTCCAGCACATGCTTGACGATGGCCAGCCCGAGTCCGGTGCCGCCGGTTTCGCGCGAGCGGCCGCGATCGACGCGATAGAAGCGCTCGGTCAGCCGCGGCAGGTGCTGGGCATCGATGCCGATGCCGGTGTCGGCGACGGCGAAGGCGGCGCCGTCGGCCTTGCCGCCCCAGGAGAGCGTGATGCTGCCGCCGCTCTGGGTGTAGCGCACGGCGTTGCTGGCGAGATTGCCCAGGGCGCTGCGCAACTCCTTGTAGCTGCCGCGCAGCGCGGCCGGTCCGGTGTCGACGAGTTCGATCGTGTGGCGTCCCCCGGAAAGGGCGATGGCCTCGTCGCGTACCTCGGCCAGCAGCTTGTGCATGTCGATGCTTTCTTCCTGCGGCGGCGCATCCGTTTCCAGCGTCGCCAGGGTCAGCAGGTCCTCGATCAGGCGCTGCATGCGCTTGGCCTGGTCGCCGGCCATGTCGAGGAACTGGTGGATCTGGTCGGACGGCAGGTCGGCCAGGCCGTCGGCCGCCGTCTCGAGAAAGCCGGCGACGACGGTCAGGGGCGTGCGCAACTCGTGCGAGACGTTGGCGACGAAGTCGCGGCGCATGGTTTCGAGCTTCTGGATCTGCGTCACGTCGCGCACCAGTAGCAGGCTGCGGCCGGCGGCGAAGGGCGCGAGCTGGATTTGCAGCGTCTGGCCCAGGCGGCGCGCCGAGCGCAGGATCAGGGAACCGCTCGGATAGCTCTGGCCCAGATAGTCGAGGAACTCCGGCTCGCGCAGCAGGTAGGTGATCGGCGTGCCGAGGTCGCGCGTCGAATTCAGGTTGAGGGCGAGTTCGGCGTGAGCGTTCATCCACTCGATGTTGCGATGGCCATCGAGAATGACGACGCCGTCGGGCATGACTTCCGCCGCCTGGCGAAAGCGGTCGAGCAGCTTGCCCAGTTCCTCGCGCTGCTCGGCACCGAGCTGGGCGCGGCGGCGCAGGGCGGCGTAGGCCTCGCTCCAGGTTCCCACCGCCGACGGCGTTTCGGTGCCGACCGGCTGCTTCGCCCAGCGTATCAATTGCGTCAGATGCCAGAGATGGCGCGACACCAGATAGACGGTGACGATGAGGACGGCAATGAGGGCGCCGACGGCGTGGTCGAGCAGCCAGCCCAAGCCGGTCGCCAGCGCCAGCCAGAGGCCGGCGCGTATCAGGTCGGCGAGGACCGGACTCACGGCCCGACCATCTCCGCCGAGAGGCGATAGCCGCTGCCGCGCACCGTCTGCACCAGCGCATCGTGGCCCGTCGCTTCCAGGGCGGCGCGCAGGCGGCGGATATGGACATCGACCGTGCGCTCCTCGACGAAGACGTGGTCGCCCCAGACCTGATCGAGCAGTTGGACGCGGCTATGCACGCGCTCGCGGTGAGCCATGAGGAAATGCAGCAGGCGGAATTCGGTCGGACCGAGATTCACCGCGCGGCCGGCGGCAGTGACGCGGTGGGTCACCGGATCGAGCTGGAGGTCGCCGACCGCAATGGCGTCTTCCGCGGCTTGCGGCCGCTGCCGCCGCAGCACGGCCTGGATGCGGGCCAGCAGTTCCTTCGGGCTGAAAGGCTTGGTAACGTAGTCGTCGGCGCCGGTGGTCAGGCCCTGCACCTTGTCGGCCTCCTCGCCGCGCGCGGTGAGCATGATGATGGGCACGCCGCGCGTGCGCTCGTCGGCGCGCAGGCGGCGCGCGAATTCGAGGCCGCTGATGCCCGGCAGCATCCAGTCGAGCAGCACGAGGTCGGGCAGGACCTCATCCACCTGGCGCCGCGCCGTTTCGGCGTCGAGGGCGGCAATCACTTCATGGCCGGCGCGCTTGAGATTGACGGCGATCAGGGCCTGGATGGCGGGTTCGTCTTCGACGACTAGGATCTTGGCTGACATGGGAACGCTCGGAGAAGTCGATATCGACAGTCTATTGCGCAGCGATGACGCTTTTGTGACGGGGCGCGGCAGGCGCCGACTGCGCTATGATAGTCGCCCCACGCAACATGGCACCACCTTCATGGCCGGACTCGAACGCAACACGCCCATCCCCACCGAAATCAAGCTCCATCAGCAATCGCGGCTGATGGAAATCAGCTTCGACGACGGCAGCCGCTTCAAGCTGCCCTACGAATACCTGCGCGTCTACAGCCCGTCGGCGGAAGTGCGCGGCCACGGGCCGGGCCAGGAAACGCTACAGACCGGCAAGCGCGACGTCCTCATCCAGACCCTGGATGCCGTCGGCAACTATGGGGTCAAGCCGACCTTCTCCGACGGCCACGATTCCGGCATCTACTCCTGGGACACGCTCTACGAACTCGGCCGCGATTACGAGGCGAACTGGCAAAATTATCTCGCGCGCCTGGAAGCCGAAGGCGGCAGCCGCGACGTCGACTCGACCACCAAACCGCCCAAGGCCGGCGGCTGCGGCAAGCATTAAGCACCTCCCATTGCAGTCGGCACCCGGCGTCCCCATATTGGAGTAGTCATGAGCGAAACCCATTTCGGCTTCGAAACCGTCCCCGAACAGGAGAAAGCGGACCGCGTGCGCGGCGTCTTCTCGTCTGTGGCCGACAAGTACGACGTGATGAACGATCTAATGTCGATGGGGCTGCACCGGCTGTGGAAGGCTTTCACGATCCAGATTTCCGGCGTGCGCAGCGGCGACCGCGTGCTCGACGTCGCCGGCGGGACAGCCGACTTGGCGTCGGCCTTCGCCAAGCGCGTCGGCGCCACGGGCCAAGTCTGGCTCACCGACATCAACAACGCCATGCTTACGCGCGGCCGCGACCGCCTGCTCGACGAGGGCGCCATCCAGCCCGCCGCCCAGTGCGACGCCGAGAAGCTGCCCTTCCCGTCCGACACCTTCGACATCGTCAGCGTCGCCTTCGGCCTGCGCAACATGACGCACAAGGAGGCGGCGCTGGCCGAGATGCGGCGCGTGCTGCGGCCGGGCGGCCGCCTGCTGGTGCTCGAATTCTCGAAAGTCTGGGAGCCCCTGGCGCCGGCTTACGACCTTTATTCCTTCAAACTGTTACCCTGGCTAGGAGAGAAGATCGCCAAGGACGCCGACAGCTACCGCTATCTGGCCGAATCCATCCGCATGCACCCCGACCAGGAAACCCTGAAAGCGATGATGGAACAGGTCGGACTGGAAAGAGTCGAATACTTCAACCTCACCGCGGGCGTAGTGGCCCTGCACCGCGGCTACAAACTTTAAACGGAGACACCCCATGAAAAAAATGCTCGTCACTTTTTGCGCCGTCTTCATCGGCCTCGGCATGCTGAGCTTCGATGCCGAGGCGAAGCGCCTCGGCGGCGGCGGTTCCTACGGCATGAAGCGCGATTCCGGCGTCATGCAGCGCAGCGCGCCGACGGCGCCGGCCCAGCAGGCGATTCCGGCAAAACCGGCGGCGACTCCGCAAGCGCCCGCCCCCCAACCGTCCGGCATGAGCCGCTGGCTCGGCCCGCTCGCCGGCATCGCCGCCGGCATCGGTCTGGCCGCGCTGCTGTCCCATTTCGGCATGGGCGAAGGTATGGCCAACATTCTGCTGATCCTGGCGCTGGTGATGGGCGCGGTCTTCCTGTTCCGCCTGCTGGCCCGCAAGCGCCAGCCTGAGACCGCAATGCAGTATGCCGGCGCCGGCGCTCCCGCGCCCGCCCGCTTCGAGCCCGTTGCCGCCCCGGCGGGCGGTGCGGCCCCGGCCGCCGCGGCACCGGCGGCGAACGTGCCGGCCGGCTTCGACGTCGAAGGCTTCCTGCGTCAGGCCAAGCTCAATTTCGTGCGCCTGCAAGCGGCCAACGATACGGGCAATCTCGACGACATCCGCGAATTCACCACGCCCGAAATGTTCGCCGAGATCAAGCTCGAACTCAACGACCGCAGCGGCAAGGCCCAGACCACGGACGTCCAGCAGTTGAACGCCGCCCTGCTCGACCTGACGACCGAAGACAAGCGCTACGTCGCCAGCGTGCGCTTCCACGGCATGATCGTCGAGGAAGCCGGCGCCGCGCCTGCCGCCTTCGACGAGGTCTGGCACCTGACCAAGCCGGTGGACGGTTCCGGCGGCTGGGTCATCGCCGGCATCCAGCAGTTCCAGTGAGGGGGAGTCCACGATGATGCGCCGTACCATCGCCCTGCTGCTTGCCGCCGGTTTCGCCACCCTTGCCAGCGCCGCCGACGATGCGGCCGTGCTTGATGAAGCACGCAAGGTCGCCAGCGCCATCCCACCCAAGCTGGTTGTCGTTCTCGGCGAAGAAATCGCCAAGGGTGGGCCGGAAAACGCCATTACCGTCTGCCGCGAGAAGGCGCCGAAAATGGCAGCCGCTGCCTCGGCCGAGACCGGCTGGGCAATCCGCCGCGTCAGCCTGAAGAACCGCAACCCCAAGGCCGTCCCCGACGCCTGGGAACGTGCGGCGCTGGAAGACTTCGACCTGCGCGCCGCCGCGGGCGAAAAGCCGGCGACGCTGGAAAAGGGCGAAGTCGTCCAGGATGGCGAGAAGAAAATTTATCGCTACGTCAAAGCCCTGCCCACCCAGGAACTGTGCCTCGCCTGCCACGGCACGGCGGACAAGGTTTCCGCCGCGGTCAAGGCCAAGCTCGGCGAGCTGTATCCTGAGGACAAGGCGGTCGGCTACGGTCCCGGCGAAATTCGTGGCGCGATCACGCTGAAGCGGGCGCTCTAAACTCTGCTGGGTCTTGGTTCGTCAGGCGGCGGTATCGGCGATAACGATATCTGTCTGCGAGAAATCACTGCCCTTGAACAACAAGGGCAGACCCCGCACCTTGGCCAGGGCGTAGCTGAATACGTCACCGAAATTGAGCCCGGCTGGATGACCGCTGCCCTTACCGTAGGCGACGAAGGCAGCGTAGGCAGCGTCAGTTTCGGCGGGGCCGGGCGCGACCAGTTCGAAGATCGGCAGCCGCAGCAGATCGTCCACCATCACCACCGCGCGCTGCCCGCGCCGTCCATACACCACCATGCGCGCCGCCACCGCCGACACGGTACTGATAAGGGCCTTGTCCGCTTGCTGGACGGCGCGGACGAAGGCCTCGCGCTCGGGTTCGGCGAAGGCAATTGCCACGATGGCGGAGGTGTCGA
>JACRPB010000255.1 GCA_016214175.1 Rhodocyclales bacterium
CAGTTCGCGCACCTGGAATTCGAGCAGTTCGCGTTCGCGCATGGCGGCCGCGGCGTCGCGTGCCGCATGCGCGCGCGCTTCATGCAGTTGCCGCCACTCCTGGAAGCGGGCGGCGACCGCCTTGGCCGCCTCGACCTGACCGGCGCGCAGATCGAGCAGGCGCCGCTGCGCCTCCGGCCGCAGCAGCGACAAATGCGCGTGTTGGCCGTGGATATCGGCGAGAAAGGCGGCGACTTCGCGCAATTGTCCGGCGGTAGCCGGCATGCCGTTCAAATAAGCGCGCGAACGGCCGCCGGCGTCGACGACGCGGCGCAGCAGCAGGCTCTCCTCGGCATCGAAATCGTTGGCGCGCAGCCAGGCGGTCAGCGCGCTGTTGGCCGGCGCGTCGAACTCGGCCGCGATCTCGGCGCGTTCGCAGCCGTTGCGGACGACGCCGCCCTCGGCGCGTTCGCCGAGCACCAGCGACAGGGCATCGACCAGGATCGACTTGCCGGCGCCGGTCTCGCCGCTGAGCACGCCGAAACCGACGGCAAAATCGAGTTCGAGGCGATCGACGATGACGTAATCGCGGATGAACAGGCGTCGCAGCATGGCGTCAGTGCTTCGGCGCCGCGCTCCAGTGCAGCTTTTCGCGCAGCATGGCGAAATAGCTGTAACCGGGCGGATGCAGCAAGGTGATGGAATGGCTGGAGCGGCCGATGCGCACGCAATCGCCGGCGCGCGCGTCGAAACGCGCCTGGCCGTCGAAATGGACGCGCCCGTCGTGGGGCGCCACCAGCGTCAGATCGACGCGGCTTTCGTCGCTGATGGTAATCGGCCGGTTGGTCAAGGCGTGGGGGCACAGGGGCACGACGGCGATGCCGGCCACCAGCGGCTGCAGGATCGGCCCGTTGGCCGACAGCGCATAGGCGGTGGATCCGGTCGGCGTGGCCACGATCATGCCGTCGGCGCGCAGCACGTAAAGGAACTCGCCGTCGACCTCGACCTTGAGCTCTATCATGCGTCCGATCTCGCCCTTGTTCACGACGACGTCGTTGAGGGCCAGCGTCTGGAACACGCGCTGGCCGCCGCGCAGTACCTCGGCGTCGAGCAGGATGCGTCGTTCGGCGGTAAAGCGGCCGTCGAGCAACTGCTGGATGCCGGAGAGCATGTCCTCGCGCGCGATGTCGGTCATGAAGCCGAGCCGGCCCAGGTTCACGCCGACCAGCGGCACGTCGAACTCCGCCAGGCGGCGCGCCGAATGCAGCATGGTGCCGTCGCCGCCGACGACGATGGCGACGTCCGCCGCGAGGCCCAGGGACTCGTAACTCGCGATTTCAAAACCCTCGGCGCCGACCGCTTCGGCCGTGCCTTCCTCGATCAGCACGTTGACGCCATGCTCGCGCAGGAAAACGGAAAGCGCGCGCAGAGAACCGGCCACGTCGGGACTGCGATACTTCCCGATCAGGGCCGCGACGCGAATTTCCTTGTCGTATTTGATCATTTCCCGGATTAAACCATAGCCGGATTTTTCCGGCGCAAATTTGAATACAATGCACCGCATGCTAGACAAGCGCGCCCAAACCCTGCTCAAGACGCTCATCGAGCACTACATCGCCGAAGGCCAGCCGATCGGTTCGCGCACGCTGTCGAAGCACTCCGGGCTGGAACTGTCGCCGGCGACGATCCGCAACGTCATGTCGGATCTTGAGGAAATGGGGTTCATCGCCAGTCCGCACACGTCGGCCGGCCGCATTCCCACCGCGCGCGGCTACCGCCTGTTCGTGGACACCCTGCTCACCGTAAGGCCGTTGGCGCAAAAGGAACTGTCAAACATCAAGGAGGCGATCCAGCCCGACCAGCCCTTGCGACTCTTGAACCACGCCTCGCAACTGCTGTCGGAGCTGACGCATTTCGCCGGCGTCGTCATCGCGCCGCGGCGGCAGCAGCCGCGCATCCGGCAGATCGAGTTCGTCAGCCTGTCCGAAAAACGCATCCTGCTCATCATCGTCTCGGCCGAAGGCGAGGTGCAGAACCGCATCCTGTTCACCCAGCGCCCCTATACGCCGAGCGAATTGGTCGAGGCCGCCAATTATCTGAACCAGAACTGCCTCGGCCTCGACTTCGAGCAGATCCGCGGCCGCCTGCACGACGAATTGCGCCAGTTGTCCAGCGACATGTCCGAACTCATGGCCGCGGCGCTCGAAGTCGGCAGCGAAGCCACCGCCAACAGCGGCGCGCAGTACCTGGTCAGCGGCGAGAAGAACCTGCTCGACGTTGACGACCTCTCCTCGAACATGGCCAGACTGCGCCAGTTGTTCGCCCTGTTCGAGCAGCGCACGACGCTGGCGCAGTTGCTGGAACTGTCGAACCGCGCCGACGGCGTGCAGGTTTTCATCGGCGGCGAATCCGGCATCGCGCCGCTCGACGAATGCAGTGTCGTCGCGGCCCCCTACGAGGTCGACGGGCAGTTGGTCGGCACCATCGGGGTCGTCGGCCCGACGCGCATGGCCTACGAGCGCGTCATTCCCATCGTGGACATTACGGCCAAACTTCTGTCGAGCGCACTGTCCGCTCCATGAGCACCGCCATCCTGCTGGTGAACCTCGGCACGCCGGAAGCGCCCACGCCGCCCGCGCTGCGGCGCTACCTGGCCGAATTCCTCGGCGACCGCCGCGTCGTCGATCTGCCGCGCTGGGTCTGGTGGCCCATTCTCCACGGCATCATTCTCGTCACGCGGCCGGCCAAGTCGGCGGCCAAGTACGCGAAAATATGGACAGCGGAAGGATCGCCGCTGAAAGTCCATACCGAGCGCCAGGCCAAGCTGTTACGCGGCTTGCTCGGCGAAGGCGGTCGCCAGGATATCCGTGTGGCCTGGGCCATGCGCTACGGCGAGCCGTCCGTCGCCAGGGTCCTCGACCAATTGCAAGGTGCCGGAGCGGAGCACATCGTCGTCCTGCCGCTCTATCCCCAATACGCCGACAGCACCACCGCCAGCGTCTACGACGCCGTCGATGCCTGGCGTCGCACACGGCCGCAGGCGCCGCGATTCGTAGCTATCCGCGATTATCACGAGCATCCGGCCTACGTCGCGGCGCTCGCCGCCAGCATCCGCGATGGCTGGCAGGCCAATGGCCGTCCCGACAGGCTGGTGATGAGCTTCCACGGCATACCCCAGCGGGCCGCAGACCGAGGCGACCCCTACCCCGTCCAGTGCCGGCGTAGTGCCGAACTACTTGCCGCGGCGCTGCAACTGAGCCCGGACGCCTGGCAACTGACCTTTCAGTCGCGCTTCGGCCGCGCCGCCTGGTTGCAGCCCTATACCCAGGCGACGCTGGAGCAGTTGGCGCGCGACGGGATCGGCCGCGTCGACGTCGTCTGTCCCGGTTTCGTCTGCGACTGCCTGGAAACCCTCGAAGAAATCGCCATCGAATGCCGCGATGCGTTTTTCGCGGCCGGCGGCAAGGAATTCAATTACCTGCCTTGCCTGAACGAACGGCCGGATTGGATCGGAGCGCTGGCGCAGATCGCCGTCGAGCATCTCGAAACAGCTTGAACTTCCGGCACTATGGCTCTGTTTCGGAATGCATCGCGCCAATCACAAAAATCCTTTTGCAACAATGACTTAACTTCCATCAAAAGTTGCCGATATCCAGACAGTCCGTGCCAATCGGGCGCGGAGACTGGAGGGCAAAATGGAAATCGCCAACACTTCGATTTCGCTAGAGAGCCGGCACTTCGCCGAAACGCGCCTACAAAGCGGCGAGAGACTGCGCGCGTGGGCGGGACCAAGCGGCGGCGAACCGGCAACCGGCGGCAGCCCCCAGGCGCATTCCGAATCGACGCCGCCCGCCGTCCAGATATCGCCGGCCGCCTACGCGGCTCAGTCGGCGGAGGCCAACGCCATCGATCAGGCGCAAAACGCCGCCGACAACGATCCGATGCTGGCACTGCTCATGTCGATGATCGAATGGATAACCGGCAAGCCGGTCACGATCTTCGATGCGTCCGCGTTGTCGCCGGCCGGAGCGCCCGCACCCGCACCGGCCGGAGCGGAGACCCCCGCACCGGCCGCGCAAGTCGATAGTCCTCCGGCGCAATTGCCTGCCGATGCCGGATACGGCTTCGAGTACGACTACCACGCGACGCGCACGGAGATCGAGCAGATGACCTTTTCGGCCGAGGGCACGGTCACCACCCGCGACGGCCAGGAAATCGCGTTCAAGCTCGAACTGGAGATAACTCGCGTCTACACGGAACAGATCGATATCAGTATTCGTGCCGGCGACGCAGCGCGCAAGGATCCTCTCGTCATCAATTTCGACGGTGACGCGGCCCAACTCTCCAGCCAGCGCTTCCGCTTCGACATCGACAGCGACGGCCGCCAGGACTCTCTGCCGCAATTGGGCGGCAACAGCGGCTTCCTGGTATTCGACCTCAACCGGAACGGCAGCGTCGACTCCGGCGCCGAGTTGTTCGGACCGGCCACCGGCTCCGGCTTTGCCGAACTCGCCCACTACGATGGAGACCAAAACGGCTGGATCGACGAGAAGGATCCGGCTTTCAAGCAGCTACTCGTCTGGCGACCTCAAGGCGGCGGCGGCCTGACGACATTGGACGAAAACGACGTCGCGGCGCTCTATCTAAGCCGCATAGCGACGCCCTTCGAATTGCGCGGCGAAGGCAATCGGGATCTCGGCGCAATTCGCGACAGCGGCCTTCATCTCTCGACAACCGGGAAAGCCGGCAGTCTCCAGGAAATAGATCTAACAGCATAGGAAACGCCCCGCAAATTACCCCCTCAGCGAAGGAGGCTTGGGATAAACTATTTCCGTTTAGACATAACCGGAGCATCGTTCATGAGCTTCTCGGACCTGAAAATTTGGGTGCGGCTGACGGCCGCAATCTGGATCATGCTGGTTATCGCTTGGGTCGGCATGATTTTCTGGGAGAGCTCGGTGAATCGCCAGACCGCCATCGATCAGGCCCGCTCCTTCTCGTTGTCGATGCATGAAGCGACCTTGGCCGGCCTCACCGGCATGATGATCACCGGCACCGTCGGCCAGCGCGAAATCTTCCTCGACCAGATCAAGCAGCTTTCCATCATCCGCGATCTCAAGGTCATCCGCGGCGAGGGCGTCACCAAGATGTTCGGTCCGGGCAATGCCAAGGACGACACCAGCCCCGACGCCATCGAGCAGCAAGTGCTGACGACCGGGAAGGAATACAGCGACGTGCAGTCCGACAGCAAGGGCGAATTCCTGCGTGTGGTGCGTCCGGCCCTGGCCCAGAAGAACTATCTCGGCAAAGACTGCATCATGTGCCACCAAGTGCCCGAAAAGACGGTGCTGGGCATCGTCAGCATGAAGATTTCGCTCGACCACGTGAATGAAGCGGTATCGGCACAGCGCATCAAGTCGCTGCTGGCGGCCGTCGTCGTCAGCATCCCCTTGATGCTTTTCATCTGGCTGTTCGTGCGCAACGTCGTCACCATCCCGCTCGACCACATGGTGTCGGGACTGCGCAGCATCGCCAGCGGCGAAGGCGACCTGACGCGCCGGCTGGAAGTGAAGGGCAAGGACGAAATCGGCGAAGCGGCCTCTGTTTTCAACGACATGATGGTCCAGTTCAGCAGCCTGGTCCGCCGTGTCGGCGAGTCGGCGAGCCAGGTCTCCGCTGCCGCCCACGATCTTTCCAGCAGCGCGAATCAGGTCACCGAGGGCTCGCATCGCCAGGACCAGATGTCGACTTCCGCCGCGACGGCGGTCGACGGTGTGGTCTCCAGCATCGCCGACATCGCCCACAGCACCGAGCGCGTGCATGAGCAGTCGCGCGAAAGCGAGCGCCGGTCGCTGGAAGGCAATCAAAGCCTGTCGAAGCTGATCGGCGACGTCGGCATGGTGGAAAACACCGTCAAGCAGATCGCCCAATCGGTGACCGAGTTCGTCACCAGCACCGCCTCGATCACGAATATGACCCGCGAGGTCAAGGACATCGCCGACCAGACCAACCTGCTGGCGCTCAACGCCGCCATCGAGGCGGCGCGTGCCGGCGAGCAAGGGCGCGGCTTCGCCGTCGTTGCCGACGAGGTCCGCAAGCTGGCCGAAAAGTCGTCCGCCTCCGCGAGCGAAATCGACGCCATCACGCGCAGCCTTTCGCAGCAGTCCGATGCTGTCAAGCATTCCATCGAAAACGGCCTCTCCCACATCACATCGAGCCAGAAATCGGCGGAGACCGTCGCCGAGATACTGGCCGCGGCGAGCAACTCCGTCACCGAAGTCGGGCACGGGCTCGACTCGATCTCGGAAGCGACCGAGGAACAGCGGCGCGCTTTCAGCGAAGTGGCGCGCAACATCGAGTCGATCGCCGCCATGGCCCGCGAAAACAGCGGCGCCGTCGAAAAGACTTCGGCCGCCGCACAGCAGCTCGAATCCCTCGCCAACAACCTGCAAAGCGCCGTCGGCCGCTTCAAGACCTGAAATCGGCCGCGGGGAAGCGGATTTTTCCGTTTCCCCCTTGAAACCCGGAGTTGCGTCCCCATTGTCGATCAGGTTTATCGACGAGGGACGCATTCATGCAGGATCAGACACCCGAACCCCTGCCCCAGCCTGAGCCGGGGGAGATTGCTGCCGAGCCCGTGATTGAGGCGCCGCAGCCCGACACAATGCCCAGCCTGGAGGATCTGCTCAAGGCCGCCGAGCTCAAGGCAGCCGAGAATCACGACGCCTGGTTGCGCGCCAAGGCCGACGCGGAGAACGTCCGCCGCCGCGCCCAGGAGGACATCGCCAAGGCCGGCAAATTCGCCAGCGAAAAGTTCGCCGGCGAACTGCTCGCCGTCAAGGACAGCCTGGAGGCGGCGTTGTCCAGCGACAACCAGAGCGCCGAAGCGCTCAAGGCCGGCGTCGAACTGACCCTCCGGCAATTGGTGACCGCCTTCGAAAAATCGAATCTCGCCGAAATCAATCCGCTTGAAGAGAAATTCGATCCTCACCGTCACCAGGCCATCAGCCAGGTCGAGACCGAGGGAGAGCCCAACCGCGTCATCAACGTGCTGCAGAAGGGTTACACCCTGCACGAGCGCGTGATCCGGCCGGCCCTGGTCGTCGTCTCGAAGGCGAAGGCTTGAAGTGGCAGGAAATACCCCCATTTCCCGATCAGGTTAGTTCTTTGGTTGCGACTTAACGCCTGCTGTCGCCGGCATTCGTCTCCACCGGAACGAGTACAAGTTTTCGGAATTCACGCAAAGGATATCAACATGGGCAAGATCATCGGCATCGACTTGGGAACGACCAATAGCTGCGTCGCCATTATGGAAGGCGGCAAGCCCAAGGTCATCGAAAACTCCGAAGGTGCGCGCACCACGCCTTCCGTCGTCGCCTACACCGAAGACGGCGAGGTGCTGTGCGGCGCTTCGGCCAAGCGCCAGGCCGTCACCAACGCCAAGAACACCTTGTTCGCGGTCAAGCGCCTGATCGGCCGCCGCTTCGAGGAAAAGGAAGTGCAGAAGGACATCGACCTGATGCCCTTCAAGATCCTGAAGGCCGACAACGGCGACGCCTGGGTGCAAGTGCGCGACAAGACGATGGCACCGCCGCAGGTGTCCGCCGAAGTGCTGAAGAAGATGAAGAAGACGGCCGAGGATTACCTCGGCGAGGAAGTCACGGAAGCCGTGATCACCGTACCCGCCTACTTCAACGACAGCCAGCGCCAGGCCACCAAGGACGCCGGCCGCATCGCCGGCCTGGAAGTGAAGCGCATCATCAACGAGCCGACCGCGGCCGCGCTCGCCTTCGGCATGGACAAGCAGGAAGGCGACCGCAAGATCGCGGTCTATGACCTCGGCGGCGGCACCTTCGACATCTCGATCATCGAGATTGCCGAGCTCGACGGCGAGCACCAGTTCGAAGTGCTGTCCACCAACGGCGACACCTTCCTGGGCGGCGAGGATTTCGACCAGCGCGTCATCGACTACATCGTCACCGAATTCAAGAAGGAACAGGGCGTCGACCTCAAGAACGACGTGCTGGCCCTGCAGCGCCTGAAGGAAGCGGCCGAGAAGGCCAAGATCGAGCTGTCTTCGTCGATGCAGACCGAAATCAACCTGCCCTACATCACGGCCGACGCTTCGGGTCCGAAGCACCTGACCATGAAGATCACCCGCGCCAAGTTCGAGTCGCTGGTCGACGAACTGATCCAGCGCACCATCGAGCCCTGCCGCATCGCCATCAAGGACGCCGGCGTCAAGGTCGGCGACATCGCCGACGTGATCCTGGTCGGCGGCATGACCCGCATGCCCAAGGTGCAGGAGAAGGTGAAGGAATTCTTCGGCAAGGAACCGCGCAAGGACGTTAACCCCGACGAAGCCGTCGCGGTCGGCGCCTCGATCCAGGGCGGCGTGCTGCAGGGCGAAGTCAAGGACGTGCTGCTGCTCGACGTCACCCCGCTCTCGCTCGGCATCGAAACCCTGGGCGGCGTCATGACCAAGCTGATCCAGAAGAACACCACCATCCCGACCAAGGCGGCGCAGACCTTCTCCACCGCGGCGGACGGCCAGACGGCGGTCACGATCAACGTCCTCCAGGGCGAGCGGGCCAGTTCAACCTGTCCGACATCCCGCCGGCACCGCGCGGCATGCCGCAGATCGAGGTCACCTTCGACATCGACGCCAACGGCATCCTGCACGTCTCGGCCAAGGACAAGGGCACGGGCAAGGAAAACAAGATCACCATCAAGGCCAACTCGGGCCTGTCGGAAGCCGAGATCCAGGCCATGGTGCGCGACGCCGAGGCGCATGCCGAGGAAGACAAGAAGGCGCACGAACTGGTCGACGCCCGCAATCACTGCGATGCCATGGTGCATTCGGTGAAGAAGGCGCTGGCCGAGCATGGCGACAAGATCGAAGCCGACGAAAAGGCCAAGATCGAGGAAGCCATCAAGGAAGCCGAGGAAGCCATCAAGGGCAGCGACAAGTCCGCGATGGAAGCCAAGACCGAGGCGCTGGGTACCGTTTCGCAGAAGCTGGGCG
>JACRPB010000256.1 GCA_016214175.1 Rhodocyclales bacterium
CGCATGCCGACGGCGCTGATCCACGCCCTGGCGGCGGTCAAGCGCGCCGCCGCGCTGACGAATCGCGATCTCGGCCTGCTCGATGCGCAGAAGGCCGAAGCCATCGTCGAGGCGGTCGACGAAGTGCTGGCCGGACGCCACGACGAGGAGTTTCCGCTGGCCGTGTGGCAGACCGGCTCGGGCACGCAGACCCACATGAACATGAACGAGGTGCTCGCCAACCGCGCTTCCGAAATGCTCTGCGGTGTGCGCGGCGTCGGCCGCAGCGTGCATGCCAACGACGACGTCAATCTCGGCCAGTCTTCGAACGACGTCTTTCCGACCGCGATGCACGTCGCCGCCAGCCTCGGCATCGAGCGCGAACTGCTGCCGGCCGTGGGCGCACTGCGCGCGACATTGGCGGCGAAGGCAGAGGAGTTCGCCGCCGTCGTCAAGATCGGTCGCACGCACTTGCAGGACGCGACGCCGCTGACGCTGGGCCAGGAGTTTTCGGGCTACGTGGCGCAACTCGACCTGGCCGCGGCGGCAATCCGCGCCGCCGCGCCGCCGCTGCTGCAACTGGCGATCGGCGGCACGGCGGTGGGCACGGGGCTGAACACCCACCCCGAGTTCGGCGCGCGCGTTGCCGCCGAATTGGCGCGGGTGTACGGCCTGCCCTTCGCCGGCGCCGCCAACAAATTCGCGGCGCTGGCCGGCCACGAGGCGCTGGTGTCGGCCCACGGCGCCTTGAAGACGCTGGCCGCGGCGCTGATGAAAATCGCCAACGACGTGCGCTGGCTGGCTTCGGGCCCGCGCTCGGGTTTGGGCGAGCTATCGATTCCCGAAAACGAGCCGGGCAGTTCGATCATGCCCGGCAAGGTCAATCCGACGCAGTGCGAGGCGCTGACCATGGTCTGCTGCCAGATCTTCGGCAACGACGTGGCGATCAATTTCGGCGGCGCCTCGGGCGCTTTCGAACTCAACGTCTACAAGCCGCTGATCATTTACAACTTCCTGCAAACGCGCGCGGCGTCAAGGCCAACGCGGCGCACATCGCCGCACTGGTCGAGCGCTCGCTGATGCTGGTGACGGCATTGGCGCCCCACATCGGCTACGACCGCGCCGCCGAGATCGCCAAGCGTGCGCGGCGCGACGGCTGCACGCTGAAGCAGGCGGCGCTGGCGCTGGGCTACGTCTCGGCCGAAGACTTCGCGCGCTGGGTGGTGCCGCAGGACATGCTGGGGCCCGGCGGGGCGTAGCGCCGCGGATTTGCGCCGCGCTTCGGCCTTGGGGAGCGTGCGCGCCTATAGTATAGTTTTCCGCTCCCCGCCCGCCCGCCGCCCCATGCAGACCCAACTGGCCGACTTCATCCGCGACACGCCCGCCGGCCGGGAAGCCGAGGCGATATTGCGCAAGTGCGTGCATTGCGGCTTCTGCACGGCGACCTGCCCGACCTATCAACTGCTCGGCGACGAACTCGACGGTCCGCGCGGCCGCATCTACCTGATCAAGCAGATGGTCGAAGGCGAAACGGCGAGCGCCAAGACGCGCCTGCACCTCGACCGTTGCCTGACCTGCCGCGCCTGCGAAACCACCTGCCCGTCGGGCGTGCAGTACGGGCGCCTGCTCGACATCGGCCGCGAACTGGCGGTGAAGAAGGCGCCGCGCAGCGGCCTCGATGCGCTGACGCGCTCGGTGCTCAAGCATTTCCTGCCGCGGCCCTGGCTGTTCAAGCCGACGCTGAAGCTGGGCCAATGGGCGCGGCCGCTGCTGCCGGCGGCGCTGCGGGCGAAAGTGCCGCCGCCGCGCGCGGCCGGCGCCTGGCCGGCGCCGACGCGGGCGCGGCGCATGCTGGTGCTGGCCGGTTGCGTGCAGCCGGCCTTGCAGCCGGACATCAACGCCGCGGCGGCGCGCGTGCTCGACCGCGCCGGAATTTCGCTGCTGACGGCGGCGAAGGCCGGCTGCTGCGGCGCGCTGCCTTTTCATCTCGACGACATCGAGGCGGCGAAGAAAGACGCGCGCCGCAACATCGACGCCTGGTGGCCGCTGCTGGAGGACGGCGTCGAGGCCATCGTCATGACGGCCTCGGGCTGTGGCGTGCAAGTGCGCGACTACGCCCACCTGCTGCAAGACGACCGCCGCTATGCGCTGAAGGCGGCGCGGGTGGCCCTGGCGACGCGCGACATCGGCGAGACGGTGGCGGCGGAAGGCGAGCGGCTGCTGCCGCTGCTCGATGCGGCGGCCGCCGCCCAGCCGCGTACGCGGCTGGCCTTCCACGCGCCGTGCACCTTGCAACACGGCCAAAAGATCCGCGGCGTCGTCGAAGCCCTGCTGACTGCGGCTGGCTTCGAGCTGACGCCGGTGGCCGACGCGCATCTGTGCTGCGGCTCGGCCGGCACTTACTCGGTGCTGCAGCCGCAGATCGCGATGCGTCTGCGCGACAACAAGCTCGCGGCATTGTCGGCCGGCCGGCCGCAGCGCATCGCCAGCGCCAACATCGGTTGCATCACCCATCTCCAGTCCGGCACCGCGCTCCCCGTCCGGCACTGGATCGAACTACTCGACGAAAGGCTAAGCCAATGACCATCGACGCCGACAAGGCCATGAAGGAACTCGTGGCCAAGGGCATCAAGATCCCGCCCCAGCCCAAGGTGCTGATCGAACTGCGCAAGATGCTCGCCACCGACGACTACGACGTGCGCGCCCTGGCGCGCACGATCTCCCAGGATCCCGGTCTTTCGGCGATGCTGTTCAAGGCGGCGCGCTCGCCGGTGTTCGGCCACGGCAAGAAGTTCGACGCCGTCGAGCAGGTGATCATGGTCGTCGGCGTCAAGCAGACCTACAACCTGGTGCAGGCGATGGCGCTGTCGAGTTCGCTGTCGAGCAAGACGCGCAAGGCCTTCGATGTCTTCTGGACGCGCTCGCAGGAAATTGCGCAACTGGCGGCGATGATCGCCGAGGACCGCGTCTCGATCTGCAACGTGTTTCCCGACCAGGCCTACATGGCGGGCATTTTCCACGAGTGCGGCGTGCCGGTGCTGATGCTGCGCTTTCCCGACTATTGCAAGGCACTGCGCCTGGAGAACACCTGCTGCTGGCCCAACCTGGCCGAAGAGGATGCGCGCTTCAACGTCGACCACTGCAGCGTCGGCTACATCGTCGCCCGCCACTGGAACCTGCCCGACTTCGTCTGCGCCGCGATCCAGTACCACCACGAAATGCCGCGCGACGAACTGGGGGCGGCGGTGACGCTGGTGGCGATCATCCAGTTGGCGAGCCACTTCTACCATCGCATCAGCCGCGTCGAAGATTCGTTGTGGCCGAAGTTGCGCGCCGACGTGCTGAGCGAGCTGGGCCTGCATGCCGACGGCGAGCAGGAATACTTCGACGAAATCAGCGAGCGTTTCCTCGCTGCGCACCAATGAAACCGGCCGCCAACTGGGAAGAACTTTGGGGCGGCTTCCGCTGGCAGGTGCCGTCGTGCTACAACATTGCCCACGCGTGCTGCGGGCGCTGGGCCGCCGAGCGCTCGCGCTTCGCGCTCTACTACGAGGACGAGGCGGGTGCGACGGCGGCCTGGAGCTTCTGGGACGTGCAGCGCGCCGCCAATCAATTGTCGAACGTGCTGGCGGCGCTCGGCACGATGCGCGGCGACCGCGTCGCCATCCTGCTGCCGCAGCGGCCGGAAACGGCCGTCGCCCACATGGCCTGCTACCAGATGGGCGCCGTCGCGCTGCCGCTGTCGCATTTGTTCGGGCCGGATGCGCTCGAATACCGGCTCGGCCACGCCGAGGCGCGCGTCGCCATCGTCGACGCCGACACGCTGGAAAAGCTGGCGCCGGTGAAGGACAAATTGCCCGGCCTCAAGCACGTCATCGGCGTCGGCGGCGCCCGCGAGTCCTGGGTGCGCGAATGGGACAGGCTGCTGCCGCTGGCGTCGACGCGCTTCACGCCGGTCGACACGGCGGCCGACGATCCGGCGCTGATCATCTACACCTCGGGCACCACCGGCAATCCGAAGGGGGCGTTGATGGCGCAGCGCACGCTGCTGGGCAACCTGCCGGGCTTCGTCTGCTCGCACGACTTCTATCCGCAGCCCGGCGACATGTTCTGGTCGCCGGCCGACTGGGCCTGGACCGGCGGGCTGTTCGACGCGCTGCTGCCGGTCTGGAACTTCGGCCAGCCTATCCTCGCCTACCGCGGCCGTTTCGATCCGGAGAAGGCGTTCTGGCTGATCGAGAAATACGGCGTCAAGAACAGCTTCCTGTTCCCGACGGCGCTGAAGATGATGATGAAGGCGCAGCCGCGGCCGCGCGACAAATACGATCTCGGCCTGCGCAGCGTCATGAGCGGCGGCGAGGCGGTGGGGGCGACGGTGGCCGAGTGGGCGCAGGCGGAACTGGGCGTTTCCATCAACGAGATTTTCGGCCAGACCGAGATCAACTACGTCGTCGGCGGCTGTAGTTCGGTCTACCCGGCGAAGCCGGGGGCGATGGGGCGGCCCTATCCGGGGCACCAAGTGGCGATCCTCGACGAGGACGGCCATCCCGTCGCCGCGGGCGAGGTCGGCGAGGTCTGCGTGCAGCGCTCGTGCCAGGGGCTGGCCGACCCGGTGTTCCTGCTCGAATACTGGAAGAATCCGCAGGCGACGCAGGACAAGTATTTCGGCAGTGGCGCGCAGGCCTGGGGCCGCACCGGCGATCTCGCGCGCCAGGACGAAGACGGCTACCTCTGGTACCAGGGGCGCAGCGACGACGTCTTCAAGAGCGCCGGCTACCGCATCGGGCCGGGCGAGATCGAAAACTGCCTGGTCAAGCACGCGGCGGTCGCCAACGCGGCGGTCATCGGCGCGCCGGATGCGACGCGCGGCACCATCGTCAAGGCCTTCATCGTCTTGCAGCCGGGGCAGGCGCCGACGGCCGAACTGGAAGCCGACATCCAGGCCCACGTGCGCAAATTTCTCGCCCCCTACGAGTATCCCAAGGCGATAGAATTCATCGACGCCCTGCCCATGACGACGACAGGGAAAGTGCAACGGCGCATCTTGCGCCAGCGCGAGCAGCAAGGGAGCAAGCCATGAGCGATGTCATCGAGGCGGACAAGTCCGGACAGGAGCGGCGGCGCGACGTGGAAATCCGTCAGTTGTTCATCGACGCCTACGACATCCTCGAACCCTTCTTCGATCCCAGCAACCAATGGGCCGGACACGGCCACGAACATCTGGCCTATCGCGCGCTGCACGAACGCTTTCCCGAACTCTCCGGCGACCAGGTGTTCACCATCGTCGACGCGGCGCGGCGCGTGTTCGCTGCCGGCAGCAAGCCGGTGCCCTGATCCGGCCTGTGCTGCGCCGGATCGTTCTCCTCTGCTGGCTGTGCGCCGGCCTGCCGGCAGCGCTGGCGCAAGGCTTGGCGGTGCGCGACCTGGCGGTGCTGCGCGATGCCGCGCAGAGCGAGACCATCGACTCGGTGACGGCGGCGGGGCAGCGTTTCGCGCCGCTGCCGGGCATGCTGAGCGCCGGCTACACGCGCGACGCGCATTGGCTGCGCTTCACGGTGCAGGTGCCGACGCCGGGCGCTTGGTGGCTGGAGATCCAACCGAGCTTTCTCGACGACGTGCGCCTGTTCGAGCCCCTGCCCGGCGTCGGCACGCCACCGCAGTACCGCGAGCGGCGCGGTGGCGATCTGCTGCCGTTCGAGGCCAAGGCGGTGCCCTACCGCGCCATGGTCGTGCCGCTGCAAATGGCCGACACGCAGCCGCGCACGTTCTACCTGCGCCTGCACACCAGCGGCGTCTCGATGGTCTTCCTCAAGCTCTGGCAGCCGCTCGACTTCCAGCAAGCCAAGGCGGCCGAGTACATGCAGCAAGGCCTCTTTCTGGGCCTGATGGCGACGGTGCTGGCAATCAATCTGCTTTACTGGTTCTGGCTGCGCGACGCGCTCCACGGCGCGTTCGCGTTGCACGTGCTGATGATGACGCTGCTCGCCTTCGGCGCCAACGGCTTCGCCGCCCAGTTCCTGTTCCCCGACGCGCCGGCGGCGACCGACATCTGGGTCGGCTTCTTTCTCTTCGCCGGCTTCTCGGCCGCCGCGCTGTTCTACCGGCTGATCCTCAACATCGGCCCCGAACGGCCGCGCCTGTACCTGATTTATCGCGTCATGCTGGTGTTGCCGTTGCTGGCGATGACGTCCCTGATCTGGGACTTCTACACCGAAGCGGCGCGGCTGATGGTGGTGCTGATGCTTCCGCTCGTGCTCGTCGGCCTGGTGCTCGCCTACGGCATCTGGCGGCGCGGCGGCCGCGACGGCATGGCCATCATGGCCGGCATCGGCTTCACGCTCGCCGGTTCGCTGCCGCTGTCGCTGATGCTGCTCGGTGCGCTGCCCGGCGAGCTGTGGGTTCTCAACATCCGCCAGATCACCGTGCTCGGCAGCATTTTCGCCATGCACATTGCCGTGGCGACGCGCATGCGCGCGAACGAGGCCGGCCGCATCGCGGCGCTGGAGCGCGCGCAGCGGGCCGAGCAGCAGGCGGCCGAGGAAATGCAGGTGCAAGGCGAACACCGCCAGTTCATCGCCATGCTCACCCACGAATTGCGCACGCCGCTGGCGGTGATCGACGGCGCGGTGCAGTCGCTCGAATACCTGCAACCGCCGCAGGACGAGGAGACGCGGCTGCGCTTCCGCCGCATCCGCCGCGCGGTGGGCCGCATCAACGGCCTCGTCAAGCAGTTCCTGGCCAAGGACAAGATCGACGACGCCCGTCTAGCGCTGCGGCCGCTGCCGCAAGACGGCATCGAACTGGCGCGCCAGGCGCTGCGCGCCTGCGTCGAGGGCGCCGAACGCATCCGCCTTGTGGCGCCGGAAGCCCTCGCTTGTCGCGGCGACGCCGCGCTGCTGCAAGTGGCGCTGCTCAATCTGTTCGACAATGCGCTGAAATATTCGCCGCCGGAAAGCGAGGTCGAATGCCGCGTCGAGGCCGTCGAACGCGCGGGGCATCCGGGCGTGGCGTGGTCCGTGGCCGACCGCGGCAGCGGCATCGATCCGGCGAGCTGGGACGAGGTCTTCGGCAAGTACGTGCGCGGCGAGGGCTACGGCCACGTCGCCGGCGCCGGTCTCGGCCTCTACCTGGTGCGGCGCATCGCCGAACTGCACGGCGGTGCCGTCGAAATCCTCGAGCGCGAGGACTGGGGCGCGGTGCTGCGCCTGTGGCTGCCGCAGGAGGCGGCGGCATGATCCGCGTCGCCATGGTCGAAGACGACGCCGACCTGCGCGACGAGGCGAGCTTCAGCCTGCGCCGCGAGGGCTTTCAGGTCGCAGCCTGCGCCGACGGCCGCGCGCTCGACGCCTGGCTGCGCACGGACAGCATCGACGTCGCGGTGCTCGACATCGGCCTGCCCGGCGAGAACGGACTGGCCATCGCGCGCCGCCTGCGCCGCGCCCATCCCGACTGCGGCATCGTCATGCTGACGGCGCATGCCGAGACCGAAGACCGCATCCTCGGCATGGAAGAGGGCGCCGACGCCTATCTCGCCAAGCCGGTCGATTTCCGCGAACTGGCGCTGGTGCTGCGCGCCGTCGCCCGCCGCGTCGCGCCGGCCGCGCCGGTCGCCGGCCTGGTGCTGATCGAGCGGGAACAGAGTTTGATGCTGCACGACGGTCGCCGCGTGGACCTGACGCGCCTGGAGACCCAGTTGCTGTCGCGCCTGGCGCGCGCGCCGGGGCAGCAGGCGACGCGCGAGCAACTGGTGGCGGCCTTGGGCGTCCGCTATGCCGAATACGATCCGCGGCGCCTGGAGGCCGCGATGAGCCGCCTGCGCAAGAAGCTGGCCGAGGCCGGTTGCGGCGACGAAGCGCTGCGCGCCGTGCGCCATGCCGGCTACGTGCTGGCGCCGCCGCTGTCGGAGCGCGACGGGCTGAACTGAGCGACGCCGCCGGCTTGCGCTCCGGCAGGCTCCGAATTGTCAGCGAATGTCAGTTCCGGCGGCGGCCGAAGCGGAATAATCCGCCCCATCGCAACCTCGGCGGGACCGCCATGGAAGTCTTCCGTATCGCGGCCGCGCCGGCGCGGCGGAAAGTGCTGTTGCAAGCGGCGTGCTTCGCCTGCGGCATCGTCGTCGCTGCCGCCTGGATACTGCGCGCCGGCTACCTGGAGACGCGCCAGGAGGCCGAGCAGCGCCTGCGCAATCTGGCGCAACTGGTCGATCGCGGCATCACCGGCTCCTTTCATGCCTCCGATTACGTGCTGCGCGACGTGATCGGCCACGTCGACGCGGCGAGCATCCGCTATCCCGATCCGGACAAGCGCCGCGTCGCCCAGATGCGGCAGATGCTGCTGGAGAAGGCGCAATCGCTGCCGCACATCTACGGCATCGGCGTCATGAACGCCGACTGCGTCGTCAGCTACGCGGCGCGCGAAGCGCCCGGTTTCGACCTTGCCAAGCGGCCCTATTGCCAGGCCATGCGCGGCGAACCGGGCGGGCCCGACACCTTCCAGTCCGGCGTCTATATGGGGCAGCAGAACTTCCTGCAAATGACGCTGGCGCGCAAGATCCGCCGCGGCGACGGGCGCCTGGCCGGCGCGGCGCTGATGCGCATGGACATGAGCGCCTTCGACCAGTGGCTCAAGGACATCGACGTCGGCGCCCACGGCAGCGCCGCCCTGCTCGATCTCGATCTCAACCTGGCGGCGCGCCGGCCGGCGACGCCGCAGGCGCTGGGCAAGCCGGTAGCCGACGAAAGCCTGCGCCGCTTCGTCGCCGCCGGCCGCGGCGAGGCGATCTGGCGCATGCGTTCGGCGGTAGACGAGGTCGAGCGCATCTACATCGTGCGCCGCGTCGACAAGCCGGCGCTGCTGATCGTACTGGGGTTGGCGACCGAGGACGTCTTCGCCGCCTGGAGCCAGCGCGCAATCTGGATCGTCCTCGCCACGCTGGCGCTGCTCGGCGCCGCCGCGCTTGCCGTGCGCCATACGCTACAGATCGCCCAGCAGGCCGCCGCCCTGGCCTGGCGCTCGCAGGCGATCGACGCCAGCGACGACGCGGTGGTGATCACCGATGCCGCGGGCACGATCGAATATGTGAACCCCGCGTTCACCTTTGTCACCGGCTACACGGCGCAGGAGGTCCGCGGCCGGACGCCGCGCGTGCTGAAAAGCGAACAGCAGAACGAGTATTTCTACCGCCGCATGTGGACCCTCATCCTCGCCGGCACGACCTGGCGCGGCGAAATCATCAACCGGCGCAAGGACGGCAGCCTGTTCCACGACCTGATGACGATCTCGCCGGTGAAGGACGCCGCCGGCACGGTGGTGCGCTTCGTCGCCATCCACCACGACATCACCCAGCGCAAGCGCGCCGAGGAGGAGCTGGCCCAGTTGGCCCACTTCGACCGTCTCACCGGCCTGCCCAATCGCGCCCTCTTCCTCGATCGCATCGAGCGCGTCATCGCCGCGGCGCGGCGCGAGCAAAGCGGTTTTTCGCTGCTGTTCCTCGATCTCGACGGCTTCAAGGCCGTCAACGACAGCCATGGCCACGAAGCCGGCGATCGCGTGTTGCGCGCGGTGGCCGACCGCATCCGCGCCTGCGTGCGCGAGTCGGATACGGCGGCGCGGCTCGGCGGCGACGAATTCGCGGTGCTGCTGCGCACGGTTGCGCATCGCGAGGCCGCCGTCATCGTCGCGCAGAAAATCATCGATAGCGTGGCGCAGGCCTACGCGGTCGCCGGCGGCGAGTGCCGCATCGGCGTTTCGGTCGGCGTCGCCCTGCATCCGGACGACGGGGTGAACGCCGAGGCGCTGCTGCATAGCGCCGACTTCGCGATGTACGAGGCCAAGCGCCAGGGCAAGAGCCGCTGGATCTGCGCCGGCGACCTGGTCTGAGGGGGGCGTCGCCTCATTAGAGCATCCGATCGAGATCGGATTCCGGACATGGGCTAATCTCCTGAAATGTTGCGCGGCGCCTCGCCGCGTCGGAGACCGCCATGACCAAGCCCTTGGATCTGCTCGAACGCCAGCGCCGCGCCTTCGCGGCGGACCCGAATCCTGCCCATGCCGTGCGCGACGACCGCCTGGCGCGGCTGGAAGCGCTGATCGACAAATACGCCGAACCCATGTGCGCCGCGATCTCGGCGGACTTCGGCCACCGCCCGCGGCAGGAAACGGCGCTGGCCGAGATCTTCGTCACGCTGGCGTCGATTCGCCATGCGCGCCGCCATCTGAAGCGCTGGATGCGCACGCGGCGCATGCCGACGGCCCTGTATTTCCGTCCCGGCTGTTCGCGCATTCTGCGCCAGCCGCTCGGCGTCGTCGGCATCGTCAGTCCCTGGAACTATCCGCTGCAACTGGCGCTGGCGCCGGCCGTGGGCGCGCTGGCGGCCGGCAATCGCGTCATGCTGAAGCCCTCCGAAATCGTGCCGCGCTTCGCGGCGCTGCTGGCGCAGAGCGTGGCCGAATTCTTCGCCGTCGAGGAAATGACGGTGGTGCTCGGCGACGCCGAGGTCGGGCGAGAGTTTTCGAGCCTGCCGTTCGATCATCTGTTCTTCACCGGCTCGACGGCGGTGGGGCGCCTGGTGGCGCAGGCGGCGGCGCAGAACCTGACGCCGGTGACGCTGGAACTCGGCGGCAAGTCGCCGGCCATCCTCGATGCCTCCTGCGACTTCGCGGCGGCGGCACAGAAGATCGCGGTCGGCAAGCTGCTCAATGCCGGCCAGACCTGCATCGCGCCCGACTACGTGCTGGTGCCGGCCGGGCGCGAACAGGAGTTCCTGGCCTTGCTGACGGCGGCGGCGGCGCGGCTCTATCCCAGCTTCGCCGCCAACCCCGACTATGCCAGCATCGTCAGTGAGCGCCATTACGCGCGTCTGACCGGGCTCGTCGCCGACGCGCGCGCCAAGGGCGCGCAGGTGGTGGACATCAATCCGGCGCAGGAGGATTTCGCGCCGGCGGCGCGCAAGCTGCCGCTGCAAGTGGTGCTGGGGGTGCGCGACGACATGGCGCTGATGCAGGAGGAGATCTTCGGCCCGCTGCTGCCGCTGGTGCCGGTGGCCGATTGCGCCGCCGCCATCGCCTACGTCAATGCCCGGCCGCGGCCGCTGGCGCTCTACTGGTTCGGCCGCGATGCGGCGCACCGCGAACGCGTGCTCGCCGAGACCATCTCCGGCGGCGTCACCGTCAACGACACGCTCTGGCACATCGCGCAGGAGAACCTGCCCTTCGGCGGCGTCGGTCCCAGTGGTCAGGGCGCCTATCACGGCGAGTACGGCTTTCTCGCCTTCAGCAAGGTAAAGCCGGTGTTCCACCAGGCGCGGCTGAACGCAAGAAGCTCGCGTAGGCGCCAGCGGCAGCGGATTGCCGAACAGCACGGCCTCGAACTCGATCTGGGGCATCGGCTTCGCGAACAGGAAGCCCTGGGCGTAGTCGCAGGCGATGGACAGCAGGAAGTCGCGCTGGGCTTCCGTTTCGACGCCTTCGGCGATGACCTTGAGCCCCAGCTTGTGCGCCATGGCGACGATGGCCTCGACGATGGCGCGGTCGCTGCCGTCCGTACTGACGCCCTGGACGAAGGACTGGTCGATCTTGACGTAATCGACGCGGAACTTGTTGAGGTAGGACATGGCGGAATAGCCGGTGCCGAAATCGTCGAGCGCCACCTGGATGCCGGCGTCGCGGAATTCGTCGAGCCGGCGCGTGACGTCGGCGTTGTCGTCGAGCAGCAGGCCTTCGGTGATTTCGATGGCCATGAGATTGGACGGCAGGCCGATCTTGTCCAGGTAGCCGAGCCAGCCGGAGGCGCCGCGCTCGCCGCGAAACTGGCGCGGCGACTTGTTCACGCTGATCTGGATCGGACAGACCAGGGCCGAGGGGCTGAGTTCGTTGCTCCAGGCCTTGGCGATGCGCGCCGACTCGCGGAAGACCCAGTCGCCGATTTCGCCGATGAGGCCGATCTCTTCGGCCAGCGGGATGAAGGCCGCCGGCAGGATCAGGCCGTGCTCGGGGTGGTGCCAGCGCAGCAGGGCTTCGGCCTTGACGACGCGGCCGCTGCGCATGTCGACGATGGGCTGGAAGAAAATCTCGAACTCGTCTTGCGCCATGGCGTTGCGCAGGCTGGCGGCCAGTTGCCGGCGCACCTGCGCCCCCGATTGCATCGAGTCGGTGAAGTAGGAAAAGCCGTTGCGGCCGTGCTCCTTGGCGGCGTACATGGCCTGGTCGGCGCTCTTGAGCAGGGCTTCCGCATCCTCGGCGTCGGTCGGGTAGAGCGCGATGCCGACGCTGGCCGAAACATAAGCGATGTTCTGGCCGAGATGGAAGGGCTGGGCCAGAGTCTCGACGATGTCCTTCGCCACCTGCTCGACGCGGCTGATGTCGGCCAGGCCCGGCAGGACGACCGTGAACTCGTCGCCGGACAGCCGCGACACGGTGTCGGAATCGCGTACGCAGGCGGCGATGCGCGCAGCGGTTTCCTTGAGCAGAAGGTCGCCGGCGTCGTGGCCGTAGGCGTCGTTCACTTCCTTGAAGCGGTCGAGGTCGATGAAGAGCAGGGCCAGCAGCAGCTTGGTGCGATGCAGCTTGCGGATGTCCTGGTGCAGACGGTCGTAGAACAGGTTGCGGTTGGGCAGGCCGGTCAGCGAATCGTAGTTGGCCTGGCGCCAGACCAGTTCGGCGGTGCGCTTCTTCTCGGTGATGTCGGCGAACATGCCGATGTGGCGATAGACCTCGCCCTGGGCGTTGCGCAGCGTGTTGATGGTCAGCCACTCGGCGTATTCCTCGCCGTCCTTGCGCCGGTTCCAGATCTCGCCCTGCCATTGGCCGGTGGTGGCGAGGGAATGCCACATGGCGCGATATTCGGCCTTGGGCGTGTGGCCGGCGGCGAGCAGCTTGGGGTTGCGGCCGCGCACGTCGTCGAGGCTGTAGCCGGTGACGCGCGTGAACGCCGGGTTGACGGCGATGACGTGGTTCTCGGCGTCGGTGACGACGATGGCTTCGTCGCTGGCCTGGAATACCGACGAGGCGAGATGGAGTTCCGCTTCGCTGCGCTTTCTTTCGATGGCGATGGCGGCGAGATTGGCCGCCTGCTGCAGCAGGTCGAGTTCGCTGGCGTCTGGCGTGCCGGGCGTCCGGCGATAGACCGCCAGCGTGCCGAGGACTGCGCCTGCCGAATCGCGGATCGGCTCCGACCAGCAGGCGGCGAGCTCGGCGCGCGCGGCCAATTCGCGATAGCCGGCCCAGAACGGATGGCTGGCGATGTCGGCGACGACGACGCGTTCGCCGCGGTAGGCGGCGGTACCGCAGGAACCGATGCCTTCGCCCACCGGCAGGCCGTTGCAGGCGGCGACGAAGAACTCCGGCAGGCTGCCGGCGGCGGCAGTCTGCAAGTGCTCGCCGTCGGCGTCTACCAGCAGGATCGAGCACAGCGGCGCGCTATGGGTCTGCTCGACGTAGCGCACGATGAGGCCGAGAATGGCGTCGAGATCGCCGCCGCGCGCCAGCAGTTCGAAAATGCGGTTGCGCACCGTGTCCTGTTCTTCGCGCTGCTTGCGCTCGGAAATGTCGAAGGCGATGACGTAGAGCAAGGGGGGATCGGCGCCGGGCAGGGGGCTGACGTAAGTGACGACGTCGCGCAGTTCGCCGTTCTTCAGGCGATGGTGCCATTCGCGGTGCATCGGGCCTTGCTGCAAGGTTTGCGTGTGGCAGGCGGCGATCTCCGCCGGCGGCGAGGTGTTGATGTCGGCGATGGGCATGCCGCGCAGTTCGGCGACGCTGTAGCCCCAGAACGCCGCCGCCGCCTGGTTGGCGTCGGTGATGCGCATGGTCGCCGGATCGATCAGGTAGGTCACCCAGGAGCTGTTCTCGAACATCTGCCGAAAGCGCGTTTCGCTGAAGCCGAGCGCCAGTTGCTGCTCCACGATGCGTTCCTGCAGGCTGTTGAAGGCCTCCAGCAAACGCGTAATCTCCGTGCTGCCGGCGACCGGCAGCGGATGAAACGGGGCGCGGCCGCCGGTCATGTCTTCGAGCGCCTTGACGGCGCGGTCCAGCGTCGCCAATTGACGCCGGACGAACAGCCAGACCAGGGCGGCGGCGGCCAAAGACAGCAAGGCGGCGTCGAGGTAAAGGCCGCGCACCATTTTCCGGATCGGGGCAAAGGCCTGCTCCGACGGCAGGATGGCGGCGACGAACCAGCCGGCGCTCGGCACTTTTTTCGCTGCCGCCAATTCCTCGACGCCCTTCGAGCTGACGGTGACGCCGGCGCCCTCGTAGCCGAGCATGCTGCGGTCGTGCAGCGGATTGCGGCCCGGCGGCGGCACGGGCTGCAGGCTGCGCGCGCGGTCCGAGGCGGCGACGAAAAGGCCGTCGCGCGGCGAAACGACGAGGATGCTGACGGCGGAATCCGCCGCCACGTGGTGGACGGCATGGAAGACGTCGTTGTCGGCGATGTCGAGCGTGCCGGCGAGCACGCCGGCGATGCCGCCCTGCCGGTCGGCGATGGGGACCGCGATGACGACGACCGGCCGTTGGCGCAAGGTACGCGGCTTGCCGATCGCCACCTTGGCGCCGCTCATGACGTCGCGGAAGAAGTCGTCGCCGCCGACATAGGTGCCGGCGCGGTTTTCCGCGGCGGGGCGGTCGAGCAAACACCTGCCGTCCTTGCCGATGACGCACAGGCCGCGTTCGAACAGCGTGTAGATCGCGCGGCGCTCGCCGAGAAAGTCGTGCAGTCGGGCGCGGTCGGCCAGCCATTCGGGCCGGATCGCGGCCGCGAGAGCGTGCAGGGAATCTATGCGCAGCCGCAGCGCGGCTTCGATGCCGTCGGCGATGACGCCGGCGGTGGCGGCCTGCTGCGCCAGCAGGAAACGCTCTTCGTCCTGCCGCAGCTTATCCGCGGAACGGAAAGCCATGCCCCAGATCGCCAGCATGAAAAGCGTCGATACGAAGAGCGCAATCCTTACCTTCAAGCTCGACATAAATCCGGGTCGAGACACGTTGCCGCCCTATCCCGTTCAGATGGAAGAATCATACGCCGATAATCCCCTACTCCCAGGAGTTTTCCTACGTCGGCTTTAAGGCGAAAGATTCTGAAACTTAGGTATTATGGCGCGCTTGCACGCTGCGGCTCGCGCAGAGGCGGGTTGCGGGATGAACAACCAACCAGTTGGAGAACCAAGGCCATGTGGATCGGAGTACCGAAGGAAACTGCCGCGGGCGAGAAACGCGTTGCCACCGTGCCCGAAGTGGTCGAGAAATTCATCAAGCTGGGCTTCTCCGTCGCCGTCGAATCCGGCGCCGGCGATGCGGCGAACTTCAGCGACGATACCTACCGCGCGGCCGGTGCCGAAGTCGTCGGCGGCGCCGCCGAGTTGTGGGCCAAGGCCGACATCGTCCTCAAGGTGCGCGGCCCGAGCGCCGCCGAAGTCGGCCTGATGCGCGAAGGCGGCACGCTGCTTAGCTTCATCTGGCCGGCGCAAAACCCCGAACTCATGCAGCAGCTTGCCGCCAGGAAGGCGACCGTGCTGGCCATCGACGCGCTGCCGCGCCAGCTCTCCCGCGCCCAGAAGATGGACGCGCTGACCTCCATGGCCGGCATCGCCGGCTATCGCGCCGTCATCGAAGCCGCCAACGCCTTCGGCCGCTTCTTCAACGGCCAGATCACGGCCGCCGGCAAGGTGCCGCCGGCCAAGGTCTTCATCGCCGGCGCCGGCGTGGCGGGCCTCGCCGCGATCGGCACCGCGGCGGGACTGGGCGCCATCGTGCGCGCCAACGACACGCGCCCCGAAGTGGGTGACCAGGTCATCTCTATGGGCGGCGAATTCGTCCCCGTGGATTACCAGGAAGAAGGCTCCG
>JACRPB010000259.1 GCA_016214175.1 Rhodocyclales bacterium
CCAAGGCCCTGCAAAAAATGAAGGGAGTGCTTGCGCCCCAGATGTAGTGCGCAACGCGCCACCGCATGACGGGCAGCCGCGGCTGCCCGTTTTTTTGGCTACGCGCCCAGTGCCGCCAGCAGTTTGTCGTGGATGCCGCCGAAGCCGCCGTTGCTCATGACCAGAACGCGGTCGCCGGCCCGTGCGGCGGCGGCGACCGCGGCGACCAGGGCGGTGAGGTCGTCGAATGTCGCGGCCGTCGCTCCCATCGGCGCGAGCGCCTGCGCCGCATCCCAGCCCAGGTTCTTGGCATAGCAGAACACCTGGTCGGCGCCGACGAGACTGGTCGGCAGTTGCGCTTTCATGGTGCCAAGCTTCATGGTGTTCGACCGCGGCTCCAGCACGGCGAGAATACGGGCCGCGCCGACCTGCTGACGCAACCCGGCGATCGTCACAGCGATGGCCGTCGGGTGGTGGGCGAAGTCGTCATAGACGGTGACCCCGCGCACCGTGCCGCGTACTTCGAGCCGGCGCTTGATGCCCGTAAAGCTGCGCAAGGCCTTGAGTCCGATGTCGACCGGCACGCCGGCATGCCGCGCCGCGGCCAGCGCGGCGATGGCATTGGCGCGGTTATGTGCGCCGGGGAGGACGAGTTGGGTCGTGCCCACGGGCCGGCCCGTCAGGCTAACCTCGAACTCGCCGTCGGCATCGGGCTCACCGGCCTGCCAACCGTCGGCGACGTCGAAACGCTCGACCGGGGTCCAGCAGCCTTTGGCCAGCACCCGCGCCAGCGAGTCTTCGCGACCGTTGGCGACGACCAGGCCTTCACCGGGCAATGTGCGCACCAAATGGTGAAATTGCATCTCGATAGCCGCAAGATCGCCGAAGATATCCGCATGATCGAATTCGAGATTATTGAGGATGACCGTGCGCGGCCGGTAATGGACGAATTTCGAGCGCTTGTCGCAGAACGCCGTATCGTACTCGTCGGCTTCGATGACAAAAAAAGGCGAATCCGTGAGCCGCGCCGACACGCCGAAATTGGTCGGCACGCCGCCGACGAGGAAGCTCGGATTCAATCCGGCGTCATCGAGTATCCAAGCCAGCAGCGAAGTCGTCGTGGTCTTGCCGTGAGTGCCGGCCACACCCAGCACCCAGCGTCCGCGCAGGATGTGGTCGGCCAGCCATTGCGGCCCCGAGACGTAGGGGAGATTGCGATTGAGGATTTCCTCGAGCAGCGGATTGCCGCGGGATATTGCGTTGCCGACGACGAACAGGTCGGGCGCAAGCGCCGCCTGCCCGGCCTCGCCTGCCCGGCCTCGAAGCCCTGGATCAGTTCGATGCCCTGGGTTTCGAGCTGGGTGCTCATCGGCGGATAGACGTTGGCGTCGCAGCCGGTGACGCGATGCCCGGCCTCCCGCGCCAACAGCGCAATGCCGCCCATGAACGTCCCGCAGATGCCCAGAATGTGAATATGCATGAAACACCCGGCGTACAATAATTGCCACGGATTCTAACCGAAGGCATCGGACCTCCCTATCATGAGCCGCCGCAAGCCCTCCGCCTCCCCCAGCGGCCATTTGCGCCGCGAAATCGCCAGTCTGGCCGCCCGCATGATGGCGGAGGACGGCATCGACGATTACGGGTTCGCCAAGCGCAAGGCGGCCAAGAGCCTCGGCGCAGGGGAAGGCGAGGCCCTGCCGACCAACGACGAGGTCGAGTCCGAGCTCCGGGCTTATCTCGCGCTCTACCAGGAAGAAGAACAGCCGGAGCGCCTGCACGCCCTGCGTCAGGCCGCCCTCGAAGTGATGGAACTCATGAGCGACTTCCGCCCCTATCTCACCGGGGCCGTGCTCGACGGCACGGCCGGGCGGTACAGCGGCATCGACATCAACTTGTACGCCGATAGCGCCAAAGATGTGGAGATCATGCTGTTATCGAACAACATCTCCTACGATCCTGAAGAGAAAGCGCAAACCCGTCCCGACGCGCCGGAAGCGCGGCTGCGCATCGACTGGAACGGTATTCCGGTCCAGCTTTCCGTGTTTCCGTATGTCGCGGAACGACGGCAACGGCGCAACCCCTATACCGGACGCAGCCCCGCGCGCGCAGGGATCGAGGCCGTCGCCGCACTTTTGAAGTAGCCCGAAAACGACGCCGGACTGGACAACTTGCCTCCAATTGCGGCAAACTAGCGCCTATGTCCAAGCAAACCAGCCGAAAAAAAACCGCTTCGGAATCCACAGCCGCGCCGCGCATACTGATTTTGCACGGCCCCAACCTGAACCTGCTGGGGCGGCGCGAGCCCGAAATCTACGGCCGCACAACGCTGGTAGACATTCATGCGGCAATGGAAGCGCGCGGCCGAGCCGCCGGCGTGCAGATCGAAAGCTTCCAGAGCAACAGCGAAGGGGAACTGATCGACCGCGTGCAGGCCGCGGCGAGCGAGGGCATCGAATTCATCATCATCAATCCCGGCGGCTACACCCACACCAGCGTCGCCTTGCGCGATGCCCTGACGGGGGTGGCCATCCCGTTCATCGAAGTGCATCTCTCCAACATCCAGGCAAGAGAAGCCTTCCGTCATCACTCGTTTTTTTCCGATATCGCCGTCGGCACGATTTGCGGTCTGGGCGCCCAGGGCTATGAACTCGCCCTTGAAGCGGCGCTGACACGCATCCGCCGTTCTTAACCGGCTGCGGGCCGCGGCCCGCCAAACCTGCAGGGAGCCTTCTCGATGGATCTTAGAAAACTCAAGACCTTGATCGACCTCGTCCAGAATTCGGGCATTTCCGAACTCGAAATCAGCGAGGGCGAAGAACGAATCCGCATCGCCAAGCACTACACCGCGCCCGCGCCGACCACCGTGACGGTCGGCGCCCCGGCGCCTGCGGCAGCGCCCGCCCCCGCTGCGATCGGCGCTCCCGGCGCCGAAGCCGCCCCCGCCGAACCCGCAGGCACATTCATCAAGTCGCCGATGGTCGGCACCTTCTACCGCTCCGGCACGCCCGGCGCCTCGCCCTTCGTCGAAGTCGGCCAGTCCTTCAAGGAAGGCGAGACGCTTTGCATCATCGAGGCCATGAAGCTGATGAACGAAATCGAAGCCGAGGTCTCCGGCACCATCAAGGCCATCCTGGTCGAGAACGGCCAGCCGGTCGAGTTCGGCCAGCCGCTGTTCCTGATCGCGTGAGATAGGCGAAGATAAGAGCATGTTCGAGAAAGTACTGATAGCAAATCGCGGTGAGATCGCTCTTCGCGTGCTCCGCGCCTGCCGCGAACTGGGCATCAAGACGGTGGCCGTCCATTCCGAGGTCGATGCCGAAGCCAAGTACGTGAAGCTGGCGGACGAGTCGGTCTGCATCGGGCCGGCCGCCTCCAGTCTCAGCTACCTCAACGTCCCGGCGATCATCTCGGCAGCCGAAGTGACCGACGCCGAGGCGATCCACCCCGGCTACGGCTTCCTGTCGGAGAACGCCGACTTCGCCGAGCGCGTCGAGAAGTCCGGCTTCGTCTTCATCGGCCCGCGGCCGGAAACCATACGCCTGATGGGCGACAAGGTCAGCGCCAAGGACGCCATGAAGGCGGCCGGCGTCCCCTGCGTACCGGGATCCGAGGGCGCGCTGCCCGAAGATCCGAAGGAAGTCGTCAAGATCGCCCGCGCCATCGGCTATCCGGTGATCATCAAGGCGGCCGGCGGCGGCGGCGGCCGCGGCATGCGCGTCGTCCACACCGAGGCGGCGCTGTCGAATGCCGTGACCATGACCCGCAGCGAAGCCCAGGCGGCGTTCGGCAATCCCGTGGTCTATATGGAAAAGTTCCTGGAAAACCCGCGCCACATCGAAATCCAGGTACTCGCGGATTCCTACAAGAACGCTGTCTGGCTCGGCGAGCGCGACTGCTCGATGCAGCGCCGGCACCAGAAGGTGATCGAGGAGGCGCCGGCCCCCGAGATCAATCGCCGCATGCTCAATCGCGTCGGCGACCGTTGCGCCGAAGCCTGCCGCAAGATCGGCTACCGCGGCGCCGGCACCTTCGAGTTCCTCTACGAAAACGGCGAATACTTTTTCATCGAGATGAACACGCGCGTGCAAGTCGAGCATCCGGTGACCGAGCTGATCACCGGCATCGACATCGTCCAGGCCCAGGTGCGTATCGCGGCCGGCGAGAAGCTCTGGCTGCGCCAGCGCGACATCGAGCCGAAGGGCCACGCCATCGAATGCCGCATCAATGCCGAGGATCCATTCAAGTTCACGCCGTCGCCGGGGAAGATCGTCAACTGGCATCCGCCGGGCGGCCCCGGCATTCGCGTCGACTCCCATGCCTACTCGGGCTATACGGTGCCGCCAAACTACGACTCGATGATCGGCAAAGTGATCGCTTACGGCGACACCCGCGACCAGGCGATCCGCCGCATGCAGATCGCCCTCTCGGAAATGATGGTCGACGGCATCAAGACCAATATCCCGTTGCATCAGGATCTGCTGCGGGACGAACGTTTCATCCAGGGCGGCACCAGCATCCACTATCTCGAAGAAAAACTCGCCGCCCGCGTCGGGGGTCAGTAAGCGGTGTGGATCAGCGCGGCGCTGCTGACTGACGCGGCTCACGCCGAGGCGCTGTCGGAGGCGCTGCTCGGGCACGGCGCCCTCTCGGTCAGCGTCGAGGACGCCGACGCCGGCACCGAGCGCGAAACGCCCCAGTTCGGCGAGCCCGGCAGTCCCGCCACCCCGCTCTGGGTCACCAGCCGCGTCGTCGCCTTGTTCGAGCCCGGCGACGATCTTGCCGGCCGCATCGCTGCCGCCGCGCGCGAAGCGGGCATCAGCGAGTTGCCAGAGATCGAGCTTGGCGAAGTCGCCGAGGAAAACTGGGTGCAGCTCACCCAGGCGCAGTTCGAACCGATCCGCATCAACGAACGACTCTGGATCGTCCCCTCCTGGCACAGCGCGCCCGATCCGCAGGCGATTTGCCTCGAACTCGATCCCGGCATGGCCTTCGGCACCGGCTCCCATCCGACGACGCGGCTGTGCATGGAATGGCTCTGCGCTAATATTCGCGGTCATGAACATGTCCTCGACTACGGCTGCGGCTCGGGCATCCTCGGTATCGCCGCCGCCAAGCTTGGCGCCGCAGAGGTGATCGGCATCGACATCGACGACAACGCCCTCGTCGCCGCTAGCGCCAACGCCGAACGCAACGGCGTCGCCATCGGCCTGCGCCACAGCCGCGAACCCGTGGCGCAGCGCTTCGATCGAGTCGTCGCCAACATCCTCACCAATCCGCTTTGCGTTCTCGCGCCGCTCCTGTCGAGCCTCGTCGCGCCGGGCGGACGCATCGCACTCTCCGGCATTCTCGAGGCCCAGGCGCCACAGGTGATCGACGCCTACGCGCCCTGGCTGTCCCTGCGCGTCGGTGCCAGCGCCGACGGCTGGGCCCGGCTCGAAGGAGAGTTGCCGCCATGCTGACCCGTTGTCCGCAGTGCGCGACGATTTTTCGCGTCACTTCCGAACAACTCAAGGCGCGCCAGGGACAGGTGCGCTGCGGCGCCTGCCACACCGTCTTCAACGCCCTCGACACCCTGATCGAAATCGCTCTGCCGGCGACGACCCTCGCGCCGCAGGCAGCGACAGCCTTTGCCGCGCCCGAGGTGTCGGCACGTACCGAAGCGGCAGACCTTGCCACCGCAGACGATGACGCCCTGTGCGTCGAACAGCCGCCCGTCGCGACGGCCGCAGCGGAACCGGCAGCGGAATCGGTTCCCGGCGCGACACCGACCGCCGCCGCACTTGCAACCGAGGCCGAGCCAAGCTTTGCAGTCGATCCCGCGCTCGATCCGGCACCTGAACCCGAATCCACACTCGAACACGAACCCGCACTCGAACGCGAACCTGCATTCGAACCCGAGCCCGTCATCGAGCCCTGCCGCGCGGACGAATCCTGGCTCGGCGCCGAACCGTCCGTCGCCCCCACCCCGCTAGCCGAGGACGAACCCTGCGTCGCAAGGGAACCCGAAGCCGCCTTCGAACCCGACGGTTTGGCGGCGCCGAACCCGGCCGCGGAACCGGCCCTCATGCCCGCGCCGTCTGCGCAGGCAGCCGCGCCAGAGCCATCGGACACCCCCCCCTGGCCGGAACTCGAACCCCTGCTGCACGAGGGACCGACGCGCCGCCGTTGGCCGTGGGCTGTGGGCATATTCCTGGCCACGCTGGTCTTCGTCGCGCAGGCGGCGCTCCACTTTCGCACCGAAATCGCCGTGATCTACCCGGAGACACGGTCCCTGTTCGGTGCCGTCTGCGCCGACCTCGGCTGCGAGATCCGGCTGCCGCGCAAATCCGAGTTGGTCGGCATCGAGGCCTCCGACCTGCATCCCGATCCGGGCGGCCGGCTGCTGCTGGTCGCGACCCTGAAGAACCGCGCGCCCTTCGCCCAGGAATATCCCTACCTGGAACTGACGCTGACGGACACCGCCGACCAGCCGCTGGTGCGGCGGGTCATCCCCGCCAGCGAATACCTGCTGCCGAAGGCGCCCGCGGCCACCGGTTTCGGCGCCAATGCCGAGTTGACCGTCAATCTCGCCGTGGAGGCCCCCGGCGTCGCCGCCGTCGGCTACCGGCTTTATCTTTTTTATCCCTGATCGAAAATCATGACAAACACCGCCAGCGCCAAGGCCGCCGCAGCCAAGACCCTCATTTGCGGCTCCATCGCCTACGACACCATCATGGTGTTCCACGACCGCTTCAAGAACCACATCCTGCCCGAACAGATCCACATCCTGAACGTCGCCTTTCTGGTGCCCGACATGCGGCGCGAGTACGGCGGCTGCGCCGGCAACATCGCCTACAACCTGCGCCTGCTCGGCGGCGATCCGCTGATCATGGCCACCGTCGGCGACGACAGCGCGCTGTACTTGCAGCGCCTGCAACACCTGGAGCTCGACACGCGCCACGTGCGCGGCATTCCGGACAGCTACACGGCCCAGGCCTTCATCACCACCGATCTCGACGACAACCAGATCACCGCCTTCCATCCCGGCGCGATGAATCACTCCCATGCCAACCGCATCGCCGACAGCGAAGGCGTGCGCCTGGCGATCGTGGCGCCGGACGGCCGCCAGGGCATGCTCGAACATGCGCGCGACCTCCACGCCGCCGGCATTCCCTTCGTCTTCGATCCGGGCCAGGGCCTGCCGATGTTCGACGGCCCCGAACTGCTGAGATTCCTGGAGCTCGCCGACTATTGCACCGTCAACGACTACGAGGCGAAGCTGCTGACCGAACGCACCGGGCGCAGCATCGACGATCTGGCGCGGGAAGTGAAAGCCCTGATCGTGACGCTGGGCGCCAATGGCTCGGAAATTCATGCCGACGGTCAACGCATCGCGGTGCCCAGCGTTAAACCCGATGATGTGGTCGATCCGACCGGTTGCGGCGACGCCTACCGTTCCGGCCTGCTCTACGGGATTTCCCAGGGCTGGACGTGGCAGAAGACAGGGCGCCTCGCCTCGCTGATGGGGTCGATCAAGATCGCCCATCGCGGCGGCCAGAACCACAAGCCGACGCGAACCGAAATCGCCGAGCGCTATCAAACTGCCTTTGGCGAACCACTATAAAGGAGCCACGATGTCGAATGTCCGTCTGTTGTCCGCGGCCGCCGCAGCGCTGCTGATCCTCGTCGGCTGCGCCGGCAGCCAGTCCGGATCGAGCTATTCGTCCGCGCAAGCGCGCGGCGAAATGAGCGTGCGCATGGGCGTTGTCGAGAGCGTCCGCCAAGTCAGCATAGAGGCCGACAAATCGCCGGTCGGCGCAATCGCCGGCGGCATCGTCGGCGGCGTCGCCGGCAGCAACGTCGGCAAGGGCAAGGGCTCGACCATCGGCAGCGTGCTCGGCGCCGTCGCCGGCGGCGTCGCCGGTCAGGCCATCGAGCAGCAGATCGGCAAGAAGGCCGGCGTCGAAATCACCGTCAAGCTCGACAACGGCCAATTCACCGCCATCACCCAGGAAGCCGACGAGCAGTTCCATCCGGGCGAGCGCGTGCGCATCCTCTCGGGCCACGGCGCCACCCGCGTTACGCACTAGTACCGAGCCGGCTACTGCCAGCCGCTCGGCTCGATCTGGCGGCGGCAGGGCAGTTGAAACACCCGGCGGTCTTCCAGGCGCACCGCCGTCAGGCTGCCGCCCCACAGGCAACCCGAATCCAGCGCCAGCAGATTGGCGTCCTGGCGGAATCCCAGCGCCGACCAGTGGCCGCAGACCAGAGTATGGTCGGCGCTGGCGCGCCGCGGCGCATCGAACCAGGGTACGCAACCGTCCGGGCCGCGCCCGGGCGGCCCCTTGGCGCCGGGGGCGCGAAATTCCATGCTGCCGTCGGGCCGGCAAAAGCGCATGCGCGTCATGGCGTTGACGACGACGCGCAGCCGGTCCCATCCCGCCAGATCGTCGCGCCAGGCCGTCGGCTCCGAACCCCACATGTGGGCGAGAAATTCACGGTAATCGGCCGCCGTCAGCGCCGCCTGCACCTCGTCGGACAGCGTCTGCGCCTGGGACACGGTCCATTGCGGCAGCAGGCCCGCATGCACCATCGCGAACTCGCCTTCGACGTGGAACAGCGGCCAGGCACGCAGCCAGTCCGTCAGTTCGGCGCAGTCGGGCGCGGCGAGCACGGCGGCCAGCGTGTCTTCCTTGCTCGCCTTGCCGTAGCCTTCTGCCAGCATGACCAAGTGGAGATCGTGATTGCCGAGGACGACCAGCGCCGCCTCGCCCAGGGAGCGCACGAAGCGCAGCACTTCCAGCGATTGGGGCCCACGGTTGACGAGATCACCGACAAACCAGAGGCGGTCGCCGGCGGCGTCGAAGCGGATGTGGTCGAGCAGCCGGCGCAGCGGGTCGTAGCAGCCCTGGATGTCGCCGATTGCGTAGGTGGCCATGCTTTCTTTTGTCCCGCCAAGCGCTCTTCAGACGCCGTAATAGTTGCGATACCACGCGACGAACTTGGTCACGCCGTCATTCACTTCGGTTGCCGGCTGGAATCCGGTCAGCGCCTGCAGGTCGGCGGTGTCGGCATAAGTTGCCGGCACGTCGCCGTCTTGCATGGGCAGGAAATTCTTTTTCGCCTCCACGCCCAAAGCTTGTTCGAGGGCGCCGACGAAAGCCATCAGGTCGACAGGTTGGTGGTTGCCGATGTTGAACACGCGCCAAGGCGCCCAACTGGTGGCCGGATCGGGGCTATCCTTCACGTACGCGGGATTCGCCGTCGCAGGACGGTCGAGGACGCGGAGCACGCTTTCGGTGATGTCGTCGATGTAGGTGAAGTCGCGCATCATCCGGCCGTGGTTGAAAATATCGATGGGCGTTCCGGCGAGAATGGCCTTGGTGAAGGAGAAATAGGCCATGTCCGGCCGCCCCATGGGGCCGTACACCGTGAAGAAGCGCAGTCCCGTCGCCGCCAGGCCGTACAAGTGGCTGTAGCTGTGCGCCATCAGTTCGTTGGCCTTTTTCGTCGCCGCGTAGAGGCTGACCGGGTGGTCGACGTTGTCGTGCTCGGAGAAGGGCATGCGCGTATTGCCGCCATAGACGCTGGAACTGCTGGCGAAGACCAGATGCTCGCAGCCGGCGTGGCGACAACCTTCGAGAACATTGACGAAGCCGACGACGTTGCTGTCGACGTAGGCGTGCGGATTCTTCAGCGAATAGCGCACGCCGGCCTGGGCGGCGAGGTTGATGACGCCTTGCGGCCGCTCTTGCGCAAACAGCGCCGCCATGCCCGGACGGTCGGCGATGTCGAGATCGACGTGACGGAAGCCTGCTTGCGGCGTCAGCCGCGCCAGCCGCGCCCGCTTCAGCGAGACGTCGTAATAGTCGTTGAGGTTGTCGACGCCGACCACCTCGTCGCCCCGTGCCAGCAAACGCTCGGCGACGTGCATGCCGATAAACCCGGCGGCGCCGGTGATGAGTACTTTCATTATTGCTTGCCTGATTGAAAGGCGAGCATTTTTGCATACTTGGCAAAGCTGTTGCCGCAGCCGATCAGAATATGTACGAGCCCCGGCAGGCCGTCGAGAAAGCCGAGGCGAAAGAAGTAGAACTTGAGGAAGCGTACCGCGGGCGACAGCAGCACATGCGCGGTGGTGGCGCGCTTGCCCCTGACCAGCGCCTCTTCGGCCGCCAGCGTCGTGTAGCGGTTCTGCTTCGTCAGGTAGCCTTCCAGGGTTTCGGCCGAGTCGTGCATCAAGTCGCCGCGCAGCGTACCGACCGCGCCGGCGACGACGACCTTCTCGTGCACCGCATCGTCCGACCAACGCGCGTGGCGACGGTCGAACAGGCGCAGGCTCCAGTCCGGATAGCCTTCGCCGTGGCGCAGGTAGCGGCCCATGAAACGGTTGCAGCGCGCGAAGCGATAGGCATGCTGCGCCGGGTTCGCCAGCGCCGCTTCGATGCTGGCGCGCAGGTTCGCGCTCACCCGCTCGTCGGCGTCGATGCAAAGCACCCAGTCGTGCGCCGCCTGCTCGACGGCGAATTGCTTCTGCGCGCCGAAACCGCGCCACGCCGCAGATACGACGCGCGCGCCGCGGCGCTCTGCAAGCGCCGTCGTACCATCGCCGCTGCCCGAATCGACGACGAGAATTTCGTCGCAGAAGGCAAGCGAGCGCAGGCAGTCCTCAATTTGCGAGGCGGCATTGAACGTGATGAGAACGGCGGAAACCGGCTGCCGGGCGGCGGACATGGGGCGGCTATAATCGCGGGCGGGGTGCCATTGTACGATCTGGCGGCACCGATCGGCCATGCACATCCTACTCGTCAAAACCTCCTCCCTCGGCGACGTCGTCCATAACCTGCCCGTGGTCAGCGACCTCGCACGCAAGTTTCCCGGCGCACGGATCGACTGGGTGGTCGAGGAGAGCTTGGCCGAGTTGCCGCGCCTGCATCCCGCCGTGGCGCGCGTACTGCCGGTCGGCATCCGGCGCTGGCGCCACAGCCTGCTTGCACCGGCGACCTGGACGCAGTTCGGCGCCTTCCGCCGCGCGCTCAAGGAATCGGCCTACGACCTCGTCCTCGATACCCAGGGCCTGCTGAAAAGCGGCCTCATCGTCCAGCAGACGCGCCTGACCGCCGGCGGCCGCCGCTGCGGCTACAGCCGCGACTGCGCACGCGAACCCATCGCCGCGCGCTACTACGATGCCGGCTACGACGTGGCGCGCCAGTTGCACGCCGTCGAGCGCAACCGCCGCCTGGCCGCCGCCGCCGCCGGCTACATCCCCGACATGACGCTCGACTACGGCATCCAGGCCGCGCCGCTCAACGCCGACTGGCTGCCGCCGCGCGACTACGCCGTCCTGCTCACCGCCACCTCGCGCGCCGACAAACTCTGGCCCGATCCCGACTGGCAAGCGCTCGGCCTGGCGCTGATCGCCACCGGGCTGACCCTGGTGCTGCCCAGCGGCAACGCCGAGGAGAGAAGTCGTGCCGCGCGTCTGGCCACCCAGCTCGGCCGCGCCGTCGTCGCGCCGCCACTGGGCCTCACGGCCATGGCCGGACTGCTGGCCGGCGCGCAACTGGCGATCGGCGTCGACACCGGCCTCGTGCACCTCGCGGCGGCGCTGGGCCGGCCGACGCTGGCGCTGTTCTGCGCCAGCAGCCCGGAACTCACCGGCGTCCATGCCGGACCGCTGGCCGTCAATCTCGGCGCCGCCGGCGCGCCGCCGACGGCCGCCGCCGCGCTGGCGCAAGCTTTGAAGCTGATCGGCTGATGGCGCGCATCTACTACACGCTCTGCATCCTCGCCCTGCTGCCCTGGGCCGTGCTGCACCTGTTGTGGCGGGCGCGGCGGCAGCCGCAATACCTGCGCCATTGGAACGAACGCTTCGGCTATTTAGGCGCGGCGCCGACCGTGCCCACCCTCTGGATCCACCCCGTCTCGGTCGGCGAGACCCGCGCCGCCCAGCCGCTGGTCGCCGCCTTGCGCCGCCGCTATCCCGGCCACCGCATCCTCTTCAGCCACATGACGCCGACCGGACGCCAGACCTCGATCGATCTTTTCGGCGACGCGGTCCTCCGCTGCTACCTGCCCTACGACACGCCCTGGGCCATGCGCCGCTTCCTGCGCCACTATCGCCCCGACGTCGGCCTCATCATGGAAACCGAACTCTGGCCCAACCTGATCGCCGCCTGCCGCGCGCTCGACGTGCCGCTGCTGCTGGTGAACGCGCGCCTGTCCGCCAAGTCGGCGCGGCGCTATGCGCGCTTCCCAGCGCTGACGCGTGAAGCGCTGGACGCCCTGCGCGGCGTCTCCGCCATCGGCGCCGACGACGCGCAGCGCTTGCAGGCACTCGGCGCGGCAAACGTCGCCGTCTTCGGCAGCCTCAAGTTCGACATCGAGCCGCCCGTCGCCCAGTTGCAAGTCGGCACGGAATTCCGCCGCCGCTGCGGCGCGCGTCCGATCTTCCTCTGCGCCAGCACGCGCGAGGGCGAAGAGGCGTTGATCCTCGACGCCTGGCGCAGTCAGGCCGGCGGCGGCGCACTGCTGGTGCTGGTGCCGCGCCATCCGCAGCGCTTCGCCGCCGTTGCCGCACTGGCGGCGGCGAAAGGCTACCAAGTCTGCCGGCGCTCCGAGGACGGCACCGTCCCCGCCGACGCCAACGTCTGGATCGGCGACAGCATGGGGGAAATGTTCGCTTATTACGCCGCGGCCGACGTCGCCTTCGTCGGCGGCAGCCTGCTCGACTTCGGCAGTCAGAACCTGATCGAACCCTGCTCGGTCGGGACGCCGGTGCTGATCGGCCCGTCGACTTTCAATTTTCCCGACGCGGCGCGCGCCGCACTGAACTGCGGTGCGGCCGTTGCCGTGGCAAGCGCGGAGGAACTGGTGACGGCCGCGGCAACGCTACTGGCCGACGCGGCGCGGCGCGAAGCGATGAGCGCGGCGGGCAAACAATTCACCGCCCATCACCGTGGCGCCACGGCGCGCAACCTGGCGCTGCTGGAAAAGTTTATTCCAGCAGGCCGTTGATCGCCGCGAGATCGTCTTCGGCGAGGCTGCCCGCGGCGGCCTTGAGCCGCAGTTGCGCGACCAGGGTGTCGAGTCGCGCCTTGACGAGTTTCTGGCGCGTGTCGTAGAGCTGGCTCTGGGCGTTCAGCACGTCGATGTTGATGCGCACGCCGACTTCATAGCCGAGCTTGTTCGAGTCGAGTGCCGATTGCGAGGACACCAGCGCCGCCTCGTAGGCGCGCACCTGCGACAAGCCGGAAGTCACGCCGAGAAAGGCCTGCCGCGTTTGCAGGGCCGCGCTGCGGCGCGCGTTCTCGAGATCGGCGGCCGCCTTCTCGCGCAGGGCGACGGCTTCGCGATCGCGCGAGGCGGTCGCGCCGCCGGCGAAGATCGGGATCGCCAGTTGCACACCGATGGTCGTCGCCTTGGTATCCGATCCGACTCCCGTCAGCGTGTTGCCGGTTGCGGAACTGAGGCCGTTGGTCGCTACCAGGTCGAGGGTCGGGTAATGCCCGGCGCGCTGTTTTTCGATTTCGCGCGTAGCGATGCCGTGCGCGGCCTGGGCGCTTTGCACCGCGAAGTTCCCCGCTTCCGCGGACGCGACCCACTTGTCGATGTCGGCCGGCTGCGGTGCGGGAATGGCGACGCCGGTCTTCAGGTTCTTCAGCGCGGCATCGTCCTTGCCCGTCACCATGCGCAGCGCCTGTTGCTTCACGAGCAGGTCGTTCTGGGCGGCGATCTCGGCCGCCGTGGCGAGGTCGTAGCGCGACTGGGCTTCGTGGGTGTCGGTGATGGTGGCCGTGCCGACTTCGAAATTGCGCTTCGCGGCTTCGAGCTGCTCGGCGATGGCGGTCTTCTGCGCTTGCGCCGTCGCCACGGCTTCGCGCGCCTGCAAGACGTCGAAATAGGCCTGCGCGACGCGCACGATCAGGTCTTGGCGCGCGGCCGCGAACTGCGCTTCGGCCAGGGCGACCTGAAGTTCGGACTGGTTGTAGGTCTCCCAGTTCTGCCAGCGAAACAGCGGCTGCGTAAGCTGCACCGTCCAGCCGTTGGAGTTGTACTTGAACGGCGTATCGGTCGGCGGTGTCGCGCGCCGGTGCACGTCGAGATCGTTCCAGGTGGTGTTGGCCGACAGCCCGATGGTCGGCAGCAAACCGGCGCGGCCCTGCGGCAGCTTCTCGCGCCCGGCATCGAGGCTGGCCTTGGCGGCGGCGAATTGGGCGTCGTAGGCGACGGCGTCGCGATACACCGACACCAGGTCGGCGGCCGCGGCCGTGCCGGCGGCGAATACGGCCGCCAGGGCGAGGGAAAGTTTCTTGTTCTTCATCGCATGCTCCGGTCAGTAAGTCGGCATGGTCGGATCGACCTGCTGTGCCCAGGCGGCGACGCCGCCGTAGAGGTTGTAGATGTTCGAGAAACCCTGCTGTTCGAGAAACATGCCGACCTGGAAACTGCGCGCGCCATGGTGGCAAACGATCACCATGGCGGCGTCGCGCTTGAGTTCGCCGTGGCGCGCCGGCACCACGCGCATCGGCATCGGCTTCGAGTCGGCAATGCGGCAGGCATCGAACTCCCACGGTTCGCGCACGTCCAGCAGCACGGGCTTCTCCCGCGCCGGATCGTCGAGCCACGCCTTCAACTGCGTTGCGGTCAATTGCTGCATGGAAATACTCGCTGGGGATGGGGAAAGAATTTTACTCCTCCTTCACCTTGTACCAGGCGGCATACAGCGCCGGCAGAAACAGGCAGGTTAGCGCCGTGGCGAAGACCAGGCCGCCCATGATGGCGATGGCCATCGGCCCCCAGAACACCTGGCGCGTCAGCGGGATCATTGCCATGATGGCCGCCGCCGCCGTCAGCACGATGGGGCGGAAGCGACGCACCGTCGAACCGATGATGGCCTCCCAGGTGCTCTTGCCGGCCCGCTCGTCCTGGTCGATCTGATCGACGAGGATCACCGAGTTGCGCAGGATCATGCCCATCAGCGCGATGACGCCGAGATTGGCGACGAAGCCGAAGGGCGCCCGGAACACCAGCAGCGCCACCGCCACGCCGATGAGGCCGAGCGGCGCCGTCAGCAACACCATGACGGTGCGGCCCATGCTCTGCAATTGCAGCATCAGCAGCGTAACGACGACGGCCACCATCACCGGCATCACCGCCTTGATCGAGTCCTCGCCCTTTGCCGACTCCTCGACGGCGCCGCCGGTTTCGATGCGGAAGCCCGGCGGCAGCTTGGCGCGAAGCGGGTCCAACTGCGGGTTGATCGCGGCCGAGATCATCGGCGCCTGCTTGGCGCCGGCAAGGTCGGCGCGCACGGTGAGGGTCGGCAGGCGGTCGCGGCGCCAGATCAAGCCTTCCTCCAGCACCGGCTTCAGGCGCGCCACCTGGGCCAGCGGCACGTGGCGGCCGCCGGCGGCGACGATGTCGAGATCGGGCAGGCGGTCGAGCGACGTGCGATCCGCTCCGGACGCCCGCCAGACGACGTCGATCAACTGGTCGCCTTCGCGGTACTGCGTAACGGCGGCACCGACCAGCCAGGCTTGCAGCGTCAGCGCCACGTCCTGGCTGGAGACGCCGAGCAGGCGGGCGCGATCCTGGTCGATGTCGACCTTCACGCTCTTGATTTTCTCGTTCCAGTCGAACTGCACGTTTTGCAGATTGGGGTCGGCGCGCATGATCGTCGCCACCTCGCCGGCGATGCGGCGCAAGGCTTCGAGGTCTTCGCCCATGACGCGGAACTGCACCGGAAAGCCCACCGGCGGTCCGTTTTCCAGGCGCTGGACGCGCGCCCGCAGGTGGGCGAAATCGGCGGCGGCAAAACGTTCTTCCAGGCGCCGCTTGACCTCCTCGCGTTCGACGAGCCCCTTGGTCACGATCACCGCCTGGGCGAAGTTGTCGGCGAACAACTGCTGGTCGAGCGACAGGAAGAAGCGCGGCGCGCCGTTGCCGATGTAGGTGGACGAACTCGCGACGCCGGCATCCTTGGCGAGTAGCGCCTCGACCTTCAGCGCTTCCGTCGCCGTCGCCTTGAGCGAGGCGCCCTGGGGCAGCCAGATTTCGATCAGTAGTTCGGGACGGCTGGCGGAGGGAAAGAACTGCTTCTGGATGCCGACGTTGAAGGCCACGATCGACAAGGCGAAGGCCGCCGTCGTCGCGCCTATCACCAGCCAGCGCCGCCGCAAGCACCACACCAACAGCGCACGGAAACCGCGGTAGAAGGGCGTGTCGTAGATGTCGCCGTGGTGGTCGGTGCCGAACTTGAGCAGCTT
>JACRPB010000260.1 GCA_016214175.1 Rhodocyclales bacterium
CCCCGGCGATTCGGCGAGCAGCAGCACGCGGCCGTCGAAGTTGGCCAGGAATTCGCTCAGCGCGGCGAGCGGCGCGTCGGCCTTGCGGTCGACGGCGACGGCGGGCAGCGGCGCCGCCGGGCCGCCGGCTGCGGCGGCGGCGAGGTGATAGCGCGGAAAGTCCTTCGCCGCGACGAAAAACTGCTCGTCGGTGAGGAAGAGTTCCGTCGGCGGCAGCACCGGCCGCGAGCGGTCGCCCTTGAGCATGTCGTAGCGGCCGCTCGTGTCGCGCCAGAATTCGGCGATGGCGCTTGGAACGTCGTGATGCAGCAGCAGCGCCGCGTCGCGCGGCAGGTAGTCGAACAGCGTTGCCGTCGCATCGAAGAACAGCGGCAGGTAGTACTCGATGCCGGCCGGCAGCGCGCCGGCGGAGACGTCCTTGTAGAGCGCGATGCGCGAGGAGTCGCCCTCGAAGGTCTCGCGGAAGCGCTGGCGGAACTTGGTGCGGCCGGCTTCGCCGAGGGGGAATTCGCGCGCCGGCAGCAGGCGGATTTCCGGCACCGGGTAGAGCGTGCGCTGCGAGTCGACGTCGAAGGTGCGGATGGTCTCGACTTCGTCGTCGAAAAGCTCGATGCGGAAGGGCAGTTGCGTGCCCATCGGGAACAGGTCCACGAGACCGCCGCGCACGCTGTATTCGCCGGCGGCGACGACCTGGGTCATCGGCTGGTAGCCGCCGATGGCAAGCTGGTCGCGCAAGCGGTCGAGCGGCAGCTTGTCGCCCTTCTTGAGAAAAAAAGTGTGGCCGGCAAGAAACACCGGCGGCGCGATGCGCGCCAGCACTGTGGTGGCGGCCGCGATCAGCACGTCGCACTCGCCGCGCACGACGGCGTGCAGCGTCGCCAGCCGTTCGGAAATCAGGTCCTGGTGCGGCGAAAAGCTGTCGTAGGGCAGGGTTTCCCAGTCGGGCAGCAGATGCACGCGCAGCGCGGGCGCCAGCCAGGCCACTTCTTCCTGCAAGCGCTGGGCGTCGAGCGGGCTGGCGACGATCACCGTCAGCAGGCGGCTGTCGCCGGCGAGTTGGGCGATCGCCAGGGCATCGGCGGAACCGGCGAGCGGCGGCAGATCCTGGCGCGCGCCGGGCTTCGGCGGGACGGCGGAGAGAGGCAGCAGGGGGTGGGTCACTACGGCGGAGAATCCGGTGGCTGGAGCCGGAATTATAGCGGTCGGCTCCGCCGCGAAGCCTCAGCCCGCAGTCGCGCTGCGCTTATCACGCTGTCTCAGCGCGTGACCCGATTGAGCGAAGGCAGCGCCATCGGGTTTATCAGGGCGAGAAGGACGACGTCCGTCTCGTCGTTCTCGAAGCGTTCGAGCGAATCCTTGACGGCCTGTGCCCATGGGCCGTCGCCGAGGCCTTGCGTGTAGCGGGCGAGGGAAGCGGCGACTTCGCCGTTGCGCCAGCCCTGCCGTTGCAGCAGGTCGTGGGCGATGAGCTCGGCTTCGACGACCTGGAAGGGCAATTGCTCGTCGCTGACGATTTTCGTGCCCACCGCCGACGCCAGGGAACCGGCGAGGGCGGCGAAGCCGCCCGTGAGGCTGGTCATCGGCATGAGGACCTGGGCGACGACGGAGAACAGCAGGGTGGTGGCCGATCTTTCGTCGTGGTGCCGCGCGATGACGTGCCCCATTTCGCGGGCGATCAGAAAAGCCAGCGTTTCTTCGTCCAGCCCCTGCTTGCGCACGCCGCGGTAGATCACGACCGTGCCTTGGGCATCCGAGGTGCTGCCGGCTTCGTTCTTTTCGGCGACGACGAAATTGAAGGCCGGCACGCGCAGCTTCAACTCGGGATCGGCTTCGTAGGCGGCCTTGGCCAGGCGCGCGCCGACTCTGGCGACCTGAAGTTCGAAACCCTTGTCGACGCGGCATTGGACGCCTTCGCAGTCTTTGGCGGTCGAGGGCGCCGTCGCCAGCCGCAGGTTCATGTCGACCGCCGAATACAGCGAACTGATGCCGCTCGGCGCGGTGAATTGAGGACGCCCCCCCGGCGCGGTGCTGGCACAGGCGCAGAGCAGCACGCTGGCGGCGATCGGCAGCAGGCGCGCGAACGGACTGCGCTTCGGCGCAGGACGGGGCAGCGGTTTCATTTTCCTTCCCTGGTCCGGGACGTGCCGTAGGCGGTGAGCGGTGAAAGCTGGAGCATGGCGTCCTTCGTCGATTGCGAGCGGCCTACAGTGGGTGAGGCGGATTAAACAGCGCGGGGCCGGGAGCGGATACTGTCGCCGCAGGCCGACACTTCGGGTTCATGATTGCAGTATGGCGAGCGTCGGCTTGCGCGAACAGTCGCCGGACTATGTATTCGTGTTACCGAGTTACGGGTAGTTGGCGGCGCTTGCCGCTAGTCGCCGGCGGCGTTGCCGGCATCGCGGGCGGTTTCGAAGCGGACCTCGAAGCCGGGGCGCGCGCCCGGCTCGGCGCCGGCCTGCCGGCTCCAGTCGTCGGCGCGCTCGAATTCGCGGGCGGCGTGGCGCATCGAGCGCAGGATGCCGCGCAGAAATTCGGCGGCAAGCGTGGCGGCGGCGACAAACAGCACGAGCAGCCAGGCCAGCGACGCCAGCAAGGTATCCCATAGCTGGCGGTGCACGACGTTCGGCAAGCTGGCGACGCTGACGCGGCCGGCGTAGTGCCAGCCGGCGGCAATCGGTGCCAGGGCGGGAGCGGCGTCGAGCGGCACCAGGCTGGCGAACCAGTCCGGAACTTCCGCCGCGTCGGCCGGCCGGTGGCGCCACACCAGGGTTGCGCCATGGGCGTCGACGACGCGGATCTCGCCGAAGGAGCCGCGGTCGAACACGGCGCCGACGATGGTCTCGGCCAGCACGACGTCCTCTTGCGCCAACGCGGTCGCCAGCGACAGGCTGAGCGCCGTCGCCGCATCCTGGCTTTGCGCCGCCAGACGTTCCTGCAAGCCGTTGCGTGCGGCGGCGACGTAGATGGTCTCGATGCCGGCCGCCGCCAGCGCGAAAATGCACAAGAGTCCGGTCAGCAGTCGTCGGAATAGCATGATCGGCGCACCTCGTCTATTCGGCGTGCTGACGCCGCAGCTTGTCTTGCAGTTCGCGCCACAGGCGCACGCGGCCGGCGCCGCCCTGGTAGGCCGACGTGCCGCCGCGTTCGAGCCAGAGCTCGTCGTCGTTCACGCCATACACGGGCGTCAGGTCGCGGCGCTGCGAGGCCGGCAGCATGCGCGGCTCCAGGTTGTCGAGCACGAGCGGATCGGCGTCGCGCGTGGCGTAGTAGCCCAGGACCATGTGCGGCTGCCGGATGCGCGTCGAGCGGACGTAGGTGATGCGCAGGCGCGTCACCGGCACGCCGAGTTCCTTGAGCGCGTAATACTTGGCGAGCACGTAGTCCTCGCAGTCGCCGCCGCCGCTGCCGACGAAATCGGCGGGCGTGGCCCAGTCATCCTCGACGCCCCAATGGCGCAGATCGTCAACGAAGGCCATGTTGCGGTTGAAGTAGTCGTTGACGGCGCCGAGCAGATCCGTTTCGCGCGCGCGTTCCGCGCCCGGCGCCGGCCTCAGCGCGCGCAGGGTTTTCTGCCAGTCGGCGATACGCAGCGGCGCCGCCGGACCGAAGCGCTTCGACAATTCGGCAATGTGCGTCGCCGTGACCGTGCCGCTGAAGCCGAGCTGGGCCAGGGCGGGAAGATGCCAGGCCAGCAGTGCGGCGTTCAGGCAGGCGACGACCCACGCGCGGCGGCGCCGTGCCGGACCTGCGGTCTGCGATTTCGATGACGGAAGCACCTTGCCAGTATCGCATCCGGGAGGGGCGGCGGCAGCTCATGGCATAGGCACCCAATCGCGACCGCGTGCTCAACGGCCGCCCGCTTTGGCCGGCTTGCGCAGTCCGCCGCGATCGACGCTGATCAGCGGCGAAATCGCCACGGACTCCACGTCTTCGCGATCGACGGCGTCGATGCCGGCGGCGGTCGGCGCCAGCGCGTCGATGAAGGCCGCTGCGTTGACCACCGGCTCCGGCGCGGGCGCGTAGATGCGGCCGATGGACGTTGCGACCGCGGCGGGCAGGTCGAGCTGGGCGATGGTGCCGGTGCCCTGGTGCAAGTTCAGGACGTAGTTGCCGGCATCTGCGCCTTGCGCTGTGGCGCCGATGATTTCCACGATGCGGCTGCCGGGATTCGCGCTGTCATAGGCGGCGACGGCGGAGACCGCCACGACGTCGTTGCCGATGACGCCGGCGACATCGAACCCGCGGCCGGCGGAAGCCGGAAGCGCCGTGGTCGCGTCGTAGGGCTTGTCGATGCCGTTGGCAGCGGTGACCTGGATCGTCGCCGGAGTGATGTCGGCGCTGGCAGTCGCGG
>JACRPB010000247.1:0-4135 GCA_016214175.1 Rhodocyclales bacterium
ATCGCGGGAGACGGGCACGACCCGGATCGAGCCGTCGTCCTGCAAGGCGAAGTCCAGCCGCGCCCCGGCATCGAGCTTGAGCGCCTCACGGATCGAACTGGGCACCGTGACCTGCCCCTTGCTGGTAAGCGTAGCGAGCACGACTCTTCCTTTCGAGTGTCTGGCGTCGCCCCCATTGTAGCAGCGTAAGGAATCCACCGATGGACAATCCGGATGCCTAGATTCCTTACCTACTGGCAAGCCGCAAGCTTCAGGACGACGAATAGTTCGGGCGAAACCGAGTCGCCCTCGCTCAGGCCAGATCGGCCGCCAGCGACGCGCGCAGCGCCTCCGGCACCTGCGCCGTCGCCTGGAAGGCGCGATGGTCGATGCCGGCCTGGATCGCCACGCCGGCCTTGACCGCCGCGACCATGGCCGGGGTCAGTTCGAAGCGCAGGAAATGCACCGCCGACGTCTTGTCGGCGGTGCTGCGTCCGAGATCCTCGTCGGCGATGGCACGCACCGGCGCGCAGCCGGCCACTTGCAGCCAGACGCAGGCCTCGACGCCGACCAATTGCGCCAACGCCCGGCGGCGCTCGGCCTCGTCGCCGTACTCGAGCATGAAGGTCGCCTTCCAGTTGCTGCCGTCTGGCAGCAGCGGGTTGTAGACGTCGAGCTCGTGCTGGATGCCTTGCGGCTCGAAGATGCGTTCGATGCGCAGCATCTCCTGCACCTGGTAGCGCACGGTCAGCGCGTCCTCGAAACAGAGCGCGGCATGTTCGCCCAGGGCGAGGCGGCGCCGCTGCTTGTGCGCGATGACGCGGGCGCGGAAGTCCGCGCGGATGCGGGCGTAGTGTTCGAGGCTGTAGAGGTCGGCGGGCGTGAGCATGGTCTGTCCTTTCACAAGCCGTAGGCGAAGCGCAGCAGCGTGATCGGGTGTTCGGGCGCGCGGCCGTCGGCGAGCGCATGGCCGATGTGGTGGCCGGCCATGGCGCAGTCGCTGCCGTAGTGGTCGGCGCCGGCTGCGCGCACGCGCGCGACCACCGGCTGGACGATCTTCATCGCGAATTCGTGGCACTCCTTCTTCACCGCATAGGTGCCGTCGTGGCCCGAGCAGCGCTCGATGGCCTCGACCGCGGTGCCGGGCACCAGGGCGAGCGCCTCGCGCGTCTTCGGCCCGATGTTCTGCACGCGCTGATGGCAGGCGGCGTGGTAGGCGACGCGGCCGAGGCTGTGCTTGAAGTCGGTCTTCAGCAGGCCTGCGCGGTGGCGCAGCATCAGGTATTCGAAGGGATCGAAGAAGGCCGCCTTGACCTTTTGCACCTCGGGATCGTCGGGGAACAGCAGCGGCAGTTCCTGCTTGAACATCAGCACGCAGGAGGGAATCAGCGCGGTCAGATCCCAGCCTTCATCGACGAGTTTCGCCAACACCGGAATGTTGGCTTCCTTGGCTGCCTGCACGCTGGCGAAATCTCCGAGTTCGAGTTTGGGCATGCCGCAGCAGCGCTCCTTCTCGGCCAGGCGCACGGCGATGCCGTTGTGTTCGAACACGGCCAGCAGGTCTTCGCCGGGACCGGGCTCGTTGCGGTTCATGTAGCAGGTGGCGAACAAGGCGACGCGCCCGCGGGTGCGGCCGGCGGCTACGGCGTCGACCGCGCTCGCGTGTTTGGCGAGGCGCTGCCGCAGGCTGCGGCTGGCGAAGGTCGGCAGCCAGGCCGCGGCGTGGATGCCGGCCACCGCTTGCAGCGCCTGACGCGTCGGCGCCAGCTTGTTCACCGCATTCACCGTCTGGGCGACGATGGGAATGCCGGCGAAGCGGCCGACGGCGTCGGTGCTGGTCAAGACCTTGTCGCGCAGCTTGAACTTGCCCTGGCGGAACTTGACGGCCTTGGCGCGCAGCATGAGATGCGGAAAATCCACCGCCCAGGCATGCGGCGGCACATAGGGACACTTGGTCATGAAGCAGAGGTCGCACAGGTAGCAATGGTCGACGACCTTGCCGTAGTCGGCCTCGGCGACGCCGTCGATTTCCATCGTCGCCGACGCATCGACGAGATCGAAGAGCGTCGGGAACGCCTGGCACAGGCTGACGCAGCGGCGGCAGCCGTGGCAGATGCCGAAGACGCGCGCCATCTCGGCATGGAGCGCGGCTTCGTCGTAGAAGTCCGGATTGCGCCAGTCGAGCGCGTGCCGGGTCGGGGCATCGAGATTGCCTTCGCGGGGGGCCATGGCCGCTCCTCGTCCGGTGCAGATAGAACGCGGCGGCCGCCGGGCCGCCGCACGCGCTGCCGCTCAGGAGATTTCGGTCAGCGCCTTCTGATAGCGATTGGCGTGGGAACGCTCGGCCTTGGCCAGCGTCTCGAACCAGTCGGCGACTTCGGCGAAGCCTTCCTCGCGGGCGACCTTCGCCATGCCCGGATACATGTCGGTGTATTCGTGGGTCTCGCCGGCGATGGCGGCCTTGAGGTTGCTGACGGTGGGGCCGAAGGGCAGGCCGGTGGCCGGGTCGCCGCAGGTTTCGAGGTATTCGAGATGGCCATGGGCATGGCCGGTCTCGCCCTCGGCGGTGCTGCGAAACAGCGCGGCGACGTCCTGCTGGCCTTCGACGTCGGCCTTGTTGGCGAAATACAAATAGCGGCGGTTGGCCTGGGATTCGCCGGCGAAAGCGGCTTTCAGGTTCTGCTCGGTTTTCGATCCTTTGAGTTGCATGATGGGTCTCCTATTGGGGATAGCGGGTGTGAGCGCGAGTCACAGTCCGATCCTAGCCGGACCTGCGGCCGCTGCCAGTTGAAAGTCCCAATCGCTCCGATAGCGGCGGTCTATAGACCCTACAACGAGAAACGCCCCGCCGCAGCGGGGCGTCCGACCATGCGGGGGAAGCGCCTACTTCTTCGCGAACGGCGTCGGCCGCGGCGTGCTGTCGGACGACGGCGGCAGAATCGGCAGCTTGAAGTTCGGCTGATCGCCGGTGAGCGTCTTCAGGAAGGCGACGACCTTGGCGTTCTCGTCGGCGCTGAACTTCTTGCCGGGCTGGATTCGGCCCATGATGTCCACGGCTTCCTTCAGCGTGTTGGCTGCGCCGTCGTGGAAGTAGGGATAGGTCATTTCCACGTTGCGCAGCGTCGGCACCTTGAAGTTGAAGCGGTCGGCGTCCTTGCCGGTCACCGCGACGCGGCCTTCGGCCGGGCTCGACGCCTTGTAGGCCTCGACCACGCCCATCTTCTGGTACGAGTTGCCGCCGACGGCCGGGCCGTTGTGGCAGCCGGTACAGCCGCTGTCCTTGAAGAGCTGGTAGCCGGCCAATTCGTCGACGCTGAGCGCCTTTTTGTCGCCCTGCAACCACTTGTCGAAACGCGAGTTCGGCGTCACCAGGGTTTCCTCGAAGGCGGCGATGGCCCGGGTCACTTCGTCGATGGTCACCTTGTCGCTGCCGAAGGCCTTCTTGAAGTCGGCGACATAGCCGGGTATCGATTGCAGCACTTCCACGGCCAGCGCATGGTTGGAAGCCATCTCGCCCGGATTGGCGATCGGGCCGCCGGCCTGGGCCTTGAGGTCGGCCGCGCGGCCGTCCCAGAACTGGGCGAGGTTGAGGCTGGAGTTGAGCACCGTCGGCGCGTTGATCGGACCTTCGTTCCAGTTGTGACCGATCGAGGTCTTGATGTTGTCGGTGCCGCCCATCGACAGGTTATGGCAGGAATTGCAGGAAATGAAGCCCGACTTCGACAGGCGCGGATCGAAGTAGAGCTTCTTGCCCAGTTCGGCCAGCGCCGGGTTGGCGACCTTGGCCGCGGCGATGGGCTTGATCGGCTCGTCGGCGGCTGCCCAGGCGGCGGCAGTACCGGCCAAAGCCAAACTTGCAACGAGGATGCGGATTTTCATGTTGAACTCCCTTTGCGTTGATAAAAGTCTTGACATGGGAGCGCACGATACCCCTACAATTGCCGTGGCTGTTGACGTAAGTCAATGATTTATAATAGTTTTGTGCTATGCAGCACATAGTCGTTTCCTATAGGATGCCCAATGAAACTTTCCGCCTTGCGTTATCTCGTCGCCTTTGCCGACGAGGGTTCCTTCAGCCGCGCAGCCGAACGCTGCCAAGTCAGCCAGCCCACCCTGAGCGTCGCCCTGCAGAATCTTGAAGCCGATCTCGGCGTGA
>JACRPB010000247.1:4206-6789 GCA_016214175.1 Rhodocyclales bacterium
CGCGCTCGACGAGGCGCGGCGCGTGGAGCTCGTGGCCCAGATGGGCAAGGACCCGCTGCACGGTGAATTCCGCCTCGGCGTCATCCACACCATCGGCCCCTATCTGCTGCCGGACCTGATCTCGGCCATGCGCCGCACGGCGCCGCAGATGACGCTCTACATCGAGGAAAGCATGACGGCGCTGCTCGCCGACTACCTGAAGTACGGCAGCGTCGATGCCGTCATCGTCGCCCTGCCCTTCGACGTGCCGGGCATCGAAACGCGCGCCTTGTACGACGAGCCTTTCCGCGTCGTCGTCCCGCGCGGCCACGCCTGGGCCAAACGCAAGAGCATCACCGCCGAAGAAGTGCGCGGCGACGACGTACTGGTGCTGAAGGCCGGCAACTGTTTCCGCGAACAGGTGCTCGACGCCTGCCCCGACATCAGCCACGCCGAAGGTTCGCTGCACCAGGGCCACTCGATCGAAACCATCCGCTGCATGGTGGCCTCGGGCTACGGCATTTCAGTGCTGCCGGCCGGCGCCATGAGCGGCCCTTACCGCGCCGACATGGTGCATTCGATTCCCTTCGCGGCGCCGGAACCGGCGCGGCGCGTCGCCATCGCCTGGCGGCGCGGCTTCACCCGGCTCGAAGCGATCGAGGCGCTGGTCGAGGCGGTGCACGCCATCGACAGCCCAAGCTACACGCACATATCCTGAGTCGGCTACATCGAATGCGGAAGGTCGGCCAGCGCCTGCTCGACATGGTGGAGCAAGGCCTGTCGCAGCCGCCCGCCGTCGGCAAGCCGCACCGCTAAGGCGCATTCAACGGTAAAGTGCGGCCTTTTCCATCGGAATATCCGTGCGCCTCTTCCGCCTCGCCAAGATCGTTCGCGTCGGCCTCGCCTACGGCCTCGACGAACTGATCCTCGAACACGAGCCGACCGGCCGCCTGAAGTGGCTGGGCCGGCTGGCGGGCGCGGTCTGCTTCTGGCGCGATTTTTCGGCGCCGCGCGCCGCACGCCTGCGCTGCGCGCTCGAAGCGCTGGGGCCGATCTTCGTCAAGTTCGGCCAGGTGTTGTCCACGCGCCGCGACCTCTTGCCGGCCGACATCGCCGACGAACTCGCCAAACTCCAGGATCAGGTGCCGCCGTTTCCCTCGGACCTGGCGATCGCCGAACTCGAACGCGCCTACGGCAAGCCGGTCGACCAGGTCTTCGCAACCTTCGAGCGCACGCCGGTGGCCTCGGCCTCGGTGGCCCAGGTGCATTTCGCGACGCTGTTCGACGGCCGCGAGGTCGCCGTCAAGATCCTGCGCCCGGGGCTGGCGCCGGTGATCGCGCACGACATCGCCCTGCTCGAAACCCTGGCCGGGCTGCTGGAGCGGCTCTGGTCCGACGGCAAGCGCCTGAAGCCGCGCGAGGTGGTGGCCGAGTTCGAAAAGCACCTCGGCGACGAACTCGACCTGATGCGCGAAGCGGCCAACTGCTCGCAACTGCGGCGCAACTTCAAGGACTCGCCCTTGCTGCTGATTCCCGAGGTGCACTGGGACTGGTGCACCACCTCGGTGATGGTGATGGAGCGCATGAAGGGCATTCCGATCAGCCAGATCGACCGGCTGCGCGCGGAAGGCATCGACCTCAAGGCGCTGTCGCGCGCCGGCGTCGAAATCTTTTTCACCCAGGTCTTCCGCGACGCCTTTTTCCACGCCGACATGCACCCCGGCAACATTTTCGTCGCCAACGCCGGAGACCGGCGCGGCCGCTACATCGCGCTCGACTTCGGCATCGTCGGCACGCTGAACGAAGTGGACCAGCGCTATCTGGCCATCAACTTCCTCGCCTTCTTCCAACGCGACTACAAGCGCGTCGCCGAGGCCCACATCGAGTCGGGCTGGGCGCCGCCCGACACCCGCATCGACGAGCTCGAAGCGGCGATCCGCGCCGTCTGCGAACCGATCTTCGACCGCCCGCTGAAGGAGATCTCCTTCGGCAAGGTGCTGCTGCGGCTGTTCCAGACCTCGCGCCGCTTCAACGTCGAAATCCAGCCGCAACTGGTGCTGCTGCAAAAAACCCTGCTCAACATCGAAGGCCTCGGCCGCCAGCTCGACCCCGACCTCGACCTGTGGCAGACGGCCAAGCCTTTCCTCGAAAAATGGATGGCCGAGCAGATCGGCTGGCGCGCGCTGGCCCGCAACGTCCGCCGCGAAGCGCCGCTCTGGGCGCGCCTGCTGCCGCAGTTGCCGCGTCTTGCGCACCGGGTGCTGGCGGGCGACGCGCAAGCGCGCCTCGCCGACGAACTCGCCGCCTTGCGCAGCGAACAGGTGCGCCGCAACCGCTGGCTCGCCGCCATCTCCCTGCTGCTTTCAGGGTTGCTCGCCGCGCAACTGCTGCGCTGACCGTCCGCGCGCATTGCGCGCACTGCCGCACGCGCCTATTCCGAACGATAGAACTTTCCTCCCGCGTTGCGTTCATAGAGAGAGCAATACATCGACGCAGAGGAGGGAGCCATGTCGATCTTCGCCCGCTATCAGAACCGTTACGAGGCGTCCCAGGAAGAGGAAATGTCGCTCCAGGACTATCTGGAGTTATGCAAGCGGGATCCCA
>JACRPB010000249.1 GCA_016214175.1 Rhodocyclales bacterium
CCGCTACGCGCCATCAGGGCGACCAGACGCGGGTCGGCAATGGCGTTGAAAGTGACCGCCGCATACCATTGGATGCCGAGCGGCGCGACGGCTTCGCAAAAGCGTCGGAACCAGGCCGGGTGCCCGGCAAGATTGTTGTCCGTGAAGCCGACGATGTTGCGCTGGAGCGGGAGCAGCCTGCCGCGCAAACGATCCTGCCCGGCGCGGATATCGCGCACCACCGCGGCGACGTCGCGCGTGTGGTGGCGCGTGCCGAATCCGGTGAGCACGCAAAAATCGCAGGCGAACGGGCAGCCGCGCGTCGCTTCCAGGGCCAGCGGGTGCCGCGCTTTGCCGACCAGCAGGTCGCATCGCGGCGGGCGCAATGGGTCGGCGTCGCAGTTGCGCCGGTCGTAACGGGGCTGCAGCCGCCCGGCCAGGAAGTCGGCATAGAGCTGGGGAACATTGGCCTCGGGATCGCCCGACACGACCGCGTCGAACCAGGGACTGCAAGTGTCCGGATGGGTTGCCGCCAAGTAGCCGCCGAACACCGTCGTCGCGCCGCGACGCCGCCAATAGTGCGAAACCTGGCGCGCCCGATCGAAGTCCGAGTGCATCGCCGAGATGAAGACGAGGTCGTAGGAACGAGACCAGTCGGGTTCGTCCCACGTCTCATTGACGATCTCGATCTCGGCCGCATCGGGAAGCAGGCCGGCCAGCATCGGCCCGATCTGCGGCTGCATCGACATCCGGTTGCGGCGGCCGCGCCGGTGGTAGTCGCGATAGACGAAGAAGATGCCGACTTTCATGACGGCATCGCCCCGACTCGGCGTGGCTGGCGCCGGGCGTTCAGGCGGCGCAAAGGCCGTACGCCGGCAGCAGTTCGTTGAGCACGAACAGGCGATGGACCTGCAGCGCGTCGTGAAACAGCTTCCAGTCGCTGTTCAGGAACTGCGGCCGGAAATGGAAGGTCTCGCCGACCAGATCGATCTCGCGGGCCGTTTCCAGCGCCTCGTGTTTCCAGGACCGCGCGCCCTTGCCGACGTAGCCGACCTCCTCCTTGAATCCGAACTCTCCGCTGCGGATCAGCTCCAGCCAGCGGGCGTGCCGCACATCGGCATCGGCATCCTTGATTTCGGCCAACCAGCGGTCGACGCGGTGGAAATGCTCCTCGGGAATCGCGACGGCGCAATCCGGATCTCCCGCGCGAAAACGGACCATGGCGACAAACATCTGGCGGGCAGCGGCGCCGAAATCCCGCGGGTTGTCGCGCTCGATGCGCTCGCCGAGGCCGTTGGTATAGTTCCAGCGCAAGAAGGGCTGGTCCGGATAGCCAAGCACCGCACCGTGACCGACCGGAAAGATCTCGCCGACGAAGAGCCCGATTGCCGCGTCCCGTGCACGCGCCCAGAGATCGAGCGCCAACTTGGACAGCCGGCGTCGCGGCAGGGGCATCTCGGACGCCAGGTCGCGCGCCTGGTTGATCACGCTCATGAAGCCGACGAAGCCCTGATGCGCCCAGGTATCGGCATAGACGTGGAGCGCGATGCCGAGGCGGTGCAGGGCATGCGGCCGGTCGCGCCGAAGGATGGTCCCGCGCAGCATATCCCGCGCCAGCGGGCTGTCGGCGCGGCACATCGCACGCTTGGCGAAATCCAGCTCGGAGCCTGCCGGCGTCGAGCACTCGGCATCCAGGCCGCCGTTGCCCGGCAGGAAATGGAACGGCAGCCAGACGCGATGACTGTCCAGCGCACGCGCATTGTGATAGTCGAGCATCCGGTGCGCCGACGCGATGCGCGCATACATCATGCCGTTGTCGAAACGGATCTCGCCGGTATTGATGGCGTCGTCGACATATTGCGCGCTATGAGCGACGATCTCCGCGTCGCTTTCGGAGAACCCGGCCAGGCGTGCGGCGATGTAAGTTACCCCGTGGTGGAAGTCGATATTCATCCTAGCTCTCCATCCTTTTCGCCCGTCGTCATGTCGGCGCTGCCTGCATGGCGACGACCCGAACGGTGTTGGTCTGTGCCGACCGCAAGCGCGGCGGTACCGTCAGCGCACCGACGGCAAGCTCCCGCGATACGCTGCGGTCATTGTATCCGACCGTGCAATTTGCATAACGACTTCCGGGGACGCGGTGCCCGGCCGCTCCGACGGCCGCAAGTGGACTAGAGAAAGGCATTGTAGTAAAAGGGCGCTATGCAGATCAGATCGCTGAGCCCGCCATGGCGGTGACGACGGCGCAGAGCGCCGCTGAGCGCTATTCGCCGGCCACGGCGCAACGCGACGGACAGGTCGTAGCCGAGTTGGTGCGGGCCGCCTACGGCAGTGAGCCGAGCACCGTCCCGAGTACCGTTTATGCCAACCTGTTCGCCGTCGGCATTTTGGTCTTGGCGCTTTTCGACCGCGTTCCGGGGATGCTGCTGGGGACATGGGTCGCGGCCCAACTGGCCTACCAGATCGTGCGCACCGTCGTATACCATCGCTACTGGCGGCAACAGCCGGATATCGACAGCGCCCCGCGCTGGGGCCGCTATTTCGCCTGGCAAACCTTTGCCAACGGTTGCATCTGGGGTACGGCCGGCGCCATCTTTTTTGCGCCGCAAGCGGTGGAAACGCAAGCGCTGGTCGCGGTCCTGCTCTGCGGCATGGCGGCCGGCTCGATTCCGGTAACCGCCATGCTGCGGTGGGCGTTTTACGGATCGGCCGGCATGATCCTGACCCCGCTCGTCGTGCGCAATTTTGTCGAAGGCGGCACTTATCACTTCATTTTTGGCGGAATGCTGGCGGTCTTCCTGGCTTTCATCCTCAATTGGGGGCGCACCCTCAACCGTCTGCTGACCGAAGCCAATGAACGCCGCTTCGACAATCTCGCCCTGGTCGATCTGGCGGAAGCCGCCAAGCAGGAAGCGGTGGAGGCGAATATCGCCAAGTCGAAATTCCTGGCCGCCGCCAGCCACGATCTGCGCCAACCGCTACACGCGCTGACGCTCTTTACCGGCGCGCTCAAGGAAGAGGAGGACGGCGCCAGAATCAGCCGCTTGGCCGACAACATCGACTCGTCGCTGACGGCGCTCAGCCTGCTGTTGAACTCCCTGCTCGACATCTCCAAGCTCGATGCCGGCGTCGTCGATGTTCGCGTCGCCAGCATTCGGCTACAGGACGTGTTTGAGCGGCTCAGCGTCGAATTCGAGCCGCTGGCGTCGAGAAAGCGGCTGCGGCTGAAGGTGCGGGAAACGCGGGCCATCGTGTTCACCGATCGCGTGCTCCTGGAGCGCATTGTCCGCAACCTGCTCAGCAACGCCATTCGCTACACCGAGTCGGGCGGCGTGCTGCTGGCTTGCCGCCGTCGCCGCGACGGCTGGGGAATCGAAGTCAGGGACAGCGGGATCGGCATCTCGGACGACGAGCAGAAAAAGGTTTTCAACGAGTTTTACCAGATCGGCAATCCGGAACGCGACCGGCAAAAGGGGCTCGGCCTCGGGCTGGCCATCGTTGCCCGCATGTCGAATTTGATCGGATGCCCGGTGAGCCTCCGCAGCGCACCCGGTCGCGGCTCAGTCTTCGCCATCACCGTGCCGGCCGGGAAAGCGACGGCGTTGCCTGTGGCGGCGCAGGTCGTTACGAGTTGCGAAGGCGTGCGCGTTCTCGTCATCGACGACGACGCTGCGGCGCTCGCGGCCATCAACGCCCTGCTCGACGCCTGGCGCTGCGACACGATGACGGCCGAGTCGCATGCCGATGCCGTCAGCCGACTCACGGAACGCCAGTGGGAACCCGACGTCGTCATTTGCGACTATCAGCTGCGCGGCGGCGAGTCCGGCATCGACGCCCTCGACTGGATGCGCGTGCATTTCGACAAGAATCTGCCCTGCGTGCTGATCACGGGCAACATCGAGGCCGAGCGCCTCCAGCGCGTGCGCGAGAGCGGTTATCCTTTGCTGCACAAGCCGGTGCCGCCGGCAAAACTGCGTGCGTTACTCAACGGCGTATTGCCCAAGCCACAGGCTTCC
>JACRPB010000250.1 GCA_016214175.1 Rhodocyclales bacterium
CAGGCATGTTGTACCCGATGCATCGGCTGGCACCGGGTATCAACGACTCCACCTTTGCCTGAATCTCCGCCAGCCGGGGCCTGACGTCCTTCGGCACGGTGGCGAAATACTCGTCGTGCGATCTGTATGTCACGGATGCCTCCTGGGTTGCCTGACGATGCTGGATTCACCGGTGCTGCGAGGCTTTATCGCGCAGCGTTCGGTGAAAAGATTTCCTGAAACGGGTCGCCGGCTCGTCGCTGCCTTACTGCCGGTTCGTCGGGGCCTAACGGGCTCGCCCGCGTTCTATCCCAGCGGGATTAGACAATGCGGCAGGCCGTTATGCAAGCCCGCTATCCGCTGCGCTGCGGCGGCGCGCCAATCCCGCACCGCGCGGAAACGCTCGCGGCCAGGCCCTGCCGCGTGCGGCGCTTTGCGCGGCGGCGGTGCCGCTTATTGCGATATGTCATATCGACGGCCGGTTCCTGTAGTATCATCCCTAGCACTTTAGTAGGAACTCAAGGCAGGGAGCACGGCGGCCTGGTTGGCGCTCGGGAATCATGATGGTCTCATCTCCTCTGACACGAACGGTCTCCGCTTACGGCATGGCGGGCGCCGTGCTGATCGTCCTGGCGGTTGCCGCCTGGCACTTGAGGACGCCCGGCGAGGAGAAGGCGGCCGCAAGCGCCGGCATCGACAGCGCCGCCTTCAATGCCGAACCCATTTCGCCGCTGCCGCCGCGCGTCGTTCTCGACGCGGACAAGGTCGCCCTCGGCGCCCGATTGTTCGCCGACGTGCGCCTGTCGCACGACGATACGATCGCCTGCGCCACCTGCCACAAGCTCGACGGCGCCGGCAACGACGGCCGGCGAACCGCCGTCGGCATCGGCGGCCAGGTCGGCGCGGTCAATACGCCGACGGTCTTCAACAGCGGCTTCAATTTCTGCCAGTTCTGGGACGGCCGCGCCAACAGCCTGGAAGAGCAGGCGGCGGGGCCGGTCCACAATCCCGCGGAAATGGGCTCCGACTGGCCCGAGGTCTTGGCCAAGCTGCGCCGCGACAAAGACTACGGCGCCGCCTTCACCCGCAGCTATGCCGACGGCCTGACCGGGGCGAACGTCGCCGACGCCATCGCCACGTTCGAGCGCAGCCTGGTGACGCCGGATGCGCGCTTCGACCGCTATTTGCAAGGCGAAACGGCAGCGCTCGACGCGCGCGAAATCCGCGGCTATCGGCTGTTCAGAGAGCTCGGCTGCGCCTCGTGCCACCAGGGCGTCAATGTCGGCGGCAACTTCCACGCCGGCCTCGGCATCTTCGGCGACTTCTTCCGCGACCGCGGCAAGGACGGCCCCGAGGATCAGGGCCGCTTCAACGTCACCGGCAAGGAAGCCGACCGCCACAAGTTCCGCGTGCCGAGCCTGCGCAACGTCGCCCGCACCGCGCCCTATTTCCACGACGGCAGCGTGCCGACGCTGGAAGAGGCGATCCGCCTCATGGGCAGATACCAGCTCGGCCACGAGCTGTCGCGCGAGGAGGTCGGCCTCGTCGCCGCCTTCCTGTCGACGCTGACCGGCAGCTACCAGGGCCGCCCGCTGTGACGGCGCGGCGCATTCCGCACTGGTCCTGGCTCGCCGCCGGCATCGGCGCCTTGGCGCTGCTGCTGGTGCTGGCCGCCGGCTCGTTCTCCGACGCCAGGCGCATCGCGCTGGCGAATGGCCACCTCGACGCGCTCGACGAGCAGCAGGCGCGCCTGAGCGAGAACGTGCTCAAGCTGCGCTACGGCCTCCTCGCCAACTACGACGGCATCAACGACATTCTGGCGCAGACGCAGCGCACGCATGCCGCTCTCGGCAGCGGCGCCGGCGCCATCGCCGGCAAGGGCAATGCGCGCATCGACGAGGTGTTCGGCAAGTACACCGCGGCGCTGAACGCGCTCCGCGAGAGCGTCGAAGGCTTCAAGTCGGGCAATGCGGTGCTCAAGAATTCGCTGCATTTCTTCCCGCGCGCGATCGAGGACATCCGCGGCAAGCTGCCGCCGGGCAGCGACGGGCGCGAACTCGCCGAGCGCCTCGCCGACCTTTACCTCGTCACCTTGCGCTACGGCGTCGGCGCCGACGCCAGCGCCGGCGACGCGGTCGCCGAGAGCATCGCCGGCATCCGCAGCCGCGTCGATCGCCTGCCGCCGCCCCAGCGCCGGGACGTCGGCAACGTCCTTGCCCATGCCGAAACCATCCTGCGCTACCGGCCGGCGGTCGACGCGCTGACGCGGCAGATCGTGTTTCCGGAAACGGCGCCGCTGGTCAAGGATCTCTATTTCGCATTCCACCAGGAAGCGCTCGCCGGCGAACGCCGCGCCGACAGCTTCCGCCTCGGCCTGGCGGCGCTCGCCGGCCTGCTGCTGGTGGTGGTCTCGTTCTCGCTGTTGCGCCTGATGCGGAGCGCGCAGGAACTGCAGCTCGCCGCCACGGTGTTCGAGCACAGCCCCTACGGCATCACGGTCACGGACGGCCGGGCGCGCATTCTGCGCGTCAATCCGGCCTTCTGCGCCATTACCGGCTACGGCGAGGACGAAGTGGCGGGGAAGACGCCGGCCGTTCTCAAGTCCGGCATGCACCCGGCCAACTTCTACCAGCAGATGTGGACGTCGCTGCGCGACGAAGGTCAGTGGAAGGGCGAACTGCAGAATCGCCGCAAGAACGGCACCATCTACCCCGAGTGGCTGAGCATACGCGCCGTGCGCGGCGAGCGCGGCGACATCAACCATTACGTCGGCATCTTTTCCGACTTGAGCGAACACAAGGAATCCGAGCGCCGCCTCGAATACCTCGCCAACTACGACGCCCTGACCGGCCTGCCCAACCGCGTGCTGTTCCAGGATCGCACCAACCAGGCCATCGCCCACATCGCCCGCGGCAACCGCGTCCTGGCGCTGATGTACGCCGGCCTCGACCATTTCAAGATCGTCAACGAGACGCTCGGCGTCGACATCGGCGATGCCTTGCTCAAGGCCGTCGCCGGGCGCCTGCTGGCAAGTTTGCGCGAGACCGACACGGTCTGCCGCCTCGGCGGCGACCAGTTCGCGATCCTGCTCGACGACGTGCGCAATGCCGCCGACGTCGCCGCCAAGGCCCAGGCCTTGCTGCGCAGCTTCAACCAGCCGTTCCACGTCGGCGGCCACGAACTGTATACCTCCCTCAGCATCGGCGTGACGCTGGCGCCGCTCGACGCCGGCGACGCGGCGACCTTGCAGCGCAACGCCGATACGGCGATGTTCGGCGCCAAGGAAATGGGTCGCAACAGCGTCAAGTTCTACAGCGCCGACATGTCGGCGCGCATGGCGGAAGCGCTACGCCTGGAGAACGGCCTGCGCCGCGCCATCGAAAGCGGCGAGTTGGCGCTGCACTACCAGCCGCAACTGTGCGTGAGCACCAGTCGCGTCGTCTGCGTCGAAGCGCTGCTGCGCTGGACGTCGGCGGATTTCGGCAACGTGCCGCCGGCCAACTTCATTCCGGTCGCCGAGAAATGCGGCCTCATCGTGCCGATCGGCGAATGGGTGCTGCGCACCGCCTGCGCCCAGGTGGCGGCCTGGCAACGCGCCGGCATCGCCGACCTGCGCGTCGCGGTGAATCTTTCGGCGATGCAGTTCCGTCAGGCCGATCTCGTCGACCTGGTGCGCCGCATCCTCGCCGAGCACGGCTTGAGCGGTCGCCAGCTCGAACTGGAAATCACCGAGAGCGTGGTCATGGAGGACGTCGAACGCTCCATCGCCACGCTCAAGGACTTGCGCGCGCTCGGCTGCGAGATCGCCGTGGACGATTTCGGCACCGGCTATTCCAGCCTCAACTACCTCAAGCAATTCCCCATCGACACGCTGAAGATCGACCAATCCTTCGTCCGCGGCCTTGGCAGCAACGCCGACGACGATGCGGTGGTGAACGCCATCGTCAGCCTCGGCAGCAGCCTGTCGCTGAAGATCGTCGCCGAAGGCGTCGAGCACGACGTGCAGCGCAGCTTCCTCGAAAACCTCGGCGGCCGGACCAACATGCTGCTTCAGGGCTACCACATCTGCCGGCCGGTACCGGCCGCAGAGGCCCTGGCCTTCCTCAGCGGCCCGCAGCGATAGGCGCGCAACCTTTCGCGCACATCCCCCACTAAGAGCCCATTTCAGTAGGAATCATGCCCCGCGTTGAGACCAGGATCGGATGGATGCAAGGCGCAGCGCGCAGGCAATGGTCGATCCCTTGGCAAGCGGTGCAACGCCGCAGACGCCGATCCTGGTCTCAACCCGCAGGGCCGGCGGGCGGCGGGCGCATTGCCGCGTTGCGCCTCGCTGGTGGAGATTTACTACACGGCGCGAGGCGCGCCTCGCACTGCATCCCGCC
>JACRPB010000049.1 GCA_016214175.1 Rhodocyclales bacterium
CATCCGCCGCTCGGCGCAATTGCTCAATTGCGAGATCGTGGCGGCCGGCGCCGACGAGATTGCGCGCCGCGCCCGCGGCACGCCGCGCATCGCCAACCGCCTGCTGCGCCGCGTGCGCGACTTTGCCGAAGTGCGCGCCGGCGGCGAGGTCACCCAGGCCGTCGCCGACGCCGCGCTGTCGATGCTCGACGTCGACAATCTCGGCCTCGACACCATGGACCGCAAGCTGCTGGGTGCCATGCTGGAGAAATTCGGCGGCGGCCCGGTCGGCGTCGACAACCTCGCCGCCGCGATCGGCGAGGCGCGCGACACCATCGAGGACGTGCTCGAACCCTATTTGATCCAGCAGGGCTATTTGCAGCGCACGCCGCGCGGCCGCGTCGCCTCCGCCTCGATCTGGCGGCACTTCGGTCTGTCGATGCCCGCAGGCCCACTGTTCGGAAACGAATAATGCGGCGGCGAGCCCCGCCCGCACCGCGCCGCCGATCGCAGGCGGCCGCAACGCCGCAGTTCCCGTTCGCCCGATGAAGCACAGCGCACTCGTGTGCATCGGCTGCCACCCCGAGTCGCCGCTGCTGCTCAATTTCGACGTCGCTGCCGAATTCAGATTCGGTTTCTTCGACTATTCGGGCACCGGCTATGCGCCGCCGATCGACGCCGCCGCTTTCGCCTGGTCGCGCCGGACGGCGGGCAAGGGCGAACTGATGGCGGCAGCGGCCGCATTGCTCGACGCCGACGCGGCCTACTACGGCTTTCTCGACGACGATATCGAACTGGCCGTCAGCGACATCAACCGGCTGCTGGATATCGGCCGCCGCTGCGGCCTCGACGTTTTCCAGCCGAGCCTGTCCGCCGACAGCTACGGCAGCTTCGCCCACCTGTTCAACGACCCCGGCGTCTGGCTGCGCGAAACGAGTTTCGTCGAAGTCATGATGCCCTTCTTTTCCAACTTCGCCTTCAGCGCCTGCAAGTCGACTTTCGGCGAAAGCATCAGCGGCTGGGGGCTCGACTTCATCTGGTCGAGCCGCATGGCCCGGCAGGGGCGGCGCCTGGCCGTCGTCCACGACGTCGTCGCCGCGCACCGGCGCCCGAGTACGTCGACCGGGTGGAAATTCGCCAACGGCATGACGTCCTGGGACGAACTGGCGCAAATCAAGGCCAGGCACGGACTGCTGGACTACCGGGCAAGTTGAGAGATGCGCACTGCGCCGGAGAGGATCCGATGACCGAGCCTGCAACGCTTTCCCTGATCGTCACCTGCAAGGGACGGTTGGCGCACTTGCAGCGTTCGCTGCCCCTGCTCGCGGCGCAGCCGGGTTGCGAAGTGGTGGTCGTCGATTACGACTGCCCGGACGGAACGGCCGCCTGGGTCAAGGAACACGTGCCGAGCGCCGGCGTCGTCGAGGTGCGCAACGCAGCCACTTTCAATCACAGCCATGCCCGCAATCTGGGCGCGCAAGCCGCCAGCAGCGCCTGGCTGTCGTTTGTGGACGCCGACACGCTGGTGGCCCCTGCCTACAGCGCCGGCGTCATCCCGCTGCTCGCCGACGGCTGCTTCTTCCGCCCGGCGCCGATGCCGACCGACGCCTGGGGCAACGTCGTCTGCCGCAAGGCCGACTTTGTGGCCGTCTCCGGCTACGACGACGTGATGCGCGGCTGGGGCGGCGAAGACGACGACCTCTACGTCCGCCTGACCCTGGCCGGATGCCGGCTGCGCGCCTTTCCCGGCGCCCTGATCGGCACCATCGCTCACGCCAGCGCCGAGCGCGTGCGCTATCTGGAGATCAAGGACCGCTGGCTCAACCACCGTGCGCATGCGCTTTATCTCCACATCAAATTCGATCTGCTGCGGCAAGCCGGCAAGCTTGAGCTGCCGCGGGACCTGCGCGCGGAAATCTACGAGGAAGTGCGCCGCACGGTCCTCGCCGACGCGGCCCGCGGCAGCACCACGACGCGGGTCACGGTCAATCTGCCGGTCGAACTGATGATCCCGATGTGGGGCTGGACCATTCGTCGCCAGTGGATCTTCGATCTCGAGCAAATTCCCGGCGTGCCGCCGCCGCAGCCCTGACGCATGCCGGGTTGCGGGTAGAATCGCCGCGTGCAGACACGAGCCCTCGACCACGACAGCCGGCAGTCATCCCGCTTGGCGATCCGCGTGTACTACGAAGATACCGACGCCGGCGGCGTCGTGTACTACGCGAACTACCTGCGCTTCCTGGAACGGGCACGCACCGAGTTCCTGCGCGTGCATGGTTTCGAGCAGTCGGCGCTGCTGGCGCAGGGCATCGCCTTCGGCGTGCGTTCGTTCAGCGCCGAATACCTGAAACCGGCGCGCCTGGACGACGAACTTAGCGTCGTGTCGGCCATCGAATCGCTCGGACGCGCGCAGGTGTTTTTCGACCAGCGCATCGAGCGCGGCGGCGAATTGCTGCTGCATGCGAAAATACGCGTCGCCTGCTTCGATCCGAGCCGCGGCAAGGCGCAGGCCATGCCGAAGGAAATCCACGACAAATTCAGGATTCTGTTATGAACATGACCCAAGACCTGTCCATCATCGAACTGGTCGCCAACGCCAGCCTCGTCGTCAAGCTGGTGATGACGCTGCTCACGGTTGTGTCCGTCATGTCCTGGTACTACATTTTCCGCAAGTGGTTCGCGATCCGCGACGCGCGCATCAAGACCGACAAGTTCGAGCGCGACTTCTGGAGCGGCGGCAACCTCGACACTCTCTACCAGAGCGCCGTCAACGACCGCCATCACACCGGCGCCCTGGAGCGCATCTTCGAGGCCGGCTTCCGCGAATTCACCAAGCTGCGCGGCCAGCGCACGCTCGACCCGGCGACGGTCATCGACGGCGTGCGCCGCGCCATGCGCGCCACCTACCAGCGCGAAATCGACGACCTCGAAGCCCATCTCGCCTTCCTCGCCTCGGTCGGTTCGGTCTCGCCCTACGTCGGCCTGTTCGGCACCGTCTGGGGCATCATGCACTCGTTCCGCGGCCTCGCCAGCATGGTCTCGGCGACGCTGGCGGCGGTCGCGCCCGGCATCGCCGAAGCGCTGGTCGCCACCGCCATCGGCCTCTTCGCCGCGATTCCCGCGGTCGTCGCCTACAACCGCTATGCCCACGACGCCGACCGCCTCGCGGTCCGCTTCGAAAGTTTCATGGAGGAGTTCTCCAACATTCTGCAGCGCCAGTTGAAATAAGCGGGATCCACCCGAGACACGACCACGACAGGAGGAACACCATGGACAAGCTACTGACCCGACTGCGCATCCGCACGCGGCTGGCGGTCGTCATCGGACTCATGCTGGCGGGCATGCTGTATTTTTCCATCAACGAAGTCGCCGACAAATACGCGACGACGCGCAACCTAGAGTCGATCAAGGCCTTGTCGACGCTGGCGGTGAAGTCGAGTGCCGTCATCCATGAGCTGCAGAAGGAACGCGGCCTCTCCGCCGGCTTCATCGGCTCGAAGGGCGCGCGCTTCAAGCCGGAACTCGACACCCAGCGCGGCGATACCGACCGCAGGCTCGGCGACTATCGGTCCGCGCTCGCCCACATCGAAACCGCGCGCTACGGCGCCGAATTCGCCAAGACGCTCGACCAGGCCGCCACGCGCCTGACCGCACTCGCCGCCACGCGCGAGCGCGTCGGCAGCCTCGGCCTGGCGCCGGCGGAGTCCTTCGCCTACTACACCGACGTCATCGCCGCGCAATTGCAGGTGATTTCCTACCTGACGCGCCTCTCCAGCGATGCCGAGGTCGGCCGCAGCCTGACCGCCAATCTGCTGTTCCTCGACGGCAAGGAACAGGCCGGACGCGAACGGGCGACCGTGAATGGGGTCTTCGCGGCGAATCAGGCGATGGATCCGGCGATTTTCCAGCGCCTGGCCGGCATCATCGCCGCGCAGGACGCCTACTTCGGGCTGTTTCGCGCCATGGCCGACTCCGGCAGCATCGCCTACTTCGAGCGCAAGCTGAACCATCCCGTCAGCGCCGAAGTCGAGAACATGCGCAAAGTGGCGGTGGCCAAGGCGCGCGATGGCGATTACGGCGTCGATCCGGCGGTCTGGTTCAAGACCATCACCGACAAGATCAACCTGATGAAGGAGGTCGAGGACCACTTGTCGTCCTCGCTGCTGGACCTGGTCGAGACGCTCGAACGGAGCGCGCAGCGCGCCCTGCTGCTTTCCGTCAGCCTCAGCGTCGCCGGCATCCTGATCGGCATCCTGCTCGGCTTCGCGGTCGCCCGCAGCATCGTGCACCCGATCGACGAAGTGCTGCATGCCGCGAACCGGATGGCGGCGGGCGATCTCACCGTGGACGTGTCGAGCAACAACAAGGACGAGACCGGCCTCATGCTGGCGGCGATACGCAACATGATCACCCGGCTCACGCATACCATCGGCGAAGTCCGCCAGGCCTCGCGCCAGTTGCTCGATTCTTCCGCACAAGTCGCCGCGACCTCGCAATCCTTGAGCCAAGTGTCGTCGGAGCAGGCCGCAAGCGTCGAGCAGACCTCGGCCTCGGTCGAGCAGATCGCCGCGTCGGTCGGCCAGAACAACGAAAGCGCCAAGCTGACCGGCAGCGTCGCCGCGCAGGCGGCCCGCGAGGCGGTGGATGGCGGCCGCGCCGTCGACGAAACGGCGGCGGCGATGAAGCAGATCGCGAGCAAGATCGGCATCGTCGACGACATCGCCTATCAGACCAACCTGCTCGCCCTCAACGCCGCCATCGAAGCGGCCCGCGCCGGCGAGCACGGCAAGGGCTTCGCCGTCGTCGCCTCCGAGGTGCGCAAGCTGGCCGAGCGCAGCCAGGTCGCGGCGCGCGAAATCAGCGAACTCGCGAGCGGCAGCGTGAAACTCGCCGCGCACGCCGGCGAGCTCCTCAACCGCATCGTCCCCGGCATCGAGAAGACTTCGGAACTGGTGCAGGGCATCGCCGTCGCTTCCGCCGAGCAAAGCAACGGCATCGCCCAGATCAACGTCGCCATGACGCAGATCAGCAAGCCGATCCAGCACATGGCCGCGGCATCCGAGGAACTCGCCGCCACCGCCGGCGAAATGAGCGGCTATGCCGAACACCTGACCGACCTCATGAGCTTCTTCAAGCTGCCGGAAGGCCAGGTCGAACTGTTCGGCGCCCAGCCCGCGTCTTGAAGCCACACTTACCGGAACCCTCGCCATGCGCAGCCGCCGCCTGATGAACCAGATCAACGTCGTGCCCTACATCGACGTGATGCTGGTGCTGCTCGTGATTTTCATGGTGACGGCGCCGATGATCCAGACCGGCAGCGTGGACCTGCCCAGCGTCGGCAAGAGCGCGCAGCCACCGGTGGCGCCGCTGGAAGTGATCGTCAAGCCCGACCAGAGCCTGGCCATGCGCGACCGCGCCCTCGGCGGCCAGGAGGTCACCGTCGGTCGCAGCGAACTGGCGGCGATGATCAAGGAAGCCCAGGCCAGAAATCCGCAGCAGCCGGTATTGATCGCCGCCGACAAGAGCGTGCGCTACGAGGCGGTGCTCAACGTCATGGACGAGTTGCAGCGCCAGCAGGTGGCGAAAATCGGACTTCTGGTGCAGCCGCGCGGGCAAGCGGCGAAGTGAGCGGCACATGATCGATCCGCGCGAAACGAAACGGCCGGCGCCGGGGCGCCGCATTTCGATCGCCCTGGCGATCGCTGTCCATGTGCTGCTGGTGGTGTTCCTGGTTTACGGCGTCCACTGGCAATCCGAGCGCAGCGAAACCGTCGAGGTCGAAATCGTGCGCGCGGCGCCGGCACCGGCCGCCGAACCGCCGCCGCCGGCGCCGGAGCCCACACCCGAACCGGTGCCGGTGCCGAAAGTCGCGCCCAAAGTGCAGCCGGCGCCGCCACCGCCCAAACCCGAGATCGCCATCAAGGAAAAGCCGCAGCCGAAGAAGAAGGAAGAGACCAAGCCGGCGCCGGCATTCAATCCCTTCGAGCAGATGCTGCAGCAGGAGGAGAAGCGCCGCAGCACCGAGCAGCAGATCGCCGCCGAGGAAAAACGCATCAGCGACCAGAAGGCGGCGCAGGCCAAGGCGGCGCACGACAAGGCGGCCGCCAATTACACGTCGAAGATCAAGGCCAAGATCCGCGGCAACATCGTGCTGCCGCCGGACGTCAAGGGCAACCCGGAAGCGGTCTTCCTGGTGGCGCAGTTGCCCACCGGCGAAATCATCAGCGCCAGACTTTCCCGGAGCTCCGGCAACGCGGCGCTGGATACGGCGATCGAGCGCGCCATTCTGAAGTCCAGTCCCCTGCCCAAGCCCGATCAGCCCGGCCTTTTCGAACGCAACCTGGAACTCCGGTTTCGCCCGCTGGAAGAGTGACGCTATAATCACCGGCCATGAAAATACGTCACTTGCTTGCCTGCGCCTTCGTTTCGGCCGGCGCCGCCCACGCCCAGCTTGCCATTGAAATCACCGGCGCCGGCGCCAATCGCATCCCGGTCGCGGTGACGGACTTCGGCGGTGAGCGCATCGTTTCCCAGGCCCTGGCCTCGGTCGTGCGCAGCGACCTCGAACGCAGCGGTGCATTCCAACTGGTCGATACGACGGGCGCGGTGCCCGAAGGCAGCGTCGATTACGGCAACTGGAAATCGCGCGGCGCCGACGCGCTGGTCACCGGCAGCACGGCCACCGGCGCCGACGGCCGCTACGAAACCCGCTTCCGCCTGTTCGACGTCGTCAAACAGGCCGACCTCGGCGGCAGCGGCTATCTGCACAACACGGACCAACTGCGCACCACCGCCCATCGCATCGCCGACTTCGTCTATGAAAAACTCACCGGCGAACGCGGCATTTTTTCGACGCGCATCGCCTACGTCGTCAAAAGCACCGGCCGCTACGACCTGCGCATCGCCGACGTCGACGGCCAGAATTCGCAAGCGGCGCTGACCTCGCGCGAGCCGATCATTTCGCCGACCTGGTCGCCGGACGGCACCAAGCTCGCCTACGTCTCCTTCGAGGCGAAGAAGCCGGTGGTCTATGTGCACGACCTGGCGTCGAGCCGGCGCCACGTCGCGGCGAACTTCAAGGGCTCGAATTCGGCGCCGGCGTGGTCGCCCGACGGCAAGAAACTCGCGGTGGTGCTGACCAAGGACGGCAGCTCGCAGTTGTATCTCGTCAATGCCGACGGCAGCGGCGTCACGCGCGTTGCCAGCTCGCCCGGCATCGACACCGAACCGCAGTTCGCCCCCGACGGCCAGGCCATCTACTTCACGTCGGACCGCGGCGGCAGCCCGCAGATCTATCGCATTCCGGTCGGCGGCGGCGATGCCCAGCGCATCACGTTCGAGGGCAGCTACAACGTCACGCCGCGGCCCGCGCCCGACGGCCGCAGCCTCGCCTATGTCGCGCGCAGCGGCAGCGGCCGCTTCCAACTGACGCTGATGGATCTCGCCACGCACCAGACGCAGATCCTCACCGACTCGGCCAAGGACGAATCGCCCAGCTTCGCGCCCAACGGCCGCATGATCATCTACGCCACGGAAGTCGGCGGACGCGGCGTGCTCGCGGCCGTTTCGTCCGACGGCCGCATCAAACACAAACTCTCGGTCCAGGCCGCCGATGTGCGGGAACCTTCCTGGGGGCCTTTCGTCAAATAACGCTTTTTGGAGAAAAACATGCGCAATGCCGCCGTTATAGTCGCCGCTCTTCTGCTCGCCGCCTGCGGCTCGCAGCCTCCCGCTCCCGAACAAAGCCCGGCCGGCGTCGAAGATCGCACGCCGCGGACGCCGGCGGACACCAAGGCCGTCACCGCGCCGCCGCCTGAGAGCTTCGATCCCGCCAGCGTCGCCGCCCTCAAGGATCCGCGCAGCATATTGTCCAAGCGTGCCATCTATTTCGATTACGACAGCTATGTCGTCAAAGACGACTTCAAGCCGCAAATCGAAGCGCATGCCCGCTTCCTGGTCAATAACCCGAAATTCAAGGTCCTGGTCCAGGGCAATGCCGACGAGCGCGGCAGCCGCGAATACAACCTGGCGCTGGGCCAGAAGCGTGCCGATGCGGTGAAGAAGGCGCTGCAACTGCTGGGGGCGCGCGAAGACCAGATCGAGTCGGTCAGCCTCGGCGAGGAAAAGCCGGCCTGCGGCGAAGCGACCGAAGAGTGCTGGGCGAAGAACCGCCGCGGCGACATCCTGCATTCGGCCGCCCGCGAGTTCTAAGTCATGTGGCGCGCGCTCTGCCTCACCTTCCTGCTCGGACTGGCGACGTTGCCGGCCCGCGCCGGCATGTTCGACGACGAGGAGGCGCGCGCGCGCATCGAGAAGCTGCGGGGCGACATCGGCGAACTCGACAAGCGCACCGAACTGACGACGAAAAACCAGTTCGACTTCGCCAACCAGTTGGAGGCGATCAAGGCCGACGTCGCCAGGCTGCGCGGCCAGATCGAGGTCATCGTCAACGAACTCGAAGCGACGCAGAAGCGGCAGAAGGATTTCTACATCGACCTCGATACGCGCTTGCGCACCATCGAAAGCGCCGCGGCCGCGGCCAAGGCCGAAGCGAAACCGGAAGCCGCGGCCGAAGCGCCGAAAGTCGATCCGGCGAGCGAGATGCGCGAATACGAAGCGGCGCTGACGCTGTTCAAGACCGCCAAATACAAGGAAGCTCAGGCCGCATTCCTGGCTTTCGTCAAGAACTATCCCGGCAGCGCTTCGCTGCCCTCGGCCCACTACTGGGCCGCGTCCAGCTTCTATCAGCTCAAGGACTACGGCCGCGCCGCGGAATTGTTCGGCCACTTGGCTGCCGCCTGGCCCGACGACAGCAAGGCGCCCGACGCGCTGCTCGCCCAGGCCAATGCCCAGCTCGAAGGCGGCGACGCCAAGAACGGGCGGCGCTCGCTCGAAATCCTGATCGAGAAATATCCGGCCAGCACTGCCGCGCTCTCGGCGAAATCGCGACTCAAGAGCCTGCCGGCGGCAAAGAAGAAGTGACGGCGGGACCCGGTGCCGCCGCACTGCGCGTCACCGAAATCTTCCATTCCCTGCAAGGCGAGTCGACGCGGGTCGGACTGCCGACCGTGTTCGTACGTCTCACCGGCTGTCCCTTGCGCTGCGTCTGGTGCGATAGCGCCTATGCCTTCAGCGGCGGCGAGACCCTGGCCTTGGCCGACGTGCTGGCGCGCGTCGCGCAGTTCCAGTGCCCGACCGTCTGCGTCACCGGCGGCGAGCCGCTGGCGCAAAAGGCCTGCCTGCCCTTGCTGACCGCGTTGTGCGACGCCGGCTATGCGGTGTCGCTGGAAACCAGCGGCGCCCTCGACATCGCCGCCGTCGACGCGCGCGTTTCCCGCGTCGTCGATCTCAAGGCCCCGGATTCCGGCGAAGCGGCGAAGAACCGCTGGGAGAATCTGGCCCTGCTCACGCCGCGCGACGAACTCAAGCTGGTGCTGGCCTCGGAGGCCGATTACCTCTGGGCGCGCGACGTCCTCCGCCAGCGCGATCTCGACACGCTGTGCCCGGTGCTGTTTGCACCGGTGCAGGACGCGCTCGACCCGACGCAGCTCGCGGAATGGATACTGCGCGACCGCCTGCCGGTGCGCTTCCAGCTCCAGTTGCACAAGCTGCTCTGGGGCAACGCGCGGGCTCGTTAGAATGCGCCGATGAAAACCGCTGTCGTCCTGCTCTCCGGCGGCCTCGATTCCGCCACCACGCTCGCCATCGCCCGCGCCGCGGGCTTCGCGTGCCATTGCCTGTCCGTCGATTACGGCCAGCGCCACGTCGCCGAACTCGGTGCCGCCGCGCGCGTCGCCGCGGCGCTCGGCGCGCGCGAGCATCGCGTCGTGAAAATCGACATGGGCCAGTTCGGCGGCTCGGCGCTCACCGACGCCAGCATCGCCGTGCCGACCGACGGCGTGCAGCCCGGCATCCCCGTCACCTACGTGCCGGCGCGCAACACCATCATGCTTTCGCTCGCCCTGGCGCTGGCCGAAGTGCGCGGTGCGCAGGACATTTTCGTCGGCGTCAATGCCGTCGACTACTCGGGCTACCCCGACTGCCGGCCCGAGTTCGTACGCGCCTTCGAGACCTTGGCCAACCTCGCCACCAAGGCCGCCGTCGAAGGGCACCGCCTGACCTTGCACACGCCCTTGATCGATCTCAGCAAAGCCGACATCGTGCGCCGCGGAACCGCGCTCGGCGTGGACTACGGACTCACGGTTTCCTGCTACCAGGCCGATGCCGAGGGCCGCGCCTGCGGCGTCTGCGACTCCTGCCGGCTGCGTCGCGCCGGCTTCGAGACGGCGGGATACGCCGACCCAACCCGCTACTATTGATCCTCGTAATCCGGCCGCAAGGAAGTTTGATTCGCGCCGCCGACCGATTATTTAGAATCGGCGGTCCCAGCGAGGCCGCAGAGCCCCACCGAGGAGAGTAGAGATGGAATTCGCGATTCACCAAAAAATCCTGCTGGCGATATTCGCCATCGGCGCGCTGATGGGCGCCGTCGCCAACAAGACCAATTTCTGCACCATGGGCGCCGTCTCCGACTGGGTCAACATGGGCGACAAGGGCCGTCTGCGCGCCTGGCTGCTGGCGATGGCAGTGGCAATGGCCGGCGTCCTGGCGCTGGAAGGCCTCGGCGCCATCAACCTGGCGGGCGGAACTTTTCCGCCTTACCGCACCGCCAATTTCGCCTGGCTGCGCAACCTGCTTGGCGGCCTGCTGTTCGGCATCGGCATGACGCTGGGTTCGGGCTGCGGCAACAAGACCCTGGTGCGCATCGGCGGCGGCAACCTGAAATCCCTGGTGGTGCTGGCCATCGCTTCGGTCATGGCCTACCTGATGCTGTGGACCAATTTCTACGCGACCGTCTTCGATAGCTGGATGTCGCCGCTGATGATCAATCTCGGCAGTTCCGGCATCAAGAACCAAACGCTCGACGCGGTCCTCGGCGGCCTTCTCGGCATCCAGTCGACGTCGCTGCACCTGATCGTCGGCGGCGCCGTCGTCGCCGGCCTGCTCGGCTACGCCTTCGCCGCCGAGGACTTCCGCAGCAACCGCGACAACATCCTCGGCGGCGCCGTCATCGGCCTCGCCGTCGTCGCCGGCTGGTATCTGACCGGCAGCGCCCTCGGCGCGGAGTGGAAGGAATGGGCCGAAATGGCCGACACGCCGCCCTCGCGCGTCGAAGTGCAGTCCTTCACCTTCATCAGCCCGATGGGCGACGCCGTGCGCTACCTGATGGCCCCGAGCAATTTTTCGTTCATCAACTTCGGCATCTGCGCGCTGGCCGGCGTCATCGTCGGCTCCTTCCTGTTCGCCGTCGTCACGCGCAATTTCCGCGTCGAATGGTTCGTCGATTTCCGCGATTTCGCCAACCATGCCGTCGGCGCCGTGCTGATGGGCGTCGGCGGCGTCCTCTCGATGGGCTGCACCGTCGGCCAGGCCATCACCGGCGTTTCCACCCTGGCGCTGGGCTCGATCCTCACCTTCGCCGCCAGCGTTGCCGGCGCCGCCGACACCATGAAATTCCAGTCCTGGCAAATGATGCGCGAGGCC
>JACRPB010000251.1 GCA_016214175.1 Rhodocyclales bacterium
GCGACGTCTTCCATCTCAACGGCTCCGAAAAGCCTTACGTCACCTTCTTTGGCGCCATGAACGAAGGCGGCGTCACCCTCGACGGCAGCGGCGCGATCCTGCATTCCAATCCGCGTTTCGTCGCCATGATCGGACGCCCGATCACAGCGCTGCGCGGCACCTCCTTTCTCGCCTGCATCCGCCCCGCGGATCGCCCGCGCGTCGCCGAGTTTCTGTCCAGCCCGGCCACGGCGGCCTGCGAAGTGTCGCTCGATACGCCGCTGGCGCCGTCCCAGGTGCGGCTGTCGCTGACCTCGGTCGATACGGCCTTGCAGCGCTTCCGCTGCCTGGTGGTCACCGACCTGACCGAGCACGCCAAGGCCGAGGCCGAGCTGCGGCGCGCCATCGAGCGCCAGCGTCAGGCCGAGATCCAGTTGCGCCAGCGCGAACGCGACCTGCCTTCCATTCTCGACCATGTCCCGTCGCTGATCGGCTATTGGGACAAGAACCTGCGCAACCGCTTCGGCAACCATGCCTACCAGAGCTGGTTCGGCATGGACCCCGACCAGATCGCCGGCAAGCACCTGCGCGAGGTCATCGGCGAGGAACGCTACCGACGCCATCTGCCCCACGTCGACGCCGCCCTGCGCGGCGAATACCGGACGTTCGAATACGACCTGCCGACGCTGGACGGCGCAGGCATCCGGCATGCGCTGGCGCACTACATTCCCGACGTCGTGGACGGCGAAGTACACGGGTTCTACGTGCTGGTGACCGACGTCACCGCCGCCAAGCAGGGGGAGGCGGCGATTCGCGACAGCGAGGAGAGGCTGCGCGCCATGTATGCCAATCTGCAGACCATGACCGAGGCCGAACGCAAGCACGTCGCGCGCGAGGTGCACGACGAACTCGGCCAACTGCTGACCGCCCTGCGCATGGAAACCTCGATGCTGCAGGCCGAGCTGCACGGGCAACAGAAGCCCTTGCAGCGCGTCGATGAAATGCGCCATCTGATAGAAGGCATGTTCAAGACGGTGCGCAGCATCGCCGGCAGTTTGCGGCCCTCCACGCTCGATCTCGGCCTCATCCCGGCCATCGAATGGCTGGCCGGCGACTTCGAAAAACGCTGGCACATCGACTGCGCCCTCGACTTCGACTTGCGGGATATTCCGGCCAGCGAGGCCTACACGACCACCGTGTTTCGCATCATCCAGGAATCGCTGACCAATGTCGCGCGACACGCGCGCGCGCGTAGCGTCAGTATTTCGCTCCGGCAGCTCGACGACCGCATTCAGTTGGAAATCCACGACGACGGCTGCGGCTTCGTCGAAGACAAAGGGCGGCGCAGCGGCTTCGGCATGATCGGCATGCGCGAGCGCGTGCTGGAACTGGGCGGAGAGTTGAGCGTGCGTTCCATTCCGGAACGGGGGACCGACATTTACATCGACCTGCCGCTGGCGGAGGCAAAGACAGCATGATCCGCGTTCTGATAGCCGACGACCATCGCCTGGTGCGGCGCGGCATCCGCGAAATTCTCGGCATGCCCGGCGACATCGCCGTCAGCGGCGACTGCGCCAGCGCCGACGAAGTCATCGCCGCGCTACGGCTGGACATGCCCGACGTGCTGATCCTGGACATGGCCATGCCCGGCCTCAGCGGCGTCGACCTGATCCGCCAACTGACGCAGGAATTCCCGCCGCTGCGCATCCTCGTGCTGTCGATGCACAACGAGGGCCAGTTCGTCGCGCGCGCCTTGCGCGAAGGCGCACGAGGCTACGTCACGAAGGACGCCGACCCGGAGGTCCTGTTACTCGCGGTTCGCAAGATTGCGGCCGACGGCAAGTTCATCGACCCGGCGCTGGTCGAGGCCATGGTCTTCGAGACGCCGGGCACAGAGCAGGCGCCCGACGGCAAGCTGACCGAGCGCGAATTGCAGGTGCTGCGACTGGTGGTCGCCGGCAAGTCGCTGAACGCCATTGCCGAAGAATTGCACCTGAGCCCGAAGACCATCAGCAGCCACAAGATGCGCATCATGCTGAAGCTCGACATCAACAACAATGCCGACTTGATGCGCTACGCACTGCGCCACGACATCGCCGCACGCTAGGCCGTTCAGGAAATCCTGAACGGGCACCGCAGAATTTCCTGCCGGCAGTTTCAGATCCCCCTTACAGACATTCGGCACGATTGCGCCTATCTTCCAGCGCTGGACAACCTGGGCACGATCGTGGATTCGGAAACTCGCTATCTCCTGAAGTTGTTCGTCGACGACGACTCGCCCCGGACGGCGCAGGCTATCGCCAATCTGCGGCGCATCTGCGAAGATGAGTTCCCCGGCTGCTATGACGTGGTCGTAATCAACGTCCGCAGCCAGCCGGAACTCGCGGAAGAGACAAAGATTCTCGCCGCCCCGACCCTGATCAAGGAGCGTCCCTTACCGGTGCGCCGCGTCGTCGGCGATCTTTCCGACAAGGAAAAGGTGCTCGCCGGGATAGGATTGCGCGCCGGATAGCACCGATGGAGAAAACGTCATGTTCACGCACATAAACAATTATCCCCAGATCGAGAAAGTCGAAACCGGCATCGCCGGCTTCGACCTGATTTCCAACGGCGGCCTGCCCATGGGACGCACGACGCTGGTATCCGGGACCGCGGGCAGCGCGAAGACGCTGTTCGCGGTCCAGTTCCTCGCCGAGGGCATCCAGCGCGCAGGCGCCGCGGGCATCTTCGTCACCTTCGAGGAATCGCCGGCCGACATACGCCGCAACGTGAAATCGCTGGGCTGGGATATCGAAGCCTGGGAGGCGGCCGGCAAATGGCTGTTCGTCGATGCCTCGCCCGATCCCGGTCAGGACCAGGTGGAAGCCGGTCGCTACGATCTCAGCGCCCTGCTCGCCCGCATCGAATACGCGGTCGCCAAGATCGGCGCCAGCCGGCTGTCCATGGATTCGCTGGGCGCCATCTTTTCCCAGTTCCGCGACGGCGCCACGGTACGCAGCGAATTGTTCAGGATTTCGTCGATCCTGCGCCACCTGAAGGTGACCTCGATCATGACCTCGGAGCGCACGCAGGAATACGGCGAGATCGCCCGCTTCGGCGTCGAGGAATTCGTCGCCGACAACGTGGTGATCCTGCGCAACGTGCTGGAGGACGAGAAGCGCCGCCGCACCATGGAAATCCTCAAGTACCGCGGCACCAGCCACCAGAAAGGCGAGTTCCCGTTCACCGTGGTTTCGGGACGCGGCATTCTCGCCATTCCGCTGTCGGCCATGGAACTCAAGCAGAAGTCGTCGAACGTGCGCATCAGTTCCGGCAACGACGACCTCGACCTCATGTGCGGCGGTGGCTTCTTCCGCGACTCCATCATCCTCGCCTCCGGCGCCACCGGCACCGGCAAGACGCTGATCACGACCGAGTTCCTCAACAGCGGCACCCAGCACGACGAGCGCTGCCTGCTGTTTGCCTTCGAGGAAAGCCGCGAGCAACTGTTCCGCAACGCCGTCGGCTGGGGCATCGATTTCGAGGCCATGGAGGCGTCGGGACGGCTCAAGGTCGTGTGCGCCTACCCCGAGGCGGCCAGCCTCGAAGACCACCTGATCGCGATGAAGGACATCATCGAAGACTTCAAGCCGAACCGCATCGCGGTCGACAGCCTGTCGGCGCTCGAACGCGTCGCCACGCCGAAGGGCTTCCGCGAGTTCGTCATCAGCCTGACCTCCTTCATCAAGCACCAGGAAGTCGCACCGAATCGCATATCTCGACGCTGACCGACTCGATCATCCTCCTGCGCTACGTCGAAATGAACGGCGCCATGCGGCGCGGCCTGACGGTGCTGAAAATGCGCGGTTCGATCCACGACAAGAACATCCTCGAATTCAGCATCGACGGCCGTGGCATGCACCTGGGCAAGCCTTTTCGCGACGTCAGCGGCATCCTGGCCGGCAATCCGCGTGAAACGCCCCACGATCTCCACGCCTACGAAACAGACGAATAGTGACTACCGGCGCGCTCTTCGAAAGTCTGCAAGACCAGACGCGATTCCCGTTCCAGCGGATCGTCGAATACGCGTCGGACGGCATCCTGGTCGTCGACATGGACGGCTACGTCGTGCTGTCGAACCCGGCCGTGGCGCAGATATTCCAGCGTAGCCAGGATGAATTCGACGGCGAGCTTTTCGGCTTCCCCGTCGCCAGCGGCAAGTCGACCGAGATCAGCATCCTGCGCAAGGACGGCGCCATGGCCGTCGCCGAAATGCGGGTCAGCGAAGCCTATTGGGAGCGCGACCGCGTCTTCATCATCCTGCTGCGCGACATCACCGAGCGCAAGCGCATGGAAGACGCACTGCGCCACGCCAAGGAGGAACTGGCCGCCCTTTACCATTGCGCGCCGCTGGGCGTCATCGCGCTGGAACAGGATCTGCGCGTCAAGCTTTGGAATCCCGCGGCGGAAAGCATCTTCGGCTGGCAGCACGACGAGGTCGTCGGCGGCGCCTTCCCGAAGGACGTGGCGGGCGCCGTGGAGCACAGACTGTCGGAGATCGACGAATTCGTCCAGCGCGGCGAGCTCGTCCGCGGCCGCGAAATCCGCCACGTCAGGAAGGACGGCACGCCGGTCGACCTCAGCGTCTCCCTGGCGCCGGTGCGCGACAAGGCCGGACGCGCCGCCGGCATCATGTGCATCGTCGAGGACATTTCGCGCCGCCTGCGCGACGCCGAGCGCTTGCGCCTGTCGGGCAAGATATTCGAGAACACGCAGGAAGGTATCGTCGTCACCGACCCGCAGGGAACCATCCTCACGGTCAATCGCGCCTTCGTCGCCGTCACCGGCTATAGCGCCGACGAAGCCGTCGGCCGCAAGCCGAACCTGCTGAACTCGGGCCGCCACGACCAGGCGTTCTACGCGGAGATGTGGCGCTGCCTTGCCGAAGACGGGCAATGGCACGGCGAAATATGGAATCGCCGCAAGAACGGCGAAATCTATCCGGAGTGGATCAACATCAGCGCCATCCACGACGACAGCGGCGCGGTCAGCCACTACGTCGCGATCTTCTCCGACATCACCAAGGTCAAGCAGAACGAGGAGCGACTGCGTCAGCTCGCGCACTTCGACGCCCTGACCGGTTTGCCCAATCGCTTCCTGTTCCAGGACCACGCCGAATTGGCCCTGGCCCAGGCCGCCCGCAGCGGCAAGCAGGTAGCGGTCATGTTTCTCGACCTCGACCGTTTCAAGGCCATCAACGACAACTTCGGGCATCGCGCCGGCGACAACGTGCTGATCGAGGCCGCACGCCGACTCGGCAGCGCCCTGCGCGCAGGCGACACGCTGAGCCGCTTCGGCGGCGACGAATTCAATGCCGTGCTGCCCGACCTCGACAGCGGCAGCGCGGCCGCCGCCGTCGCCGCCAAGCTCGGCGCCGCGCTGGCCCATCCCTTCCGCATCGACGGCCAGGAATTCCACATCACCACTTCGATCGGCATCGCCATCTATCCGCAGGACGGCACCGAACTCGACCAGTTGTTCCGCGCCGCCGATGCGGCGATGTACCAAGCCAAGGAACAAGGCCGCAACGCCTTTCGCTTCTACGCCGCAGACGGTCGCGACGCGGTGCTGTCGCGCCGCTTCCAACTGGAAAACCAACTGCGCCACGCGCTCGACCGCGGCGAGATTGCGGTCGCCTACCAGCCCGAGGTCGATGTCGAATCCGGCTGCATCACCGGCATGGAAGCCCTGATGCGCTGGCGGCATCCCGAACTGGGCGAGATCGCTCCCGACGAGTTCATTCCGATCGCGGAGGATATCGGCCTCATCTCCCATCTCGGCACCTGGGTGCTGCGCGAGGCCTGCCGCCAGAACAAGGCCTGGCAGGCAGCGGGATTCGGCGCGATGTGGGTGTCGGTGAATCTGTCGCCCTGCCAATTGCGCGATCGCCGGCTGGTGGAAACCGTGCGCGGCGTCCTCGCCGAGACCGGTCTCGAAGGCCGCTGGCTGGAGCTCGAACTCACCGAGGGCGCGCTGATGCAGAGCGTGGACGAGAGCATCGGCATCCTCAACGAACTCAAGCGGCTCGGCATCCGGCTGTCGATCGACGATTTCGGCACCGGCCACTCGTCGCT
>JACRPB010000174.1 GCA_016214175.1 Rhodocyclales bacterium
CGCGGCCAGCGGCCTGCGTGCCACGCGGCTTTGCGGCAAGACCCATTACCTGGTCGCCGCGACCGGCTCGCGCGCCGCGGACTTTCTGCAAATCGAAATCGAGGAATTGCAGGAGACCCTGGGCCATCTGCTGTTCGCAGGCGACGCGCCGGGCAGCCTCGAAGAACTGATCGATCCGCCGGACGCGACGGCGGTCAAGACGCCGGCGCAGCCGCTGGGCGCGGCCTTCTTCGCCCTGCGCCGCGTCACCGACGTCGCCGACTTCCTGGCGCGCATGGCGGCGCAGAAACCCGAACCCCAGCCCGTGCAGCGCTTCTTCGACGCCTGGCAGGCGAGCAGTGCCGGCAATGCGACGCAATTGAGCAACCATTGGGTACTGGCGGTGCGCGAGCATCTGGACCGTTATCGCCAGCCGATACTGCAAGCGACGCCGGTGGCGGCCGTGAACGGCCTGCCGCCGCGCTTCGCAGGCGGCTTCGGCATCCAGGGCCTGGGCCTGCAAAAGGCCTTGCAGGCCTTCGACCGCCAGGCCGGCTATGCGATGGCCTGGTTCTTCCACATGCTGACGACGAAGACCGTGCCGCATGCGGTGGCGGCGGCCGTCATCGAGGACGTGCAAGCCGGATTCCGCTACTTGCCCGACCGCGATACGCAGGTGGTGCGCGACTGGCTGCACCGCCCTTACGGCTTTTGACTATTCGCCCTTGATCAGTTTGAAGCGATCGACCATCGCCTTGAGGCCGACGGCGGTGCGCGAAAGGCCGGACAGCGTCTGCCAGGCTTCCTGGGCGACGGCGGTGTTGCGGTCGATGAGACCGGAGATGGTCTCCATGTCGCCGGCGACATCGCGGCTGGTGGCAGCCTGCTGGCTCGAAGCGGCCGCGATATGTTCGGCCATGCGGGCGACGTTCTCGCTCGAAGACTGAATCCGGTCGAGGCCGCCGACGCTGGCGCGCATGTTGCCGATGCCTTCTTCGACTTCGCGGACGGCATTGCCCATCGTCGCTACCGCGTTTTCGGTAATGGCGCGGAATTCGGCGACCGTGGCGGTGATGTCGTTCGTGCTCGTCGCCGTGCGTTCGGCGAGCTTGCGCACCTCGTCGGCGACGACGGCGAAGCCGCGGCCCTGCTCGCCGGCGCGGGCCGCTTCGATGGCGGCGTTCAGCGCCAGCAAATTGGTCTGGTCGGCGATTTCCTTGATGGTCTTGGTGATGTCGCCGATCTTCTGGATGGCCTCGCTCAGATGGCCGATGTTGGCGCTGGAGGCCTGGACGGCATCGACGACGCGCGCCGTGGCATCGACGCTGGTCGAGATGCTGGCCGTGCTGCTGTCGACGATGGCGCGGGATGCGACGGCGGTAGCGGCCGTCTTGCCGGCGCTGTCGGCGACGGCGGCGACCGATTGGGTGAATTCCTCGGTGGCCGCGGCGACGCGCTGCACCCGGTCGAGCTGCTCGCGCGACTGGTCGACGACGCGCTGCATTTCGCCGGTGAGATGGCCGCACTGGCCGTCGATGGCGGCCGAAGCGTGACGGATCTCGTCGAGCATGACCTTGAGATGGACCTGCATGGTCGCCAGCGCGTGCATCAGGCGGCCGGCCTCGTCGTGCCCCGAGATGTCGATCTCGTCGGTGAGCACGTTCTGCGAAATGCGGTCGAAATGGCCGACGGCGCGGCGTAGCGGATCGACGATGGCCCGCACCAGGAAGACGCCGGCGACGGCCACCAGCAGCAGGCCGAGCAGCGTGCCGCCGATGCTGACGTCGCGGATCAGGCCGTAGCGTTCTTGCGCGCTGCGGAAATCCGCGTCCGCGGCCGCGGAGGCGTGCTGCTTCAAGGCGTCGGCCCTGGCCCGCACTTCGGCGTAGAGCGGCGCGCTGCGGGCCGGCAATGCGCCGGCCGTGGCGGCGTCACCGCCCTTGAGCGCCTCTGCGGCCGGCGGGGCGCCTTCGCGCACCAGGGCTTCGGTGGCGGCGACGAGCGCCTGCGCCAGAACCGTATGCTCGTGCTGCGCGGCGTGGACGCGCTGCAATTCGGCGTTGCTGAGCGACATGCCGCCGACGCCGAGGCCGGCGCCGCCGACGATCATCAGCGCCATGAAAGCCATGACGCCGACCAGCCGTGCGCGCAGGCTCAGGCGCCGCACCCAGTTGCCGCCGGCGTCGAGCCTGCCCTGGCCGCGGTTGAGGCGCGCGTAGAGCGCCGCCGCGGCGTCGATCTGCGCCCGCGATGGCGCCGAGCGCACCGACATGTAGCCGACGTTGCGGTCGTTCTGCCGTATCGGCACGACGACGGCGTCGACCCAGTAGTGATCGCCGTCCTTGGTTCGGTTCTTGACGATTCCGCGCCAGGGACGCCCGTCGCCGACCGTGTCCCACAGTTGCCGGAAGGCTTGCGGCGGCATGTCCGGGTGGCGCACGAGATTGTGGTTCCGGCCTATCAGTTCCGCGGCCGTGAAGCCGGAAATCCCGATGAAGGCGTCGTTGGCGTAAGTGATGATTCCCTTGGCATCGGTCTTCGAGACCAGATAGGTGCCGCTCGGAAAGCTGATTTCGCGCTGCGTGACTGGCTGATTGTTTTTCATGTCGTGTCCCTGAACGGCCGGGACTGACGCGGTAGTTCAGCCTTCGGCCGGCGCAGCATTCTGCGGCCGGGGCATGCGCAGCGCGTATGACAAATTTCGCGCCATGACGAATAATTTCGCGAAGGACGGCTACAACCGGCGGCGCAGCACCCGCATCGCCGAAAACTCGAAGCCGAGAGTTTGGTAGAAGGCGAGGGCCGGCGCGTTGTCGCGGTCGGCGAGCAGGGTGACGCGGCTCATGCCGGCGTCGCGCGCCCAGTCGCAGACGTGCTCGACGAGGCGGCGGCCGAGACCGGCGCCGCGGAATTCGCGGCCGACGATGACGTCTTCGAGCAGCACCACCTTGCTGCCCTGGGCGGTGCTCACCGTGAGCAGCGCATTGGCCATGCCCGCGACGCGGCCGTCGACGCGCAGCGCGAAGAGGCGGCCGATCTCGGGCGTATCGAGGATCAGGCGCAGGCCGCGCATCTGTTTTTCGCGCTCGGGTTCGAAGTCGCTCTCCAGGGTGAACAGTTCCGCGAGCAGGTCGCAAAGCGCCGGCAGGTCGCCGGCGGCGGCGAAGTTGATGGCGACGTCCATGGTCATCCGATTAGCGCGACGGCCTTGATCTGCACCCAGACTTCCAGGCCCGGCGCCAGTGCGAGCGCGGCGGCCGAGCGATGCGTCAGACGCGCGATCAGCGGCGAGGCGCCGACGTCCAGGCGCACCAGGGCGAGGGCCGGGTCGCCGTCGGCGGCGATGTCGACGATGCGCGCCGGCAGGGTGTTGAGGATGCTGGTGCCTTCCTGCGGCCGCAAGGTGACGCTGACGTCGCGCGCGAGCACGCGCAGGCGCACG
>JACRPB010000245.1 GCA_016214175.1 Rhodocyclales bacterium
GGTTTGTTCGCCGCCATTTTTTCCAGCCTGTATCCGGCCCTGGTGCGCGGCCTGGTACTGCTCGGCGCGCCCCTGCACTTCGGCGCGGACGCCTACATGCGCGGTTCGCTGTCCGTGGCAGGCCGCCGCGCGGCGGCGCGGGCGTTTGCGGCGCCGCTGTTCGCGGTCGTCGACAAGCGCTGTCCGCTCGTGCCGCCGGCATCCGTTCTACCCTTCCTCGACGCGGCGGCCAGCCCCGACCAACGGCTCGCGTACTACGCCGGCGACATCGGCGTCGGCATCCAGCACGTCGGGCCCCTCGTCGGCAGAAGCGCCCACGCCAGGCTGTGGCCGGAGATCGTGCGCTGGCTGTGGCAGCACTGGCGCCAAGCGCCCGCCGCAGCGAGCGGCTGAGCGCAAGCCGGCCTATAAAGCAAACAGGGGCAACGGTGACGGAGCTGTTCCATGCGCCGGGCTTTGACGCGAGTGCTGATCGGGGCGTTCTGGTCGTGTTGGGCCTGGGCGGCGGGCGCCCCCGTGGTGGTGTTGACCATCGACGGTGCCATCGGCGCGGCGACGGCGGTCTATCTCCAGCGCGGCATCGGCCACGCCGCGGCGAGCGGCGCGCAACTGGTCGTCTTGCAGATCGACACGCCGGGCGGCCTCGACGTTTCGATGCGCAGCATCGTCAAGGACATTCTCGCCGCGCCGGTCCCGGTCGTGGCCTATGTGGCGCCGCGCGGCGCCCGCGCCGCCAGCGCCGGCACCTTCATCCTCTATGCCAGCCACGTCGCGGCGATGGCGCCGGCCACCAATCTCGGCGCGGCGACGCCGGTGACGATCGGCGCAAGCCGCCCCGCCGGCGGCGACAAGGACGAGCCGCGCGACGCGTCCACCGCCCTGGAGCGCAAGCAGGTGCAAGACGCCGTCGCCTACCTGCGCGGCCTCGCCCAGTTGCGCGGCCGCAACGAGGAGTGGGCGCAGCGCGCCGTGCTCGAAGCGGCCAGCCTGCCGGCCGCGGAAGCGCTCCGGCTGAACGTCATCGACCTCATCGCCGAAGACGTCGCCGACTTGCTGCGGCAACTGCACGGCCGCCGCATTGCCGCGCCCGGCGGCGACCTGACGCTCGACACCGCCGCGGCGCCGGTGCACCCCTATGCGCAGGACTGGCGCACGCGGCTGCTGGTCGCCATCACCAACCCGAGCGTCGCCTACCTGCTGCTGCTGGTCGGCTTCTACGCCATCGCCTTCGAGTTCTTCAACCCCGGCCTGGTGCTGCCCGGCGTCGCCGGCGCGATTTGCGTGTTCACGGCGCTCTACGCCTTCCAACTGCTGCCGGTCAATTACGCCGGCCTGGCGCTGATCCTGCTCGGCCTCGCCTTCATGGCGGCGGAAGCCTACTTTCCGGCTTACGGCTCGCTCGGCATCGGCGGCGTCGTTGCCTTCGTCATCGGTTCGGTGATTCTGATCGACAGCGACCTGCCGGCGCTGTCGATGCCGAAGCCGCTGATCGGCGGCGTCGCGCTGGCGAGTCTGGCCTTCGTCGCCGTCGTCGCCGGCAGCGCGCTCCAGGCGCGAGGAGAATGAATCATGGTGCTCAATTTCGGCTTCGGTGTCGCGCTGGTCGTCGTCGTCCTGCTGGTCGCCTCCTTGCGCATCCTGCGCGAATACGAGCGCGCCGTCGTCTTCCAGTTGGGTCGCTTCTGGGCCGTCAAGGGGCCGGGGCTGTTCATCCTGATTCCGGGCATCCAGCAGATGGTCCGCATCGACCTGCGCACCGTGGTGCTCGACGTGCCGACCCAGGACGTGATCACGCGCGACAACGTCTCGGTCAAGGTCAATGCCGTGATCTACTTCCGCGTCATCGATGCGCAGAAGGCGGTGATCAACGTCGTCGACTTTCTCGGCGCCACCAGCCAGCTCGCGCAGACCACCCTGCGCGCGGTGCTCGGCCGCCATGAACTGGACAGCCTGCTCGCCGAGCGCGAGAAACTCAACCTCGATATCCAGAAGACGCTCGACACGCAGACCGACGCCTGGGGCATCAAGGTCTCCACCGTCGAGATCAAGCACGTGGACCTCAACGAATCCATGGTGCGCGCCATCGCGCGCCAGGCCGAAGCGGAACGCGAACGGCGCGCCAAGGTGATACACGCCGAAGGCGAATTCGAGGCCTCGCAGCAGTTGCTGCGGGCGGCCCAGGTGCTGGCGCAGCAGCCGGAAGCGATGCAATTGCGCTTTCTGCAGACGCTGAACAACATCGCCGGCGACAAGGCCTCGACCATCGTGTTTCCGGTGCCGGTCGACCTCATGGCGGCACTGCTGGGCGTGCAGGGCAAGCGCGGATGATGCAATGCAACGAGGGCACCGGAACCAATCGCGGCAACCGCAGTCGGACTTGCGTGGCACGCCGGCAAAGATTTGGCGACGCGCCCTCAGGCCACGGCCGCATCCGGAAATCCCACGCCACCGCTTGTGAATGCGGGGAACGCCCGTCGGGTGCCGCGAACTGTGTGCTTTCTCATTCACGGACCAGGAGACCAGCCATGAAATCCGCAACGGGTTCGACACCGGCATCCATTTTCGGCAGCCAGCAATTCGCCGTCCCATTTGGGCTGATGCTCGACCAGTGGGCAGAAGCCTCGAAGCACTACCTGACGGCCGCCGAGGAAATCTGCCGCCAGGGCACCGCGTTCTGCCAGACTCAAACCGAGGACTGGCGCGAAATCGCCGCGGCGCCGAACGGCGCGGCGACGGCGCAGAAGTGCGCGTCGCTGATCAATCACAACGTCGAAGCCGCCAGCGAGATGACCCGCACCTGCATGGAGTCGATCAGCCGCATGCAGGAGCCGGTGCTGAAGCTGGTCGAAGCTCAGCTTCCGGCATTGTCGAAGACGCTGCTCGATGGCATGGAGGAGTTCGCCCGCAGCGGCACCCAGCGAGCGGCAGCGAAGGAAGCCCGCGGCCCCGCACAGCGCGCGGCCTGACGTACCGACGGCGCAGGGTACGGCGGCGTCCGCCCCTGCTCTGCCCACGGCCATGGACAAGAGACGCAGCGGCCAGGAACGCCGGCTCGACGAGGCGACGCCGGACGACGGCGGCCACGCTAAACGCAACCACCTGCGCCACATGGACAAGGAGTCGTTCCGCCGCGCCGTCGAATGGGCGCCGAGCGCGCTGGTCATGGTCGATGCCGACGGTCGCATCATGCTCGCCAACGTGCAGGCGGCGAAGCTGTTCGGCTACGAGGGCGACGAACTGCTCGGCCGGCCGGTCGAGATCCTCGTACCCGAGCGCTTTGGCGGCCACCACCCGAGTTATCGCGAGGGCTTTCTCGCCGATCCGCAGCCGCGGCCGATGGGCAGCGGGCGCGATCTTTACGCCCGCCGCAAGGACGGCAGCGAATTCCCGGTCGAAATCGGCCTGACGCCGATCGACGCCGGCGGCGGCTTCATGGTGCTCGCCGCCATCCTCGACATCAGCGAGCGCAAGCGCCAGGCGGAGCGTTTCCGGCGCATCGTCGAATACTCGCCCTATGCCAAGGTGATGATCGACCGCGCCGGCACCATCGTCCTGGTCAATGCGCGCACCGAGGTATTGTTCGGCTACGCGCGCGCCCAACTGCTCGGCCAGCCCGTCGAAATGCTGGTGCCGGAGCGCCTGCGCGGACACCACGGCCAGTTCCGCGACGGCTTTTTCAACGACCCGGGGGCACGGCCGATGGGCATGGGACGCGAGCTTTTCGGCCGCCATGCCGACGGCAGCGAATTCCCGGTCGAAATCGGACTCAACCCGATCGAGAGCGAAGAAGGCCTCATGGTGCTCGCCGCCATCGTGGACATCACCGAGCGTCGGCGCGCGCAGCAGAAGATCGAGGACGCCCTCACCGAAAAGACCGTCCTGCTCAACGAGATTCACCACCGCGTCAAGAACAACCTCCAGGTCATTTCCTCCCTGATCAATCTGCAGGCCAACAATACCGACGATCCGCGCCTGCGCGAAGTGCTCAACGAGAGCCTCAACCGCGTCAAGGCGATGGCGCTGACCCACCAGTTGCTCTACGAGCGCAAGGACTACTCGTCGATCGACCTCGGCGAATACCTGGGCCGCCTGACCCAGTTGCTGCTGTCGGCCTACCGCCTGAAGGGCGGCAGCGTCGAGCTGGAACTGGTGCTGCCGGCGGACAAGGTGCAACTCGACATGGAGCGCTCGATTCCCTGCGGGCTGGTCGTCAACGAATTGGTAACGAATTCCTTCAAGCATGGATTTCCCGACGGCCGCAACGGTCGAATTACCGTGGAGTTGAAGGCCGCGACAGCCGACGAAATCGTGTTGCGAGTCAGCGACGACGGCGTCGGCCTGCCGCCCGACTTCAACATTGACAACGCCCGCTCGCTCGGCCTGCAACTGGTGCCGCTGCTGGTGGACCAGTTGCTCGGCACGCTAGCGATAGGCAGGGCTCCGGGCGCCCACTTTTCGGTGCGGTTCCCGCGAAACCCGGTCAGAAGGGAATGACATGAATGCGCAGGACACACCTCGGCCGGTCCAACTGATGCTGGTCGAGGACGAGCGCGTGGTGGCCCTGGATCTGAAGAACCAGTTGCGCAACTTCGGCTACCACGTCGGCAGCGTCTTCGCCACCGGCGAGGAGGCAGTCCGGCGCATTTCCTACCAGTCGCCCGACCTGGTGCTGATGGACATCCATCTCGAAGGCCTCATGGACGGCATCGAGGCGGCGATGCGCATCCAGGCGATCCACCAGACGCCGGTGGTCTTCCTCACCGCCTACGCCGACGACGAAACCCTGCGCCGCGCGCTCGACAGCCGTCCCTTCGGCTATCTGATGAAGCCCTGCGAGGCGCGCGAGCTGCATGCGACGATCCAGATGGCGCTGGCGCGGCGCGAAGTCGAGTACGCGGTCGAGCAAAGCGAGTCGCGCCTCAAGCTCGCCATGGAGGCCGCTTCGCTCGGCGTACTCGAATGGCGGCCGCTGTCGAACCGCCTGCTGGCGGATGGCCACCTCGGCGTGCTTTTCGGCAACCGGCCGATCCCGTTCGACGAGCCGTGGGAGACGTTTCTGTCGCGCGTGCACCCGGACGACATCGACCTCGTCCTCGCCACGGTGAAGCACACGATTGCGGGGCGCGAATCGGTGGCCGTCGTGTTCCGGACACGGCTGGAGAACGGCGCCGAGCGCCATTTCGAAGCCCACATCAAGGCCTACAGCGGCAAGGGCAACGAGGACCGCGTGGTCGGCATCCTCAAGGACATCACCCAGCGCCGCGAGGACGAAGAAAAGCTGCGCCAGTCCAGCGTCGTCTTCCACACCACGGCCGAGGCCGTCGTCATCAGCGACGCGCAGCACCGCATCAAGGCCGTGAACTCGGCCTTCTCGCGCATCACCGGCTATTCGGAAGCCGAGGCCCTCGGCGCCGACGCCGACGCGCTGCTGTACATCAAACGCGACTCCGATCGCTTCCTGCGCGACCTCGAATCCGGCAGCGAGGGCTATTGGCACGGCGAGGTCATGTGCAACCGCCGCAACGGCGAACGCTTCCCGGCCTGGCAAAGCCTTTCCGTCGTGCGCGACGCCGCCGGCACGCTGACGCACTACGTCACGGCCTTCTCCGACGTCACCGTGATCCATGCCGCCGAGCGCCGCCTCAACTATCTCGCTCATCACGATTCGCTGACCGGGCTGCCCAACCGCCTGCTGCTCGACGACCGCTTCGAGCATGCCATCGAGCAGGCCCGCCGCCAGGGCGAAAGCTGCCTGCTGCTGTTCCTCGATCTCGACGGCTTCAAGGTGGTCAACGACACGCTCGGCCACGGCGTCGGCGACGAGCTGCTGCGCGAGGTCAGCGCGCGCATCACGCGCGTCCTGCGCGCCAGCGACACCATTGCCCGCCTCGGCGGCGACGAGTTCGTCGTCCTCGCCGAGAACGCCAATCCGGAATACGGGGCGCGCCTGGCGCAGAAGATCCTCAACACGCTGCGCACGCCGGTCGTGCTCTCCGGCGAGTCCATCGTCGTCACCGGCAGCATCGGCATCGCGGTCTTCCCCGAACACGGCAACGACCGCCACGTGCTGCTGTCCGCGGCCGACACGGCCATGTACTCGGCCAAGGCGCAGGGCCGCAATCGCTACCACTTCTACAGCCAGGACATGTCGGAGCGCATCACCGAGCGCATGCACATGGAGCAGGGCTTGCGCCAGGCCATCGAAGCCGACGGCCTCGAAGTCCATTACCAGCCGCAGGTCGCGCTGGCCGACGAACGCATCGTCGGCCTCGAAGCGCTGGCGCGCTGGCCGCATCCGGAGCTGGGCATGATTCCACCGGTGCGCTTCGTTCCGATCGCGGAGGAAAGCGGCATGATCGACGCGCTCGGCCGCTGGGTGCTGCGCCGCGCCTGCCGCCAGATCGTCGGCATGCGCGACGCCAGCGGCCGGCAATTGCGCCTGGCCGTGAATGTCTCGCCGCATCAGTTCCTGCGCGACGACTTCATCGACACGGTGCGCGAGATCCTCGCCGAAACGGGCTTTCCCGCCACGTCGCTCGAAATCGAAATCACCGAAAGCGCCCTGCAGGTGATCGAGCGCAGCCTGGGCATCCTGACGGCCTTGAAAGAACTCGGCGCCTCGATCAGCATCGACGACTTCGGCACCGGCTACTCGTCGCTGTCGGTGCTGCGCGACCTGCCGATCGACCGCATCAAGATCGACCGCTCCTTCATCGTCGGCCTACCGCAGCAAAAAGACAGCCAGGCCATCGTCGAGGCCATCGTCGCGCTGAGCCGCTCGATGCGCATGCGCATCGTCGTCGAAGGCATCGAGCGCCGCGAACAGGTCGACGTGCTGCACCTGATGGGTTGCGAGGAAGGCCAGGGCTTCCTGTTCAGCAAGCCGCTGCCCTGTACCGATCTGCTGCGGCTGCTGGGGCAAGCTCGTTGAGGGGTTAAATACGGGGTTGAGGCCTGCGCGCGCCGCGGGTAGCGGGTAGCCGACTCCGCTCATGTCCCCCTAGCCGGGCTGCGCCCGGCCATTCCTCCTTTACTTCGCTACGTCGGCCACCCGCCACCCACGGCGGCAAGCGCCCGTGCCTTGGAGCCGACAAACCGCTGGGCGTTTCCCGCTCGTGCGGGTGGGGTGCCCTGCGTAGCGAAGTAAAGGAGGAGGCGCCGGCCTTTTGGCGGCGGGGGACATGAGCGGAGCAGGGCACCCCGCCCGCACGAGCGCGCCGACCTCAAAATGGGTGGGTATTTTGGTTTCACTTCAGTTGCTCCACCGCGCTTCGCGCGACCCGCGACGCGTGAAACGACTTGCATGTTTGAGGTCTGCGCGCGCCGCGGGTAGCGGGTGGCCGACTCCGCTCATGTCCCCCTAGCCGGGCTGCGCCCGGCCATTCCTCCTTTACTTCGCTACGTCGGCCACCCGCCACC
>JACRPB010000246.1 GCA_016214175.1 Rhodocyclales bacterium
CTTGGCGACCAGGGCCTTCAGCAGCTTGGCGACGGCCAGCGGTTGCAGTTCGACGTCGGTCTCGACCAGGATGGCGCGGTCGGCGCCGATGGCCAGCGCGGTGCGCAGGGTTTCCTGGCAGGCAGCGACGCCGCAGGAAACCGCGATCACTTCGGTCGCGATGCCGGCTTCCTTGAGGCGCACCGCTTCTTCGACGGCGATTTCGTCGAAGGGGTTCATGGCCATCTTGACGTTGGCGAGATCGACGCCGCTGCCGTCGGACTTCACGCGCACCTTGACGTTGTAATCGACGACGCGTTTTACGGGGACCAGAATTTTCATGAAGATTTCCTTACATGGCGACGGGTGTTATGGGGATCATCCGCGACTTGAGGGCAAGATCTTTGGCGCTCTTGGCGGGCGTCTTGCGCTGGCCGGGGAAGGCCAGCGCCTCGGTCAGCAGATAGGCGGCCTGGGCATAGGAGGTCGGGCAGAGCGCGAAGCATTCCTGGCATTCCCAGCATTCCTTCTTGGCGACTTCGGGTACGAAGGCGATCTGGCGCACCGAGCCGTTGTCGAAGAAGCTGACGGCGTTCTTCTGCTTGACCTCGTCGCAATAGCGCACGCACAGACCGCAGAGAACGCAGAACGAGGCTTCGCGCGCGAAGCGGTTGCGGTCGGAGCCGTATTCCTCGGCCATTTTCACCAGTTCCGGCGCGTCCGGCGCATGGGCCAGCAGTTCCTCGATCAACACCTTGCGGATGTTGTCGACCTTCGGCGAACGCGTGCGCACGACGATGTCCTTGGCGACCGGATAGAGGCAGGAGACGACGTAGCTGGTCCAGCCGCGCGACTCCACTTCGACCATGCACAGGCGGCAGCCGCCGAAGGCCTCCAGCTTTTCATGGTGGCACAGGGTCGGGATGTAAATCCCCGCCTGCTGCGCCGCTTCCAGGACGGTCATGCCGGCCTTGGCCTTGACCTCTTTGCCGTCGATATTGAGGACGATATCGGTCATTTTGGTTCTCCACTCCCTGCGGCGATGCGTGCTTCGTATTCGGGCTTGAAATAGCGGAACATGCTTTTCAGCGGGTCGCCGGAAGTCTTGCCCAGCGCGCACAGGCTGGCCACGCCCGTGACCTGGATCAGGTCTTCCAGCCGCTCCAGGTCGCCCTGCTGGCCCTTGCCTTCGGTGATGCGGGTCAGGATCTGCAGCATCTGCTTCATGCCTTCGCGGCAGGGCACGCACTTCCCGCAGGACTCCTTGGTCAGGAAATCCATCAGGTAGCGCGCCACTTCGACCATGTCAGTATCTTCGTCCATCAGCAGCAGGCCGCCGGCGCCGATCGGCGCGCCGAGCTTGGACATGCCGTCGAAGTCGAGCGGGGCGTCGATCAGATCGGCCGGGATCGAGCCGCCCATAGCGCCGCCGAAATGGATGGCCTTGAGCGTCTTGCCGTCGCGCACGCCGCCGCCGATGTCGAACACCAGGGTGCGCAACGGCGTGCCCATCGGCACTTCGACGACGCCGCTGTTCACGACGTTGCCCGAGAGGGAAATCAGCTTGGTGCCCTTGCTCTTTTCGGAGCCGATGCTGGTGAACCACTCCGCACCCTTGCTGATGATCTGCGGCACGTTGGCCCAGGTCTCGACGTTGTTGAGATTGGAGGGCTTGTCCCAGATGCCGGAAACCGAGGTGCGGATGTACTTCGGCCGCGGCTCGGGCGGATTGCCTTCGATCGAGCGCATTAGTGCACTGGATTCGCCGGAGACGAAAATGCCGACGTCGAAGTGCAGCTCGACGTCGAAACTGAAGCCGGAACCGAGGATGTTCTCGCCGAGCAGGCCGTATTCCTTGGCCTGGGCCAGCGCGTTGCGCACGTGCTTTTCCAGCAGCGGCATGTCGTGGCGCGTGTACATGAAGCCCTTCTGCGCGCCGATGGCGTAGGCGCCGATGATCAGGCCTTCGAGAATCTTGTGCGGGTTGCCGGTGAGCATGGCGCGGTCCATGAAGGCGGCGGACTCGCCTTCGTGGCCGTTGACGATCACGTACTTGATTTTCTCCGGCGCGTTCTTGGTCGTCTCCCACTTCGAGCCGGCCGGAAAACCGCCGCCGCCGCGGCCGCGCAGGTTGGCCTTCTTCACTTCGTCGAGGACCTGGTCCGGCGTCATTTCGGAGAGCGCCTTGACCAGGGCCGCGTAGCCGCCGACGGCCAGATAGTCGTCGATGCGCATCGGATCGATCTTCGGGTTGTCGCCGATCAGGAGCCGCGTCTGGTGCTTGTAGAACGGCACCTCGTTCATGTGCACCGCCTTGGCGCCGGTGTTCGGGTCGTGGTACACCAGCCGCTCGACCACTTCGCCTTTCAGGGTGGCGGCGATGATCTCCGGCACGTCCGCGGGCTGGACTTCGAAGTAGCAGATGTCGCCGGGCGTGACGACGACGTTCGGCCCCTTCTCGCAGTAGCCGTGGCAGCCGGTGGTGCGCACCTCGATCTTGTCGCCGAGCGGAGCGCCGGCGGCGACGAAGGCGGCGGCGACCGCGGCCGAGTCCATGCCGTCGCAGGCGGCGCCGGCGCAGACGGCGATGCAGGGTTTGGCGGGGTTCCGGCCGGCGAGGATTTGCGCGCGGTATTTTTCCAGTTCAGCCGCTGATTGAAGCCTGGGCATGATGTCTTCCTACTCGTAGCTGTTGAGAACGGCTTCGGCCTTTTCGGGCGTCATCCTGCCGTAGTGCTTGCCGTCGACGATGAGTTCCGGTCCGATGCTGCAACTGCCGAGGCAGGCGCCGGTCTCGACGGTGAACTTGGATTCGGCATCGGTCTCGCCGGCCTTGAGGCCGGTGACTTCTTCCACCTTTGCCAGCAGCTTGGCGGCGCCGCGCAGGTGGCAGGTCATGCCGGTGCACACATGCACCTCGTGGCGACCCTTCGGCGTCAGGCTGAAGGTCTTGTAGAAGCTGGCGATCTGCATCACCTGGGCGAAGGGCACTTCCAGCGCCTCGGCGACGCGGTGCATCACTTCCCTGGGCAGCCAGTGGTTCGCATGCTGGATTTCCACCAGCGCGTGGATCAGCGAACTCGGTTGGCCGCGGTATTTTTCGATAATGCCGTCGATGTCTTTTTCACACATTTTGCTCATCCCACTCGAGTGATTCGGTTCAGGCGGCGACCGCAGCCTGGACGTGGCTGCCGTCGATCTTGACCATGCCCTGCTGCGACAAGAGCAGCAGGTGGCGGGCGACTTCGGCCGGTTCGAAGCCGAGCTTGTGCGCCACTTCTTCGGTCGATGCGAGACCCTGGCGCAGCGCGCCCATGATGCGGCTCATCGCCAGCTTGTCGAGCACCAGCTCCTTGAACAGCATGTTGTAGTCCTCGCGCGCGAAGAATTCGCGGTAGCCCTCTTCCGAGCGCTTCGGCACGCGGAAGCGCTCGCGTTCGACGAGCTTGATGTAAGGCACCAGTTGCGTCGCCGCTTCGAGGCCGTCTTGCAGGTCGGCGACGTTGCGTTCCTCGGCATGGCCGAAGGGGCCGAGGTCTTTGATCTTGGCGCCGAACTCGTTCATGATTTCGGCGAAGCGTATGCCTTCGCCGGCGGAAACCCATTCCAGCCGCAGCCGGTCGGGATTGACGCCGATGTTTTCGAGGATGCGCTTGGCGACCATGCTGTTGCCCAGGGCGTCGTAGTTGCCTTCGGGGTTGTAGTGGCAGTCGCCGAGGTGGCAGCCGCCGATGAACACCCCGTCGGCCTTCTTGGCGAAGGCGCGGAAAATGAACTCGAGGTCGACGCGGCCCGAGCACATCAGGCGGATCACGCGCAGATACGGCGGATACTGGAAGCGCGAAACGCCGCACAAGTCGGCGCCGCCGTAGCAGCACCAGTTGCACAGAAAGCCGACGATGATCGGTTTGAAGCCGGAGGGGGCAGCCATACTGAGTCCCTTATTGGTGGCGGTTCATGTTCAGACGAGCTCCAGTGCCGCGTCGATCTGGTTCATCACTTCGTCGTTCGTGTAGTGCGAGAGGCTGATGGCCGCGGTTGGGCACTTGGCGACGCACAAGCCGTCGCCCTTGCACAGCACGGCATTGACGACGGCCTTCTTGCCGCGCGGCGTGTCCTCGAAGTCGATGGCGCCGTAGGTGCATACCGAAATGCAGGCACCGCAGGAAACGC
>JACRPB010000050.1 GCA_016214175.1 Rhodocyclales bacterium
TGGGGGGGGGGAAGCCTCATGCGGCGAAGTGTACGCCAACGCCACACCGGATCAAGGCCGGGCAAGCGGAAGATGGCGACGGATCTAACTCTGACGCGGCAATCCCGCTTCAGCTCTGCGCCGGCGGCGCAACCTTGAGAACTTCCTCGATGGTCGTCAGGCCGGCGCCGATCTTCTTGGCACCGGCGATGCGCAGCGGATGCATGCCCTCGCGCAACGCCACTTCCTTGAGCTTGGACAGGTCGGCGTGGGCGGTGACGGTCTTCTTGACCTCGGGGCTCATGAGCAGGATTTCGTAGAGCCCGAGGCGGCCCTGGTAGCCGGTCATGCGGCAGTCGAGGCAGCCCACCGGATGGTAGAGCGTGGCCGGCTTGTTCGCCTTCCAGGGCGCCACCAGGGTGTTCCAGGAGTCCTCGTCCTCGGCGCGCAGGCCGCCGGCCTGTTTGCACTTGGGGCACAGGGTGCGCACCAGGCGTTGCGCCATGACGCCGAGCAGCGTCGATTGCAGCAGGTAGGCCGGCACCCCGAGGTCGAGCAGGCGCGTGATGGCCGAGGGCGCGTCGTTGGTGTGCAGCGTGGAGAGCACGAGATGGCCGGTGAGCGCGGCCTGGATCGCCATGTCGGCGGTTTCGAGGTCGCGGATTTCGCCGACCATGATGATGTCCGGATCCTGGCGCATCAGGGCGCGGATGCCTTCGGCGAAGGTCATGCCGATGTCGTTCAGCACCTGGACCTGATTGAAGGACGGCTCGATCATTTCGATCGGATCTTCGAGCGTGCAGACATTGACTTCGGGCGTCGCCAGGTGCTTCAGCGTCGTGTACAGGGTCGTCGTCTTGCCCGAGCCGGTCGGGCCGGTGACGAGGATGATGCCGTTGGGCTGGCCGGTCATCTGCTGCCAGCGGCTGCGGTCGTCGTCGCCGAAGCCGAGGTCGGTGAAATCGCGCACCAGCACTTCGGGGTCGAAAATCCGCATCACCAGTTTTTCGCCGAAGGCCGTCGGCAGGGTGGACAAGCGCAGCTCCACTTCCATGCCGGCCGGCGTGCGCGTCTTGATGCGGCCGTCCTGCGGCCGCCGTTTCTCGACCACGTCCATGCGGCCGAGGATCTTGATGCGGCTGGTCATGGCGTTCAGCACCGGCATCGGAATCTGGTACACCTGATGCAGCACGCCGTCGATGCGGAAGCGCACGATGCCGAGATCGCGGCGCTGCTCGACGTGGATGTCGGAAGCGCGCTGCTCGAAAGCATATTGCCACAGCCAGTCGACGATGAGGACGACGTGCTGGTCGTTGGCGTCGAGCGAACTCTTGCCCTTGCCGAGCTCGACCAGTTGCTCGAAATTGGAGACGCCGGTGCTGGCGATATCGCCGCGTCCGAGCGCGCCTTTCACCGACTTCGCCAGGTTGTAGAACTCGACCTGGTAGCGGGCGATGTCCTCCGGATTCGAAATGACGCGGCGAATCTCCTTCTTCAGGATCGGCTTGAGTTCCGCCTCCCAGGAGCGGTCGAAGGGCTCGGCGGTGGCGATGACGACCTCGTGTGCCTTGACCTCGACCGGCAGGATGCGGAAGCGCGTCGCATAGGCGCTCGACATGACGTCGGTGACCGCCGTGAAGTTGATTTTCAGCGGATCGATGTGGAAGTAATCGAGGCCGGCCCATTGCGCCAGCCACTGCGTCAGGGCTTCGAGGTCGAGGACGCGGTGCGGCGGCTGTTCGGATTTCCAGCGCTGGCCGGCGACGACGATCAGCGGATGGATGTCGCCCCTGAAGTAGCGGCGCTCCTGCTTGAACTTATCGGCTTCGGCCGCCGGCACGAGGCCGTCGGCCAGCAGTCCGTCGACGAGATCCGGCAGGGCCAGGCGGCCCTTGCCGTGTACGGATTCGTGCGCTTTGGCCATCGCCGCCGGGTCCACATTGCTTGAATGTCGCCGAATATAGCCGATTCTCGATCGGTTATCATGCGGCACGATGTTCAAAACGACGGAGTGGCCAATGAAACGAAGTCTCAAGCTCATGCTCGGCGGAATGATGGTCGCCGTGGCCAGTGTGGTTAGCTACGCGCAGCCGGCCACGCCGGCCCCGTCCGCACCCACCGACATTTCCAAGGCTTGCGGCAAGGCCCGCGACCCGCAGCGCTGCGAGGATCTGCAAAAGGCCAAGGAAACCTGCAAGGACAAGTCCGCCGTCGAGAAGCGCAAGTGCATGCTGGAGGCGATGCCACCCATGGATTGCAGCAAGACGCGCAGTCCGGAGCGTTGCGCGGCCATGCAGAAAGCGAAGGAGGCCTGCAAGGACAAAGCCGGCGCCGAACATCGCCAGTGCCTGCGCGAGCACACCCCCAAGCGCGGCGCCAAGGCGCCGCCTAAGAACTGAGCGCCTTCCGCCAGGCTTCCAGCTTGGCCGCGAAGGGGAGCGTATAGGCCGGACTCGTCGAGGGCAGAACCACCGTCTCGAGGCCGAGGCTCGCCAAATGCGCGGCGGCCTTTCCCGCCGTCTTGCCGTTGCAACAAGCGCGCCGCAACTGCGGCGCGATTTCTTTGAGCCGGCCGACATCGTTGGCCTGCACGTCGCGGATGGCGCTGTCGAGGCTGCCGATGCGGCGGCAGCGGCCGTAGGCGTCCCAGATGGCGAGGCCGGCGGCGCGGACCGCGGCGAGCCTGGCCGCGTAATCCATGTCCGTCAGCGGTACGCCGAGCACCGCTTCCAGAATGCGCCAGAACTGGTTCTGCGGGTGCGCGTAGTAGCGTTGCGCAGCCAGCGATGCTTCCGACGGAAACGACCCCAGGATCAAGACCCGCGCCCGTGCGTCGATCACCGGCGGCAAGCCGTAAAGGCGATCAGCCATATTGAATATCGTGCAGTTTGTGTGAGCCATTATGTCGCAGCCGTCACAAGATCGGCAACGGAGGCTTGCCGTTCGCGACCCGGAGGTCTAGCATGAAGACCTCGCTGCTCGCGTGGCTTATCGCCAATACGCATTCGGTCATTCATGTTTGCAACACGCATCCTTGCCGCGGCCGTTGTCGTCACGCTGGCCGCCTGTGCGAACCCACAGGGGAAGACGCAAACCGCAGCGACGTCGGCACAACAAGCCGGCATCGAAAAAGGCATGGACCTTCTCGCCGCCGGACAAGCGAATGCGGCGAACGGCGAGTTCAATCGGGCGCTCGCCCGCACGCCTTCCAATGCCAACCTGCATTTTCTCAACGGCTTGGCTTATCGCCGATTGGCGCAGGAATCCGGACAGACGGTTCTGCCTCTGGCCGAATCGGGATATCGGCTGGCGCTTGAATTCAACCCCGGACACTGGCTGGCCGCGTGGCACCTGGGGCTCCTTCAGCTTGAACAGGGCCAGTATGCCGAGGCCCGAAAATCGTTCGCCAGGGCGGCGCGGCTGCGGCCGCGCAACGCGGACATCCAGTTGGCACTGGCCGGATCGGCCTATTTGGCGAGCGATGTTCCGGTCGCGCTTTGGGCGGCCGAGAAAACGCTGACATTGCGTCCCGGCGATCCGGAAGCATTGCGGATCGCCGCGTTGTCGAGCGCCGCGCTCGGGATGGAGTCCGGCGCCCGCGCGTTTTCCGACAGTCTCCGCGCAGTCCGTTCAGCCGTCGAGGTGGAAGACCTGGACGACCGACTCAACGATTGGAAGAGAGTCCTCGCCCAAGCGCCCGACTCGCTGCTTGCGCCGGCAGCCGCTCCGGCCCTCGCCCCAGGCGCAGCGCAGCCGGTGGCAAATCCAGTCGGGGAGCAAGGGCCACTCGCCGTCGGATGGAGCGACTGCAACGCGAGCGCCGCGTCGTCCGGAAATAGCTGGAGCAGCGGCAGCAGCAGTAGTAGTTGGGGCGGGAGCGGCAGCGGCTCGGCCGATACCACCGAGCGGCTCCAGCCTCTGCCATCTCCGTGCAAGGGCGTTCCGCTGCCGCGGATGGCAGTCATCGACGTCACCATCATCCGCACGCAGGAAGTGACGCAATACAGCCAGGGCGTCAATCTGCTCGACGGTTTGAAAGTCATCCTCGGCGGAAAGTGGGAACAGACGCGCAGTTCGAGCACGGCGGACGGACCGACCTTCAGCAAGAGCATTACCCGCAGCCTGAGCCTGCCGGCCGCCGGCATCGAATACTCGCTGAATATCTTCAACGCGGCCGACGCCACCGCCGACGTCATCGCGCGCCCCAGCCTTCTGGCGCTCGACCGGACGCCCGCGACCTTCTTTTCCGGCGCCACCGTTTCCGTCGCCCTGTCGGGGCAATACGGCGGCTCCCTGTCCGACAAGAATATCGGCGTCAGCCTGTCGGTGACCCCGACGTTCATCGACGACGAGCGCCTGCTGTTGGCGGTAAAAGGCGCACGCTCCTTCATCGAGCCCACGGAGCTCCAGGGCCTCAAAGCCAACGCCCTGTCCACATCGAACAACATCGTATCCACCAACGTCATCATGCGTTTCGGCGAAACGCTCATTCTGTCCGGCCTGCGCGAACGCGAACACACGAAGGACAAAGCGGGCGTACCGCTGTTGCGCGACGTCCCGATACTGCAATACCTGTTCTCGACGCACGTGGATTTCGACTACGCGCACCACGTTCTGATCCTGCTCACGCCGCGCAAGCCCTCCACCCTGGCCGAAACCGAACGCACCGTACAGGCCTATGCGCGTTCGCCCGAGTTCCAGGTCGAACGCGACGACGCCGGCGACGAGGCGATGAACGCGCTACGCCAGCGCCGCCCCAATCTGGAGGCCATCCTGGCGAAGATTCAACTGAGCCAGTATCGCCACGAATTCCACAGCGGCGACCTGTCGAGCCGGCGCTTCGCCCCGAGCCCATCGATCGAGCGCGTGCTCGACGACATCAAGCAGATGCTCTATTTCTGACCGCCAACGGTCATCCGAGTAGCGTCAAGAAGGAGAGAATCATGATTGCACGAAGAGCACTGGATTCTCGACTGGCCGCTCTGGTGTGCGCGATCTGCCTAGTACTCGGACCGATTACGGCGGCCTGGGCCGACCCCAAACAGGATGCCCGAGAGCTCTTCGAGAGCACCGAGGAGCTGACGAGCTTCGTCGATGAAGTCGGCCGCCTCAATCCGATCGCCGGGGGACTGAGCGGCGAAGTAAACGTCTTCGGCGCGAAGGCGTCCGCGCATCTTTACTTTCCCACGCCGACGTCGAAACCCGTCATCGCGCTGCTGTTGCCTTCCGTCGCGCTGGGCAGCATCGTGCCGCCCCTCAAGGACACGCCCATGGATGTGACGCTCGACGAGCCGATCGTCTTCATTACCGGCGGCGAGGGATACCTCGATGTCGGGCGCATGCCGAACGAGGTCGCGCAGAGAACCCGAGCCTTGGGATTCGCGTCCACCTTCAAAGCTGAAAACGGCTTCAACATTTTCGGCAAGGTCGCCGGACACGACGATGCGTTGCATCAGGTCCTGCGCCTGGTCAACTTGCAAAGCGCCCTCGTTGCGGGCTATTCGTCGCCGTCGAAGAAGGTCAAGGTCAGCCCCGACGACGCCAAGAAAACTAAATTCAAGTACCGGGTGCTCAGCCTCGCATTGCCGACGGACGCCACATGGAACAACCCGTTCTTCATGAAGGATGTCACGGTCCAGGGCGCTGCGATCCGCATGAAGACCCCCAAGGACATCGCGGTCGACGCGACGACGAGTTTCCAGGTCATTGGCGGCGCCAGTATCGGTGCCACTGCGGGCTACCACGTTTTCATTGAGAGAACCTTCGACAAGAAGGATCCGGCAAAAAGTTTGCCGATGCTCCTGGCAATCAACCCCAATCATGCCGTCACGATGGGCGACTTCCTGACCATCAGCCGTGCCATGGGGCATACGCTCGGTCTTCCCTCCGCATCTCTCCCCGACACGAGGGATTTACCTCTCGATCAGATCCGACTGGAGAACCCATTCAACGCCGAGTTGGCCTTCCCCGATGAGGGGGCACCGCCCGACTTCCGCAAAGTCATGTTCGCCGGGGCGAGCCCGAACGCGAAGATTCCCGAACGACTACTTCCCGGCCCGCTGCTGACGGCGAACGCGAAGGCCAAGGTCTTTGGGTTCGAGGCTTCCGAACTCAAACTCAACTTCGACCTGGCAGGCGTGAACGCCACGGCAGGCGTCAAATTGCCGAAGCTGGGGCCGGTCGTTCTGGCGAAGGCGGACCTCGACTTGGCGATACGACCCAACGCCATACCGCATGTGCTGCTGCACGCCGACTCGGCGCTTGGCGCATTAACCGTCGCGGCGAATTCGAGCGGTCTGTCCTTCGCGATTCCGCCGAAGTGTCCGCTGGAACCCTTGGGACTGAAAGCCAGCCTGAACGGTTTCGATCTCACGAAGGACTTCAGCGTCACGCCCGACCTGAAGGACTGTATTTCCGCCGAACTGAAGGACCTGATCGACGACGTCGGCGGCAGAGCCACGCAAACCGTCGGCGAATTGGCGGTCGACGTGGCGAGTACCGCGAACGAACTGAAGAACGGGGCAAACGAAGAATTTCGCAAGCTCAACGTGCAGCGAATCGGCGCCTGGGCCAAGGCGATCGACGCCCGCGTCGGGCCTACCAAAGCCAAAGAAGAAGCCCAAAGCGCCTACAACGGACTCAAAGTCGCCGTGGAAAAACTGAACCATCTGGAGCTCCGTCAAGGGAGAGCTCAAGAAGAAAAAGAAGGAGCGCTCGCAGAAAGTTGCCGAGCGCGATCGACTCCTGGCGGAAAAGGCCGCAACGAAACAGCGAATTCGGCAGGCAGAGGAAGCCGAGAAGCGGGCCGTCAGTGCCCCTGTCCCATCGCACGATCCTGATCTGCGCACATTGCAGCAGCAACAGTTGAGCCAGATGGCAATTGCCGCGCAGCAGGCGCGGATTGCCGCGGCAGCAAAGCACTTACCCGCGGAGCTCGCCTCAACCAATGCGCGCAAGAAGCTTCTCGACGGGTATGACGTGTCATCCCATACCGCGGTGGCGGAAACGGAGTGGACTACCAAAAACGGAACCTCCCTCCGAGCTTACCTTGAACGGAAGCAGAAACCCACGATACCGCCGCTGCCCAGCGGTGAAGCGGTCTTGGCAAGCATCATCGACAAGAAGCTGACCGACATGACGGCAACGATCCTGAGTGAAGAAGTGTCGAATGTGCCGACCATGGCCTATGGAAAGCGCGTCTTGGTGCAGGGAATTTTCGAAGGAAAGCCGCTGTGCATGACCATGGCAAGGATCACCTGGGCTGGTGCGCTGCCCCTCCTGGCTGCGTGCGACGGCCGCCCCGAACAACGGTTCGTCTTTGACCCCTCAGGCCTTGTCCATATGCCCGACGTGTCGCTTCCTGTAATCCGGTATACGGGGAAGAACAAGACAGTTGTGGAGGTATCGGCCCCCTGCCTCCGTTCCACGAAGGGCTCGCAGCACTTGTTGCTCGCGGAGAGTTGCGACGTCGCCACGAGTCAACCGAATTCGCCTGCCAATCTGAACCCCACATTTACGTTCTTCTTCGATCCCTTGGACGGACTGATTCGCGAAGCCGCGAAGGACAGTTGCTTGCGCAGATGGAGTTACCGCGACCAAGACGGGCACCTGATACCCATAGCGGCGTCACTGGGAACCTGATCGGCGCTGAACAAGCCCGCTTCCGATCAATATCTGGAGCCGATGACCTGGCGCCTCATCGACATCGCGGTCGGCGGCAATCAGGTGCAAAGCGTCACGCCCAGGTCAGGATTGCGCGCGCAGGGGATGGGAAGTACAGCGGGGAGCGCGGCAAGTCCGATCATCCCGGAGGGGCTCACCAATCTGGCGCCCCTAACGGTGGATTAGGGTGTTTCGTGCTGAATTCAAGTACGGACGTCAAGCAGATGTTCTATTTCAGACAGCAGCTTTGCGTGCAGACATGCGGAAGGAAACATCATGAGTATGCGATTTGCGGTCGGCTTCACATGGGGACTATTGCTGCAATGCTTGTCCATCACATCGGCCACTGCGGCACTTCAACCTGAGGAACAGGCGGCGCTAGTCGATGGGTTGAAGAGCATTCAACAGGCTGCCGACATTCCGGATGCCATCAAGCAGCGCCTGCCGAAGTATCAGGATGTCACCACGCAGGAGTATGCGATACCGCACACAAGCCTGATGCTCCACACCTTCATCGAACGATACGTACAGGCGAACAAGCGCATAACGGTCGGCGTCGTCGCCGTGACGGGAATCCCCGACATGTCGCTGTTTGGCGTGGGACTGAAAGCCCCGGTGCTGTTCTGGACGAAAAGGACAGGCGACGAGGGAAACGACGTCACGCTACGAATGGAGGCCATGCCGCCGCAATTGAAGCAATACGTTGCGCAGAAACTCGGCATGCCGAACGCCGTGCTTGCCCAGCGCGGTTTGAACGTATTGGGAAGATTCGGCGCTGGCGCCGTCGACGAATTCATCGAGTCGATCACGAATTACAAGCTCGAAAACTTCCTCGTCGGCGTCGCCAAGGCCAAGGCGGGCGCTGACCAAGCCGATAGCAATGCCAAGACCGGCTACGCCATGACCCTCTCCATGGCCGCACAAACGCCGTGGACGAATCCCTTCGGCTTGTCCGACACGGAGCTTGCCGGCGGAACGGTGCGGATGACGACGGGGGACAAGAGCCGCTTGATCGAAGCCTGGGGAACGGCCAAACTGGGGCCCGACAAGAAGGCGTTCACGTTCTACGTCAAGAATACCTATGCGGGCAAGCTGTCCACGTCTCAGAGTCTGGGCTTCGACGTCGACGATGCGTCATTGAAAGACTTCTTCATGGTTCTCGGCGTGCTCGAAAAAACACTGGGCCTGCCCCAGGTACCGATGCCAAAACTGCGACTGGATCTCGTCCATCTGCAGAATCCGGCGTGGCGCGCCCTCTCGGATCCCGGCGCGCCTCTCGACTTCAATACCATGATGTTCAAGGGCACGCGGGAAACGGCGGGCCTCGGGGAACTGAAGAGCAACGTCAGGGGAACGATTTTCGGTCAGCCCGTTGCCGAAATCGCGCTGAATGCCTCGAAGAAAAACGTCATCGGCAGCGCCAAGCTTGCGGCAAAGCTCGGCCCACTGAAAGCCGAATCCGCCGACTTCCATTTGAATGCGGGCGAGACGACTGCGCCCGACGTGGGGATAGCGGTCAGGAGTTCCGTGTTCGGCGAACTCGATCTCAAGGTCAGCGACAAGGGCCTCGAACTCGCCATACCCGCAGCATGCCCGCTGCGTCCCCTCGGCCTGCACGGCACGCTGGACAGTCTTGCCGTCGCCGATTTCCCGATCACGCCGGAATTCGCCGATTGCTACAGCAAAGCGCTCGGCGACTTCGTCAACGGCGTCGCCGATACGGCCGACCTGGCGGCCGACGGCGCCCGTCGAAGCCGGACGCGCCACCGCGACCACTGCCGCCGACATCGCCAAGGGCCTATCGACCACGGCGGCCACCGCGCTCGCAGCCGCCGACAAAGCGCGTTTCACGGCCTGGGAGGCGGAATTGATTCGGGTGCGTCAGATAACCGATGCCCCGGCCGCAGCGCAGAAAGCCTACAACGAAGCCGACGCGCTCATCAATTCCCTCGGGGGTGAAATCAAGAATCTGGCCAACGACATCGAACGCCTGGCAAACGAAATCGCGAGGCTGCTCAAGGCAATCGTCACCCTCGACTGGGACAGCATCATGTCCAAGCGGAACGAGAAGGCCAGCAAGGAAGCCGAACGCGATTCAAAGCTCGCCCAGAAGACCGCGGCTGAGCGGGTGCGGGACCAAGCGGGCGTCGCTCGCGAGAACGCCGAGAAGGCCGCGGCCGAAGTCGTCGGTCCCAACGTTTCGGGCGACATCGTCGCGAAGAACAACGCTTGGCTTGGCGCACGCACGACGAAGAACGTCCAGGACCGGACCCAGGCCTACGCGACGGCGCTCGCCGAAGACCTCAAGGACGGTATCAAGCGCAAGAACATCCTGGCCGCGGTAGACACGGCCAGCTTCATCGCCGAACGCAAGAAAGCCCTGGCTACCGAGTACACGACCCTCGCCAAAGTGCAGACCGATCTGATGACGGAAAAAGACGGCAAGCGCCCGATGGCGCACCTGCTCGCGAGCGCCAAGCGCGACATGCTTTCCCAGGCGGTCGCCAAGAGCATCGAGAACGATGCGGCCGCATGGCTGAGCGACGTCGCCGTACCGAGCCTGCCGACCATTTCATTCGATATGCCGATCAACATCCTGTACCGAGACAGTGCCGGAAAGCGGAAGTGCCTTGCGGTAACGGGAACCCGCGGCGGCCAGTGGAACGCAATCGGCCCCGACAACGAGCCGTGCGAGGACAAAGATGACGGCGCCAAGACCAGACGGGCCGTCTTCAAGCTGAGCGCCGGCGGCCTGATACGCCTCGCCGCGGACCCGACGCAGTGCCTCGCGATGACGCTCAGCAACCCGATGCGTAACGACTTGTTCTCTTACCAGGTCTTCGTCCGCGGTTGCGATCAGGTCGACCGTTTCTTCTTCGATCCGGCAGACGGAACCCTGCGTTTCCTCGTCCAGGGCCAGCGCGCCAACGGGCTGTTTTGCGTGACCGAAATTTTCAATTCCAAAGATAGGTGGGGCAGTACCTACAGCTACGCCTGGGCGTCGCCCTGCGGGAACAACGCATACAAGACATACGCCACCGGGTGGGTGCTGGTCAACGCCGCCGGGCCGACGCCGACGAGCGCGACGAAAGGCGTCAGGAGGGTCGCAGGGAAAGCGGCGCCCGGCGACGCCGCCGTGACCAACCTGGCCCCGCTGCGGCTGAGCCGATAACGAACGACTCGGCGGCGGCGCGGCGCAGGCGTCGCTGAAACAACGGCAGGCGGCAACGCCTGCCGTTGTTTCATTGGGGCGTCAGGCGCCGCCCAGCGACATCGTCATCATCAGGTCGTTCACGCGCTTGACGAAGGTGGCCGGGTCATCCAACTGGCCGCCTTCGGCGAGCAGGGCCTGATCGAACAGCACCGCCGCCCAGTCGTCGAACTTCTTCTCCTCGTACTTCAGGCGCAGCACCACCGGGTGCTTGGGATTGATTTCGAGGATGGGCTTGGCGTCGGGCGACTTCTGTCCGGCGGCCTTGAGGATGCGCAGCATGTTGCCCGACATGCCGTGCTCGTCGGCCACCAGGCAGGCGGGGCTGTCGGTGAGGCGATGGGTGATGCGCACTTCCTTGACGCGCTCGCCGAGCGACTTGCCGATCTTGTCGGTGAGTTCCTTGAAGTCGCCGGCTTCCTTTTCCTGCTCCTTCTTCTCGGCCTCGTCTTCGAGCTTGCCGAGATCGAGGCCGCCCTTGGCGACCGACACGAGTTCCTTGCCTTCGAACTCGGTGAGGTGGCTCACCACCCATTCGTCGACGCGGTCCGACAGCAGCAGGACTTCGATGCCCTTCTTGCGGAAGATTTCGAGATGCGGGCTGTTCTTCGCGGCATTGAAGGTCTCGGCAGCGACGTAGTAGATCTTTTCCTGGCCTTCCTTCATGCGGCCGAGGTAGTCGGCGAGCGCGACGACCTCTTCGGCGTTATCGGCATGGGTGGAGGCAAAGCGCAAAAGCTTGGCGATCTTTTCCTTGTTGGCGAAGTCTTCGCCGACGCCTTCCTTGAGCACACGGCCGAACTCGCCCCAGAACTTGGCGTACTTCTCCTTGTCGTTGGCAGCGAGGTCGTCGAGCATGCCGAGCACCTTGTTCGTGCAGCCCTTGCGGATGGCTTCGATGTCCTTGCTCTCCTGGAGAATCTCGCGCGAAACGTTGAGCGGCAGATCGGCCGAATCGACGACGCCGCGCACGAAGCGCAGGTAGAGCGGCATCAGTTGCTCGGCGTCGTCCATGATGAAGACGCGGCGCACGTAGAGCTTGACGCCGTGGCGGGCGTTGCGGTCCCAGAGGTCGAACGGCGCGCGCGACGGCACGTACAGCAGTTGCGTGTATTCGCTCTTGCCTTCGACGCGGGCATGCGTCCAGGCCAGCGGGTCTTCGAAGTCGTGGCCGACGTGCTTGTAGAACTCCTTGTACTCGTCGTCGCTGATGTCGTTCTTCGCGCGCGCCCAGATGGCGGAAGCCTTGTTGACGGTCTCGTCCTCGTCGGTGACGACCTGCTCGTTCTTGTCCTTGTCCCACTCTTCCTTCTTCATCACGATGGGCTGGACGATGTGGTCGGAGTACTTGCGGACGATGGAGCGCAGTTTCCAGCCGGACAGCAGGTCGCCCTCGCTTTCCTTCAGATGCAGGGTGATCTCGGTGCCGCGGCCGGCCTTCTCGACCATCTCGACCGAGAACTCGCCCGAGCCGTCCGATTCCCAGCGCACCGCCTGGTTGGCCGGCAGGCCGGCGCGGCGCGTCGTCACCGTCACCTTGTCGGCGACGATGAACGAGGAATAGAAGCCGACGCCGAACTGGCCGATCAGATGGGCATCCTTCTGCTGGTCGCCGGTAAGCTGGGAGAAGAATTCGCGCGTGCCCGACTTGGCGATGGTGCCCAGGTTCGCGATGGCATCGTCGCGACTCATGCCGATGCCGTTGTCGGAGATGGTCAGCGTCTTCGCTGCCTTGTCGAAACCGATACGGATCTTGAAGTCGGCGTCGCCCTCGAACAGCCCGGCGTTGTGCAGCGCCTCGAAGCGCAGCTTGTCGCAGGCGTCGGAAGCGTTGGAAACGAGTTCGCGCAGAAAGATTTCGCGGTTGCTGTAGAGCGAATGGATCATCAGTTGCAGCAACTGGTTGACTTCGGCCTGGAAGCCCAGGGTTTCGCGGGAAGACGTGGCGGTACCGGTCATGAATAGCTCCTTGAAAAGCAAAAAATATCCAGCTTTATGGGGTCGGGCGCCGGAATTTCAAGCGCCGGCGTAAGATCGGTTCGCTTGCGCCGCGAGCGGCGGCAGCCGCCATGAGATATCCTTGACGCACCGCCATGCCGAACGGAAGCGATCGCCGTGAGCCACTGCGCACGATCTTTCAGGATCCGATCAATACCAACATCCACTGGCGCGAGATCGAGTCCTTGCTGCGTCACCTGGGGGCGTCGATCGAGCCGACGCGCGGCGCCGCCTTCCGCGTCGTTCTCAACCGGGTCGAGGTTTCGCTGCATCACCCGCATCACGGCAACGTTTGCGACAAGATGGCCATCAAGCACTTGCGCGAGTTCCTCGGCCACGCCGGCATCAGCCCGTCGAGCTACGAGGAACAGAAGGACTGAAGCGGCGCCTGCCGGTTCAGCCGCGCCGCCGGCGGCAATTCTTGCCACGCCGCGGCGAATTCGGACCGCTCATTGCCGCAACAGCGATCCCGAATGCGCGCCGGGATACGCGCCGCCGTGGGAAATCACGTAGGGATACGAGAGGGCGCCGCGATGACCGTCGAGCACGAGCGCCCTGATGTAGGCGATCGCCTCGGCACGGTTGCGATGCGCTTCCGCCGAGGCGAGCCACGCCTTGAGCGCCTCCCGGTCGGCGGCGCACCATTCGGCGGCGTAGGCCTTCCAGTCGGCCGCCACGTAATCGGCAAAGAACGGCGCGCCGTCGTCGCGGCCGAAATGCACGGCATCGAGAACGAACAGCAGATCGTCGGGATCGCTCAGCGTTGCGACGATCTCTTGTGCCCGCCGCGTGTCCATCCGCCCCAGCAGCGCGTGGAAACGGTCCAGGGAAAACTCGATCCGACGTCCGCTCGGTAGCACTGGCATGATGATCTCCGTTTGAAGGCGTTCGCGCTCAAGGAGCGAAGATCGTGCCAGGCGACGACAGCGTATCCGCCGCCGCCAGTCGAGCGCGCGCACCCTCGGTCCCGGAATCGGGCGGTGCCGAACGCACCGAACGGCCGGTATGCCAATATGGCGGCATGTCCGCCGCTCCCGCCGCCCGCATCGTCGCCCTGCTCTGTCTCGCCGAAACACTGAGCATGACGGGTTTCGCCGCCTATCCGGCCTTCCTGCCGACGTTGCGCGCGCAATGGGGCATGAGCGGCGCGGAAGCCGGCTTCGTCGGCGGCGCCTTCTTCTGCGGCTACATGCTGGCAGTGCCGCTCCTGTCGGGCGTCACCGATCGCATCGATGCCCGCGGCGTATTTGCCTTTTCCTGCCTGCTCGCGGCAGCCGGGACGGCGGGTTTCGGCCTGCTGGCGCAAGGCGTGGCATCGGCGGCCGCGTTCCAGGCGCTGACGGGAGCCGGCCTCGCCGGCACCTACATGCCGGGTCTGAAAGCGCTCACCGACCGCGTCACGGGAGAGCGCCAGCCGCGTCATATCGCCTTCTACACCGCGACCTTCGGCATCGGCACCAGCCTCTCGCTGCTGGCGGCCGGCTGGCTGGGGGCGGTCCTGCCCTGGCAAACGGCTTTTCTGCTGCTGGCCGGCGGCCCCCTGCTGGCGGCGCCGACGGTGCTGCTGGGCCTGCGCGCCCAGGCGCCGCACGCGGCACAGCGCGCGCCCTGGCTGCCGCGTTTCGGACCGGTGCTGGCGCAGCGCGAGACGCGCCGCTTCATCCTCGGCTACGCGGTGCATTGCTGGGAACTCTTCGGCCTGCGTTCCTGGATGGTCGCCTTCATCGTCTTCGCCTATGCGACAGCGCGGAACGACACGCCCACGCTCACCGCAACCGAAGCGGCGGCGCTGATCAATCTGCTGGGATTGCCGGCGAGCATACTCGGCAACGAGGCGGCCGGCCGCTGCGGCCGCAAGCGCTGGATCGCCGGCGTGATGACCGGCTCCGGCATCCTCTGCTGGATCGCCGGTTATTCGGCAGCCTGGCCCTGGTGGCTGATGCTGGCGACGCTGGCGCTCTACTTCATCGCGGTAATGGCGGATTCCGCGGCGCTCACCGCCGGGCTGGTGCAGGCCGCGCCGCTGGCGCAGCGCGGCGCGGCGATGGCGGTCTATTCGCTGCTGGGCTTCGGCGCCGGCTTCGTCGCGCCGCTGGTGTTCGGCGCAACGCTCGATGCGGCCGGCGGCGCGGCAGCCGCCGGTGCCTGGACCCTGGCCTTCGGCACGCTCGGCCTCGGTTGCCTCGCCTGGCGACTGTTGGCGCGTGCCGACAAGGTATGATGCGCACCCCGCGAGGAGAGCTGCAATGATCCGCATCTACGGCATCAAGAACTGCGACACCATGAAGAAGGCCGACCGCCTCGTCGCCTGGTGCCAGGCGGCGGGCTGGAAGACGCTGCTCAATACCAAGGGACCGACCTTCCGCAAGCTGCCGCCCGAACGCCGCGAGATCGCGACGCAGAGCGCCGCCGTGGCCTTGATGGTCGAGTTTTCCAGCGTCATCAAGCGGCCGGTGGTGGAAACGGAAACCGGACAGTTGCTGATCGGCTTCGATCCGGCGCTGTTTTCGAGCTTCGCGAAATAATGGACGCGATACGACGCTTTCTGTTCGAGGACCTCGACGTCCGCGGCGCCGTCGTGCGTCTCGGACCGGCGTGGCAGGAAATGCAGGCCGGCCGTGACTACGCCCCCATCGTGCGCGATCTGCTCGGCGAGTTGGCCGCCGTGACGACGCTGATCGGCAGCAATCTGAAACAACCGGGCCGCATCAGTTTTCAACTCCAGGGCCACGGACCGGTACGCATCATGGTGGTGGATTGCGACGAACAACTGCGGCTGCGCGGCATGGCGAAAACCGGCGGCAGCGTGGCGCCGGCGCCGCTGTCCGGACTCCTCGGCGACGGCCGGTTGATGCTCACCTTGCAGACCGACGGCACCGCACGCCCGTACCAAAGTTACGTCCCGCTTGCGGGAGAGACGCTGGCCGCGATCTTCGAGAACTACCTGGCGCAATCGGAACAGACGCCGACGCGCTTATGGCTGGCGGCCGACGCCGACATGGCTTGCGGCCTCTTCCTGCAGAAACTGCCCGGCGCCGACGCACGCGATGCCGACGGCTGGAATCGGGTGCAGCTCCTGGCCTCGACGGTGAAGCCGGCGGAACTCGCGCTGCCTGCAGAAACCCTGCTGGCGAATCTGTTCGCCGAGGAAACGCTGCGCCTGTTCGCCCCCCGTCCCGTGCGCTACCACTGCCCGCGCGACGAGGCGAAGGTGTTGAACATGCTGCGCACCCTGGGTCGCGAAGAAGTTGCAGAGATGCTTGCCGCACACGACGAGATCGTCGTGCAAGACGACATCTGCAATCACGAATACCGCTTCGGCCCCGAGATTCTCGGTCACTTGTTCGCGACGCCGTCGAAATTGCTGCACTGAATCGCGATCGCCGCGCGCCGCAGCGCACGATTCACTATGGACGCGAACGGGTTGGCATTGACATAAGCCGGCACCTCCCGGAAAACCGCTACCGACCGAATCGCAGTCAGGCCGGCCGTTCGCGCGCCCCGGCAAGCGGAAAAATTGCTCGGGGAATAACAGAAATAGCTCGCATAACTTCTTTTTTGCGAGTTAGAATCCGCTCCAGCCATTTGGCTGCCATACACTCATTACGGAGGCATTTGGATGAACAAAGCTGAACTTATCGAAGTCGCCGCCAAGGAAGCCGGCATCAGCAAGGCCGCTGCTAACAAGGCGCTCGATGCCACTATTGCTGCAGTCGTCAAGGCTGTGTCCAAGGGCGATTCGGTCACGCTCGTCGGCTTCGGCACCTTCAAGTCCGCCAAGCGCGCCGCACGTACCGGCAAGAATCCGAAGACCGGCGCCACCATCAAAATTGCGGCCACGACCGTGCCGAAATTCTCCGCCGGAGCCGCGTTCAAGGCTGCGGTCGCCGGCAAGAAGAAGAAGTAATCCACTTCTCTCCGGAACTGGGAAGCCCGCCTTGCGCGGGCTTTTCTTTTGTCTTGCCTCAGTCCTTCGGTAAAACGCGCTCGACCAGCCTGATCCAATAGCGCAGGCCGCCGGCGATGATGCCGTCGTTGAAATCGTAATGCGGACTGTGCAGCATGCAGCCGCCGACGCCCGGACCGTTGCCGAGCCAAGCATAGCAACCCGGCACGACGCTGGACAGATAGGCGAAGTCCTCGGCCCCCATGCTCGGCTTGAGCTGACCGAGCACTTCGCCCCCCGGCTCGCCCTGAGCCACCACCTGCCGCGCCACTTCCCGACAAATGAAGGTCGGCTCCTCGGCATTCACGGTGGGCGGATAGCCGCGCTCGTAACGCACGACGATGCTGACGCGGTAGGTCGCTTCGATGCCGTGGCAGATGCGGCGCAGTCCCGCTTCGAGGGCATCTTGCAGTTCGGGACGGAAGCAGCGCACCGTGCCGCCGAGGACCGCCTTTTCGGGCAGTACGTTGTCGGCATGGCCGGCATTGAAGCGCGTGACACTGACGACGACCGCATCCTGGGGATCGCTGTCGCGGCTCACCAGAGTCTGCAGCGCCTGCACCAGAGCGGCGCCGGCCGCGACCGTATCGACTGCGAGATGCGGCATCGCCGCATGGCCGCCGCGTCCGCAGATCTCGATCTCGAAGCGATCGGCGGCAGCCATCACCGGTCCTTCCAGTACCGCAATGCTGCCCACCGGCAGCCCCGGCCAGTTGTGCAGGCCGAACACCATTTGCATCGGAAAGCGCTCGAACAGCCCCTCTTCGACCATGACGCGGCCGCCGCCTTCATGCTCCTCAGCCGGCTGGAAGATGAAATAGACGGTGCCGGAAAAATCGCGCGTGCGCGCCAGCGCCTCGGCGGCGCCGAGCAGCATCGCCGTATGGCCGTCGTGGCCGCAGGCGTGCATGCGCCCGGCGTTGCGGGAACGGTGCGGAAAACCGTTGGCTTCGTCGAGCGGCAGTGCATCCATGTCGGCACGCAGACCGATGGCGCGATTGCTCGATCCGGCCTTGAGCACGCCGACGACGCCGGTGCGCGCAAGGCCGCGATGGACTTCGATGCCTGCCGCCGCGAGATGGGCGGCGACTATGTCGGAAGTCCGCTGCTCCTGAAACGCCAGTTCGGGATGGGCATGCAGGTCGCGCCGCAACGCAGCGATGCGCGGCTGCAGTTCGTCGATGAGTTCGTTGAGATACATGGTCCGCATCCTGTCTCGTTCACGGACATTGTGCCGGGAACCATTGCGGCTGCGCAAATAAAAAAAGGCAGGGGGCGGCCCCTGCCTTTTCCGCACGACGGGGAGCGCTTATTGTTCGGCGACCACAGCAACGGTGATCGTCGCTTTCACGTCCGTATGCAGGCCGACTTCGATCTGGCTTTCGCCGACGACCTTCAGCGGGCCCTGCGGCATGTGGATGCCGGCCTTCTCGATCTCGTAGCCCTGGGCGGCCAGCGCCTCGGCGATGTCGATGTTGGTGACCGAGCCGAACAGACGACCGTCGACGCCGGCCTTGCGGGCGATCTGCAGCGCCAGACCTTCCAGCTTGGCAGCCTTCTCCTGAGCGGCGGCAAGCTTCTCGGCATGGACTTTTTCGAGTTCGGCGCGCTTGGCCTCGAACACCTTCTTGTTCTCTGCGGTGGCGCGCTTGGCCTTGCCCTGGGGGATCAGGTAATTGCGGGCATAACCGTCCTTGACCTTGACGATGTCGCCGAGGCCGCCGAGATTCACCACCTTGTCCATCAGTATCACTTGCATGGCGATCTCCTCTTACTGGTGCAGGTCGGTGTAGGGCATCAGCGCAAGGAAGCGGGCGCGCTTGATGGCGGTGGACAACTGGCGCTGGTAACCGGTCTTGGTGCCGGTGATGCGGGCCGGCATGATCTTGCCGTTTTCGCCGATAAAGTCCTTCAGGATGTCGATGTCCTTGTAGTCGATCTCTTCGATCTTTTCGGCCGAGAAGCGGCAGAACTTGCGACGCTTGAACAGGCTACGGCCCTTGTCGTCCTTCTTCTTGCCGGCGGCGGTCTTACTCTTCGGTTTGAATGCCATTTTCGTTTCCTTCCAGAAATTCGATAATCGTCACATGCAGCACGGCGGTTCTGGTCTTGATGCTTTTCGCGGCGAGGAACCCTTCGAGTTCCAATCCTGCGCCGGGGCGCGCATCCTTCAACAGCAGCGCCGGAGCACCGAGGGCGACACAGGCGATTTCACATTCGACCTGGCGCGGCTTTTCCGCTTCCACCTGTTTCGACTCGTGGCCGAGACGAAACTCGATGACGGGAATGCCGGCCGGCGTGTATCGCAGTACGCCCCGCTCCAGCAGCGTTCCGGCCAGTACGGTCCGGTTCGCCGCCGTGCCTACCTTTATTCCATCAGACGGCAGCAGCGGGCTCCGCCTTCACTTCGGCGGCCGGCGCGGCAGTCAGCGATCGCGACTTCTCCTCTTTCATCATCGGGGAAGGCGTCATCACCGCTTTGCTCATCTTGATGGTCAAGTGGCGCAGCACGGCGTCGTTGAACTTGAAGGCGTGCTCGAGTTCGGTCAGGGTCTCGCCGTCGCACTCGATCTGGCCGGAACGGCCGGTGACGAGCGCCTTGTAACGCTCGACCATCGCCGGCACCTGCTCGGACTGATCAGGATGGACGATGAAAACGATTTCGTAATGTCGCATGCAATCTCCTTTTGGCTGAAGCCCCCCCGCATGCGCTACGGGTGGAGCAAGGTTGGAAAGCCGGCGATTTTACTGTGGAACCCCCGCCAGAGCAATAGCGGCGATCCCCTTGCCGCGGGGCGAGGCTCGACGCTCCGGCGCGGGGGCGCATCGCGGCCGGCGCAGCCGCGCGCGCAACGCTCGGCCCCGCCCATTCCGCGGCCATGGACGAGCCGTCGGCCGGCCGAAACGCCCGGTAAACGATGCTATGATGGCCCGGCCTCTGAAACAAGGGATGGAGTCCGATCATCTGTACGCCGCGCACGCTTGGCAAAACGCCGCTCACCCGCTTCGTCGACCTTGCGTCATGAGTAGACCATGCGCGTCCTGATTGTCGACGACAACGCCTCCATGCGGGCAGTGCTCGGCTCCCTGCTCAGCGGCCGCGGATATACGGTCGTCGCCTCCCTCGCCGACGGCTCGCAGGTCATGGAATGCATCCGGCAGCACGGCCCGGACATCGTCTGCCTGGATTACGAAATGCCCGGCCGCAACGGCCTGGATATCCTGCGTGAGATCAACGCGTCGATGCCGCAGATCGACGTCGTCTTCATCACCGCCGCCGAAGATCCCGCCGTTCGTCAGAAGGCTGCCGATGCGGGCGCCGCCGGCTTCATCCAGAAACCGTTCGGGCAACGCCAGATCATCGAGGAACTGGAGCAGGTTTACGCCGCCCGCCAACAAGCGTCCGCCGCCAACGCAAGACAGGAGAACACCGCACCGCCCGCAGCCGCCGCTCCGGCCGTAACCCCGGGCGGTGCCGACGGCGTGGCGGCGGAGAAGGCAACGCCCCCCAAGGACCGCACTTCCGTCATCATCGCCGACGACAACGCTTCGATTCGCCTGATGCTGAAAGGCCTGCTCTCCGAGCTCGGCCTCAACATCGTCCATCTATCGACCACCGGCGCCGATGCCGTCAGCGCCGCCAAGACCTATCAGCCTGCCGTCGTCTGCCTCGACGTGGATATGCCGGTGATGTCGGGGCTTGAGGCCTTGCCGCTGATTCGCGAGGCGTCGCCGCACACGGCGGTCGTGATGGTGACCGGCAACACCTCCCGCGAGTTCGTCGAGAAGGCGGCGGCGGCGGGAGCAAGAGGTTATATCGTCAAGCCGATCCGGCCCGCCTATGTCGAGGCCTTCATGAGAAAGCTGCTCAAGTGATCGAACCGGATACCGGGGTTGCCCCATGACGCTGATGATCGACATGCCCTTCCCCGGCCTCGAACCGTGGGTCGCGTACTTCAAGGACGTGGAGCTCCCGGTACTGCGCCATACGGCGAACCAACTGGACGAGTTGCGCAAGACCGCCGACAAGGTCAACATCCGGAAGCTGGCCGGCATCGTCCTCCATGATCCGCTGATGACCTTGCGCGTCTTCGGTCATATCGAAAAGAATCGCGGCAAGCGCCAGGTCACGGACATCACCACCGTCGAACGCGCCGTCATGATGATCGGCATTTACCCGTTCTTCGAGCAATTCCAGAACCTGCCGATCATCGAGCAGCAGCTCAAGGGATTTCCGAAGGCGATGCTCGGCCTGTTGCGGGTGATTTCGCGGGCGCGCCGTGCGTCGGCCTGGGCCTGGGACTGGGCCGCCCTGCGCCACGATCCAGAGATCGACGAGATCAAGGTCGCCGCCCAGCTTCACGATTTCGCCGAAATCCTGATGTGGTGTTTCGCGCCGACGCTGGCGACTCGCGTCTACGAACTGCAAGCCGCGGATCGCCTGCTGCGGTCGATCGCCGTTCAGGAAACGGAATACGGCGTCGCCCTCTACCAAGTCAAGCTCGAACTGGCGCGCGCCTGGGGCTTGCCGCAGCTCCTGGTGACCTTGATGGATCCCGAGAATGCGAACTCGCCGCGCGTACGCAACGTCAAACTCGCCGTCGATCTGGCGCGCCACACCGCCAACGGCTGGAGCGACGCCGCCCTGCCCGACGACTTCCGCGATATCGAAGAATTGCTCCACCTCAGCCACGAGTCGTTACTCGAACGCATCGGCGCTCCGGCCGAACTGATTGCCGCGGCGCGTGCCGCACGCGACGCCAAGGAAGACGCCGCAGCCCAATGACCGGGAAGTGTCGCCGCCGCTAACCGCAGTAGCGCAGGTTTACGTAGTCCAGCAGCATCTCGGGCTGGCGATAGCCGACGAAAGCCAGCGCCGCCAGCGCTGCCAGCAACAGCAATCCGGTCACGATCAGCAGGCGTTTGCGGCGCAGCGCGCGACCAATTGCCGTATCATGCCGGCACCATTCTTTGCCTCGGGAGGAAGTTATGGGATTGGGTTCCATTCTGTTTCTCGGTGCGCTGCTGGTTCTGTTCGCCTACGGCGTGATGCTCTACAACGGGCTGGTACAAGTCAAGCATGCGGTCGCCAAGGCCTGGGCCAACATCGACGTCCTGCTCAAGCAGCGTCATGACGAATTGCCCAAGCTGGTCGAGACCTGCAAGCAGTATAAGCAGTTCGAGCAGGCGACGCTGCAACGCGTCGTCGAAGCGCGCTCACAGGTGCACACGGCACGGGAGCGCCAGGACGTGCCGGCGCTCGGACAAGCGGAAGGCCTCTTGCGCGCCAGCCTCGGACAGATCTTCGCCCTCGCCGAAAGCTATCCCGAACTCAAGGCCAACGAAAGCTTCATGCAACTGCAAAGCCGCATCACGTCGCTGGAAAACGCCATCGCCGACCGGCGCGAACTTTACAACGAAGCCGTCAACATCAACAACGTGCGCATCGAGCAATTCCCGGACACCCTCCTCGCCGGATTCTTCCGCTTCGCCGCCAAGCCGCTGCTCGAATTCACGGCCGCCGAAAAACTGGACGTCGATGTGAAGGCCTTGTTCGGCTAAATGATCGTTCGGCTGCGCCGCGAGTACGGCCACTTCATTACCTCGGGCAGCCAACTCCTACTGGTGTTCGCCGGCGTGCAGATCGACAGCCGCACCGGTTGGATCGCCTGCGCCGGCCTCATCGCGGCCATCAGCCTGGCTGCCTGGATATCGACCTACCGGCGCGCGCGCGCCATCGACGACACGCCGACGTCGAAGGTCGCCTCCGCCGCTCAGGGTTACGTCGAACTGAACGGCAGCGGCCGTGCCCTCGAAGGTCCCCCAGTGACCTCGCCCTGCGGCCACGTTGCCTGCCTTTGGTATCGCTTTCTCGTCGAAGCGCGTCAAAACGACCGATGGGTTACGGAGTCGTCGGGCGAATCCGACGTTTCCTTCCTCCTCGACGACGGTACGGGGGAGTGTCTGGTCGATCCTGCCGGTGCCGAGATTCTCACGACGCGCAAGGACTGCTGGACGGAAGGCAACCGCCGCTATACGGAGTGGCTGCTGCTCGCCAGGGAAGCGCTCTATGTTCTGGGCCGGTTTCAGACGCGCAGTTGCGAAGAACTGGAGTTGAACCGCGACGAGGCGGTCAAGCACTTGCTCGCCGACTGGAAAAGGAATCCGCAGGAACTACGCAAGCGCTTCGATCTCGACGGCAACGGCGAAGTCGATTTGCGCGAGTGGGAACTCGCGCGCGCCGAAGCGCGCCGCGAAGTCGAGCAGATGCAGCGCGAGGCGCGCCAGCGCTCCGACCTGCACCTGATGCGCATGCCCGAAGACGGCCGCCTGTACTTGATTTCCGCCCTCTCGCCGGAACGTCTCGCGCGCCGCTACCGCTGGTGGTCGCTGGCCCATCTCGTCATCTTCTTCGGCGCGCTGGCCGGCGTGGCCAGGGCCGTGAACCTGGCGGCCTGAAGCGGTCCCCCGGCGCACCTGCTATAGTTCTTGCAGGGGCTTGTACTCAGGGATGAAGGCCATGGACATTTCCAGTATCGTCAGCAGCTTGGTGAGCGAATCGTCTCGCAGCCGGAAGCAGGGCGATGCCGGTACGACGGAGCTGGTTGCGGCGGCCTTCAAGAAGGCCAGCGATCGCGTCGAACGGCAATTGAGCTCGACCCAGGTTCAGATTTCAGCCTTCGGTCAAATCCAGGGCGCGTTTTCCGAAGTGCAGGCGGCCGCCAAGCCCTTAGGCGACACCAAACTCGCCGCCGGCGCCCTCAAGACCGCCATCGGGACTTTCGTCGCCGCCTTCAATAGCGCAAACAAGGCGGTCCTCACGGCCACGAAGGGCAGCGCCACCCAGACCGGCACGCTGGCGAACAACGTGCGCGCGGCGTCGGCCGGTAGGGACCTGCAAGGTTCGCTGTCCGAGGGAAGCACGCTCGCCGACCTCAGCAAGATCGGCATCACGCAGAGCAAGGACGGCTCGCTTGCCATCGACGCGAAAGCCCTGGAAAGCGCATTGCAGTCGAATCCGTCGCAAGTGCGTAGCACGGTCGCCCGCGTAGGCAGCCGCGCCGAAAAGGCCGTGGCGACCGAATTGGCAGGCGGCGGCAATGTCGGCGGTTCGCTCAATTCGCTCAACGCACGCAACCGCTCGCTCGAAGCCCAGCGAAGTTCCCAGCAGGCGCAGATCGCCAGCGCGCAGCGCCTGGTCGATCAGCAGACCAGCCAGATCGACAGCATCAGCAAGCTCGGCATCGCCGCCTACCTGAAGATATTCACGGGATAGACCGGCTGCGGCGTCGTATCCGGACCTGGCCGCCAACCGCTACAATACGGGCCTCGCGCCCTCGTAGCTCAGTGGATAGAGCGACCGCCTCCTAAGCGGTAGGTCTCAGGTTCGATTCCTGACTTGGGCGCCAGTGCCTGTTTCCGGTTTGGCTTGGGTATCCGGCAGGGGATTCGGCGGTTGCTTCCTGACCCATTCCGCTTCGCAAGCGTCGCAAAGCAATCGTCCCTCGCGACGCTGGACCGCAGTCAGTTTGGCAAAACACTTCGAGCAAATCGTTTGCGGCATGGTCGAGGCCCGGGCAAACCGGAACGAGACCAAGTATGCGCCGATTCCCCAGAGTTTTCATTGCCTCCAGCGCGAATCCCTATTCCTTTCGGACTAGGAGTGGCCGCATCTTCGCATCCGCGGCTGCCTAAGAATTAATCATGGCGAGCGAATCGCCACGACAACAAGGCATTCCGGTGACGACGAGCAGATGTCCACAAGGTAATCCACAGATTCTGTGAATTTCGCGTCGCGCACTTTTGCGACCGTTGCCGTGGCGCATTCGCGCGCATTCGGCCGGGACCCGAAGCGCCGGAAGATAGTATGATGCGCAGGCACGCATCCCCTGACCCCGTACCCGTCACGATTTCAGTGCCCATCAATGACCACTTCAAATACGCCGCCAAGGGTTCGCCCCAGGCCGTCGCCACCCCGTGCCGACCACTCACCCTTACCCATCGCGGTTCATGCGCGCACGCAGGCGCGTCCGACGGCGGCACGATGCGCGGCGCACGCGTAGCGGAAGCCAGAAAGGACGAGGCGTGCTGAACTATCGCATCCTGGTGGTCGACGACGAGGAACTGAACCGCCGCATCATCGCCGAATTTCTCGACGATGCCACCTACTGCCTCGATATGGCGGTCGATGGCGAAGACGCCTGGGAAAAGCTGCAACAGTCGCAGGAGCCGTATCACCTGATCGTCCTCGACCGCATGATGCCGCGCCTTGACGGCCTCGAACTGCTCAAGCGCCTGAAGCACGAAAGACGCTACCGCGAGATTCCCGTCATCATGCAGACGGCGGCGGCTTCGTCGATGCAGATCGCCGAGGGTATCGAGGCCGGCGCCTACTATTACCTGACCAAGCCCTACACCCTGGAATCGCTGGTCACCATCGTGCGCGCCGCGCTGGTTGACGTCGCCGAAAAGGCAGAAGCCGAAAAGCGCGTGCGCACCCAGGCCGATGCCCTCAGGCTTGCGGTGCGGGCCGAGTTCGAGTACCGCAATATCGACGAGGCCAACAGCTTGGCCGGCCTACTGGCGCACCTCTGCCCCGATCCGGACAAAGTCGCCCTCGGTCTCACCGAACTGCTGGTCAATGCCGTCGAACACGGCAACCTCGGCATTACCTACGAAGAGAAGAGCCGCTTGCGGCGCGAGGACCGCTGGGAAGAAGAGGTCAAGCGCCGCAGCCAATTGCCCGAGTTCAGGCAGCGCTTCGTCGTCGTCCGCGCCGAGAAGTCGCCGCAAGCCGTCGTCTACACGGTCACCGATCAGGGTGCCGGTTTCGATTGGGAAAGGTACCTGCGCTTCGATACCGCGCGGGCCTTCGACCCGAACGGCCGCGGCATCGCCATGGCACGCATGACCAGCTTCGACCGCCTCGAATATCGGGGATGCGGCAACGAAGTCATGGCCGTCATCGACCTCGACGGCCGCCCCCGCTAGCGCGGCCCCACGACTGCGGCGCCTGCGCCCATGGGCGCGGTGAATCACGAGCCTTGCGCCTGTGATACCCTTCAGCGTCATGACCAGCCCTGATGCAATCGAGATAGCCGAAGCCGAAGCGCGCGACATGCAGCGCGCCGTGATCGCGTTGCGCGAGGAACTCGAACATAGCCAGGCCCGGCGCGAACAAGCCGTTCAACAGGCCTACGCGTCGGCGCAAGGAGACATAGCACAGCTCAAAGAAACGGTGACGGCGCTGCGCGGCGAACTCGAAAAAGCGCGGCTCGATAAGGACGTCGCGGTACGCAATGCGGTTTCCGCAGCGCAAGGCGAGATCACCCAGTTGCATGCGACGATCGCCGTGCTGCGCGACGAACTGGAGAAAGCCCGCCTGGAAACGGAGGTCGCCGTCCGCAACGCTGTGTCGTCGGCCCAGGGCGAAATCACGCAATTGCGGGCCACGATCGCCACCTTGCGCGAAGCTCTCGAACTGGCGAAGATCGACAAGGACAATGCGGTGCGCCGCGAGCAACTTCTCCACGCCGACGAACAGGCGCAATTTCGTGAAACCGTACGCGCGCTACGCGAGCAACTCGAGGCGCAGGCCCGGAACTGACGACCATGGATCAAGCCGCCCCCAGCAAGAAGAACTCGACCGCCAAGGACGCTTCCGGCACGGTCGAACGCCGTCGCCTGCGCCGCGCCGAACTGCTGCTGGAAGTCACGCGCCGCATGGCCGGTTACGACACGCTGGATGAAGTCCTGCACGCCTTGGTCGAAATGACCACGGCGTCGCTGAACGCCGAGCGCGGATCGCTCTTCCTCAACGATCCGGAGACCGGCGAATTGTATTCGCGCGTCGCCCAAGGCAACATCCAGCGCGAAATCCGCCTGCTCAACACCAGCGGCGTCGCCGGTTACGTCTATACCTCCGGCGAACCGCTGATCATTCACGACGCCTACTCCGACGCGCGCTTCAACCGCTCGGTGGACGAGCAAACCGGATTCGTCACGCGCAACATTCTCTGCGTGCCGATCAAGACGGTGCGCGGCGAAATCATCGGCGTCGCCCAGACGCTCAACCGCAAGAGCGGTCGCTTCACGCGGCAGGATCTCGATCTCCTCGAAGCCATGACCAGCCAGGGCACGCTTGCCTTGCAAAGCGCCCAGTTCATCGAGCGCATGCAGGCGATCCGGCGCCAGGAGATGGAATTCATCGACGTCGTCTCGGAAGTCACCGCCGACATCAAGCTCGGCTCGCTGCTGCAAAAGGTGATGGGCGAGGCGACGCGCCTGCTCAACGCCGAACGCTCGACGCTGTTCCTCAACGACGAGAAGAGCAACGAGCTATGGTCCGAAGTCGGCCAGGGCCTGGAATCGATGCAGATTCGCCTGCCCAACCACGTCGGCATCGCCGGCGCGGTATTCACTTCCAGCAAGTCGATCAACATTCCCTACGCTTACGCCGACCTGCGCTTCAATCCGGCCTTCGACAAGAAGACCGGCTATTTCACGCGCTCCATCCTCTGCGTCCCCATCGTCAACAAGCACGGCAAGACCATCGGCGTCACCCAGGTCCTCAACAAGCGCGGCGGGCCGTTCAACCATGAGGACGAGTCGCGGCTGCGCGCATTCACGGCCCAGATCTCGATCGCGCTGGAAAACGCCAAGCTGTTTGCCGACGTGCAGGCGATGAAGAACTACAACGAGGCGATGCTCGAATCGATGTCGAACGGCGTCATCACGCTCGACGAGCACGAGCAGATCGTCACCTGCAACGCCGCCGGCCTGCGCATCCTGCGTGCCGACGCGTCGCGGCTCCTGAACCGGCCCGCCGGCGAATTCTTCGCCGATGCCAACGAATGGGTGCTGGACAAGCTCGAAAGCGTCGCCGCGGCGCAAGCCGCCGACATCGTCATGGATGGGGAACTGCATATCGGCGACGAGACCTTGTCGGTCAACCTGACCGCCCTGCCACTATTGTCGATCGAGCGCAAGCGCATCGGCTCGATGCTGATGATCGAGGACATCTCGAACGAGAAGCGCCTCAAGTCCACCATGTCGCGCTACATGGATCCGGGCATCGCCGACCAGATGCTGGCGAGCGGCGCCGAAGCCCTCGGCGGCCAGAGCGTCAAGGCGACGATCCTGTTCTCCGACGTGCGCAGCTTCACGACGATCACCGAGCAACTGGGCGCCCAGGGCACGGTGGCGCTGCTCAACGAATACTTCACGCTGATGGTCGATTGCATCCAGCGCGAGGAAGGCATGCTCGACAAATTCATCGGCGACGCCATCATGGCCGCCTTCGGCATCCCGGTGGCGCACGACGACGACTGCGACCGCGCCGTGCGCACCGCCATCGCCATGATGAAGGAACTGACCTCGTGGAACGCCCATCGCATCGCCGACGGCAAGTTGCCGGTCGACATCGGCGTCGGGCTCAACACCGACATGGTGGTGTCGGGCAACATCGGCTCGAAGAAGCGCATGGACTACACCATCATCGGCGACGGCGTCAATCTCGCCGCCCGCCTGGAATCGGCCTGCAAGCAGTACGGTGCTCACATCCTCATCAGCGAGTTCACCTACAAGCAACT
>JACRPB010000272.1 GCA_016214175.1 Rhodocyclales bacterium
GCCACCCACGGCGGCAAGCGCCCGTGCCTTGGAGCCGACAAACCGCTGGGCGTTTCCCGCTCGTGCGGGTGGGGTGCCCTGCGTAGCGAAGTAAAGGAGGAGGCGCCGGCCTTTTGGCGCCGGGGGACATGAGCGGAGCAGGGCACCCCGCCCGCACGAGCGCGCGCGGGACCTCAAATGTGTGGGTATGTTGGTTTCACTTCAGGCCGGGTGATGCGTGCCTTCGTCGCCGGGATGCTCGAAGCGCGCCGGCAGATGTCCGAAGCCCAGGAACAAGGCCGCGGTCGCGATCAGGGTATGCAGGATCGCATCCGGCAGATTGTTGGACATGACGCCGAACAGCGCGGCGTTGCCGAAGCCGAAACCGAGCAAGGCCACTATCGCATAAATGACGCCGAAGATCCTGAAGTACATGCGGCTGGCGACCTCGCTGGTGATGCCGACGCCGATGGCGATGATGCCGGTCACCATATGCACCAGATTGTGCACCGGGTCGACCGCGAACACGCCCAGGAAGCGGCCGTGATCGGCGTCCGGGTCGAACAGCGTCACCCCGGGCACGAAGCCGAGCACGCCGACGACGACGAAGACCGCGCCGAATATGACAGCAATGCGCTTGATCATGATGAACTCCTCGTTCGAAAATAAACGCGTGAAATCGATGCGCCGCAAAGCGCACCGAACCCATTGCATTGGACAGCGGCGGGCAGGATTCGTGCCGGGCGGAACGGAGAAACCGTCCTATAGTCGAAGCGTTGGGAGCGGAAAGGAGTCGGCATCATGCACAACGGCAACGACGGAATTTTGAGGAAGGCCCAGGCCGCCATCGAACGCGAGGCGCATCTCGACACGCAGGCGTTTCCGATCCGCATGGAATTCCGCGACGGCGCGCTGCTGCTGGCGGGCGAAGTGCCCCACATCGGCGCCAAGAAGCTGGCGCTGCGGGCCGTCGCGAAAGTGGAGGGCGTCGGCGCCGTTGCGGATCGCTTGCGCGTCGCCGCCGGTCCGACGGCCGGCGACGGCACGACGCGGGATGCCGTCTGCCGGTGGCTGCTGCGCGACATCGATTTCCAGAACTGCGGGCTGGCCGCCCGCATCAAGGGGCAGCTCGAAACCCTGCGCGTGGCGGGCGCCGATGCGAGCGGCAACGTCGAGGTAGCGGTGACCGACGGCGTCGTCACGCTCGCCGGCACCGTCATCAGCCTGTCGCACAAGCGCCTGGCCGGCGCGCTGGCCTGGTGGGCGCAAGGCTGCCGCGACGTGGTCAATGAGCTCGCGGTGGTCCCGCCCGAGGAGGACAGCGACGACGAAATCGCCGACGCGCTGCGCCTGGTGCTCGAATCCGATCCCTCGGTGCATGCGGCGCAGATCGGCATCGACAGCCGCGACCGGGTGGTGACGCTGGCAGGCGTAGTGCCCAGCGCCGGAGAAAGAACGCGCGCCGAAATGGATGCCTGGTCCGTGTTCGCGGTGGACAAGGTCGTCAACCGTCTCGAGGTCAGATAGGCGCGGCCGCGATGACCGCGCCCGCCGTCCCCGCCGCCCTCGCCCGCTTGCGCAACATCGGCGTCATCGCCCATATCGACGCCGGCAAGACGACGACCACCGACCGCATCCTCTACCATACCGGCCGCAGCCATCGGCTCGGTTCGGTCGACGCCGGCACCACGGTCACCGACTGGATGGAGCAGGAGCGCGAGCGCGGCATCACCATCGTCGCCGCCGCCGTCACGACGCACTGGCGCGATTGCGCCATCAACCTGATCGACACGCCGGGCCACATCGACTTCACGGCCGAAGTGCAGCGCTCGCTGCGCGTGCTGGACGGCGGCATCGTCGTCTTCGACGGCGTGCATGGCGTGCAGCCGCAGAGCGAAACCGTCTGGCGCCAGGCCGACCGCTATCGCGTGCCGCGGCTGTGCTTCGTCAACAAAATGGATCGCCCCGGCGCCGATTTCGCGCGCGCCGTTGCCAGCATCGAAGCGCGCCTCGGCGTCAAGGCGGCCTGCCTGCAACTGCCGCTGGGACAGGAGGCCGAATTCTGCGGCGTCATCGACCTATTGACGATGCGCGCCCTGTGCTGGCCGACGACGGCGGGCGGCGAGCCGCTCGCCGCCGCGATACCGCCGGCGCTGCTGGCAGCCGCCCAGGCGGCGCGCGCGCGCCTGATCGAGGCGGTGGCCGAGACCGACGACGCGCTGCTTGCCGCCTATGTCGCCGGCGTCGTGCCCGACGCCGGTCAATTGCGCACGGCGCTGCGCCGCGCGACGCTGGCGAAGCAGTTGTTCCCGGTGTTCTGCGGCGCCGCACGGCGCGACGTCGGCATCCAGGCGCTGCTCGACGGCATCGTCGACTACCTGCCGTCGCCGCTCGACCGGGACGCAACGCCGGGGATCGACCCGGCGAGCGGCCACGCGGTCAGCCTGCGCGCCGACGACCATGAGCCGCCGGCCGCCCTCGTCTTCAAGATCGCCAACGACGCCTACGTCGGCCACCTGGCCTATGTGCGCGTCTATGCCGGCGTACTGGCGGCCGGCATGAGCCTGTACAACGCCACGCGGCAGCAGAAGGAACGCATCGGGCGGCTGCTGCGCATGCATGCCAACCACCGCGAGGAGGTGGCGGCGTTGCACACGGGCGAGATCGGCGCCGTGCTCGGCCTCAACCGCAGTTACACCGGGGACAGCCTGTGCAGCGCCGAACACCCGATCCTGCTCGAAGCCATCGCCTTTCCGGAGCCGGTGATCCGCGCCGCCGTCGAGCCGCAACGGGCCGCCGAGCAGGAGAACATGGCGGCGGCGCTGCGGCGCCTGACGGAAGAGGACCCGACGTTCCAGCTCGACACCGACCCCGACAGCGGCCAACTGCTGATCGCGGGCATGGGCGAACTGCACCTCGAAGTACTGCTCGAACGCGTGCGCCGGGAATTCGGCATCGCGGTGCGCATGGGTCGGCCGCGGGTCAATTACAAGGAAACCATCACGCGCGCAGTGCCGGCGGCGACGGGGCGCTGCGTGCGCCAGACCGGCGGTCACGGCCAGTACGGCCACGTCGTGCTGGCGCTAGAGCCGGGGGCGCGCGGCAGCGGCATCGTCTTCGGCCGCGCCATCAAGGGCGACGCGGTGCCGCACCAATTCATCGCCGCCATCGAGCAGGGGGTGCGCGATGCGGCGCAAGCGGGCGTGCTCGGCGGCTATGCGGTGGCGGACGTCGCAGTGACTCTGGCCGGCGGCTCCAGCCATGCCGTGGATTCGAGCGATCTCGCGTTTCGCACCGCGGCGGCCCTGGCCTTCCGCGAGGGCCTGCGCCTGGGCGAACCGATGCTGCTCGAACCGGTGGTCCGCATCGAACTGCTGGTACCGGCGGAATTCACGGGCGCGGTGCTGGCGCAACTGTCTGCGCGCCGCGCGACGATCCAGGAGGTGGCCCCGCGCCCCGGTGACGTCGAAGCCATCCTCGGCCGCTTGCCGCTGGCGGAAACTTTCGGCTACATCACCGAACTGCGCTCGGCGACGCAAGGCCGCGGCGCATTCGCGATGGAGTTCGACCACTACGCGCCGCTTACGCGATGATCCAGCCCCAGCCGACGAAGACCAGTCCCATCAGGCCCGCCCAGGCCACCAGCCCCGCCGCCAGGATCGATCCGGACAGCAGCAGCAGCGGTCCCTCGTCGTCCAGCCGGAACAGGCGGTAGGCGCCTTCGTAAATCAGCGAAGCGGAACCGAACAAGGCTGCCACCGTCGCCAGCGCGTTGACGGTGAGACTCGGCACGAACAGCGCCAGGGCCGACAGCCACAGCGGCGTCGGCACGACGGCGGCGAACAGGAAGGCGTCGTGGTAGGCCGGACGGGCGTTCACGACGTCGCCGATGCACTGGATCGCCGCTGCCATCGCCGGCACCATGAGCAGTTCCGCGACGAAGAACAGCGCCGCCAGCCATGCGGCCTCGGACGGCGAAATGTTGCCGAGTATCCGCTCGCTGTAGGCGTCGGCGGCGAACAACAACATGGCCGGTGGAATCAGCGACATCGGCACCACGTAGAGCAAGAAGACCTTGGCGACCGAAGGGTGCACCTGCATCAAGCGCGCCCAGCCGGCGTCGTGGGAAATGAACATCTGGGGATAGATTCGCAAGTCCATGATCGGCCTCCGCCGCTAGGGTTGTCCCTATGCGTTGACTGGTCGCGCGCCGTTCAGGTTCCGGCGGCGGTCGGCGCTTGCCCCGCGGCAGGGGACGCTTCGACGCGGTTGCGGCCGGCCTGCTTGGCGCGATAGAGGGCGGCGTCGGCGTCCTTGAGCAGGGCCTCGGCGTTGGCCTGCGCCGGGGCGATGGCGGCGACGCCGACGCTGACGGTGACCGCGATCTCGCGTTCGCCGCTGGCGTAGCTTTCGAGTTCGACGGCGCCGCGGATGCGCTCGGCGACGATGCGCGCCGTCGCCAGATCGGTGTCGGTGCAGACGACGCAGAACTCCTCGCCGCCGTAGCGGAAGGCCATGTCCTCGCTGCGGCAA
>JACRPB010000273.1 GCA_016214175.1 Rhodocyclales bacterium
GGACCGACGCCGGCACCACCGTCGTCGACGGCCAGACCTACCAGATCCTCAACGACGGCCAGGCCCAGCTCCTGATCGGGGTCAAGATCCACGACCTTCCGACGTAGGAGTGCGTCGCGGGCGCGACTTCCGGACCACGCGCGGCGATGCCGCGCGCAGGGTGCGATAAACGGGACGACCAAAGGGAATTAAGGCGTGTTAAACGACGCCGGCGCGCAGCACGATGCGCATGTTGAGGGCACCTACCAGGCGGCGGTTTTCGTCCTCCACCAGCAGGGCGCCGACCTTGTTGCGTTCCATCAGTTCGACGGCCTCGACTGCCAGTTGCCCCGCACGCATGATGGCCGGCCGGGGACTCATCACCTCGCCGACGCTCGTGGCGCGAATGTCGACGTTGCGGTCGAGCGTGCGGCGCAAGTCGCCGTCGGTGAAAATGCCGAGAATGCGGCCGTCGGCATCGGTGATTGCGGTAATGCCGATGCCGCCGCGCGACATCTCCACCAAGGCGGCGCGTATCGATGTCTCGGGGCGCACCGCCGGCGTTTCCGGCCCCTTGAGCATGATGTCGCCGACGGTCACCAGCAAGCGGCGGCCGAGCGTGCCGTGCGGATGCGTCACCGCAAAGTCCTCGGGCGTGAAGCCCCGCAGCCGCAACAGGCAGATCGCCAGCGCGTCGCCGAGAGCCAGGGCCAGCGTCGTGCTCGAAGTGGGCGCTAACCCAAGCGGGCAGGCCTCCTTGTCCACGCGACCGTCGATCCAGAAGTCGGCATGGCTGGCGAGCGGCGAATCGCCCTGGCCTGCCAGGCAGATCAGGGGAATCGCATTGCGCTTGAAATAGGGGATTAGGCGCAAGAGCTCGTCGCTCCTGCCGGAGTAGGAAATCGCCAGCACCACGTCGTGGGCGGTGAGCATGCCGAGATCGCCGTGGCCGGCCTCGGTCGGATGCACAAAGAACGCCGGCGTCCCCGTGCTGGCGAGCGTCGCGGCGATCTTGTTGCCGACGTGGCCGGACTTGCCGACGCCCATGACCACCACGCGCCCCGGCGGGCAACGTTCGAGGATCAGGCGCACCACCCGCGGGAACGCACCCGACAGGCGCTCGCGCGCATCGAGCAGGGCCTGCGCTTCGGTGGCGAGCACCTCGCGCGAAACCGCCAGGACCTGATCGACGTCCATCACGAATAGGCGACGCAGGCCTGGCAGACCGTACCCGTCACGTCCTTGCGCAAATGGGCCGCACGCAAATTGACGAAGGCTTCGGAATTCCAGGCCTCCATGAAGGACATCTGGTTGAGGTCGCCCATGGTCCAGTTGGCGGTGGCATCGAAGCAGCAGGCCGACAGCCGGCCTTCCGCCGTCACGTGCCCCTCGGTAAATGCCGACCAGCACGGCAGCGGTTCGCGCAAGGCGTCCCAGCGGCCCTGGTTGCCGGCCGTCGGCCGATAACCGAGTTCTTCTTCGCGCGTGGTGGCGAAGGCACCCATCGAATACAGCGGCAGCCAGTAGTGCTGATCGACGTAGGGCTTGACGTTGGCCGCCAGGAACTGCTCCATGCGCTGGCCCTGCTCGCCGTCGTAGCGAATCGACGAAGCGTAGAGGCCGGTCTTGTAGCCGCCCTTGTTGCGGATGTCCCAGGCCGCCTGCATGTTGTCGATGGCGCGGAAGAACAGCTTTTTCGACACGCCCATGATCTTTTCGAATTGCTCCTCGTCGGCGGCATTGCACGACCACTTGAGGGAATCGAGCCCGGCCTTCATGCATTCCTCGACGGCCTCGGGAAAGGACATCGACGCATTGGAGGTCAGGAACACGTAGGGAAAGCCCAGTTCCTGCTTGACGTGGCGGATGCAATCCACCAGCAGGCGCGGGTTCATGAAGGATTCGCCGAGATAGAAGACGCCGATCTCCTCGACGCCGGCCTCGCGCATCTCGCGCGTGACGCGCTTGAACAAGTCGAAGCTCATGTCCCACTTCGGCTGCACCTCGCGGTTGCGCAGGGCGCAAAAGCCGCAGCGGTAATTGCAGCGCGGCGAAATTTCTATCTTGACGCTCTTCGGCGCCGGACACACCGCCTTCATGAATTCGGGCGGAATCTTGGTAACGGCGTCGATACGATCGGTGATCATGGATTGTCTCCGCAGGGGGTACATCGATTAACGGTACAGTGTCAAAGAATATGAGCGTCGGCAACTTGACTTCAGTCAACTTGGAACAGGCCGAGTGCCTCCGAACTGCGAGCAATAAGCTTGCCTGTTCCGCACATGGCTTGCACTAGCCTGTGGTATCAATGCAGCCTGCCACACTTGCAGAGGAAACGCATCATGTTCCACGTCTTCATCGGCTACGACCCGCGCGAAGCCGTCGCCTACCACGTCTGCGCCAACAGCATGATCCGCCACGCCAGCGCGCCCGTCAGCTTCACGCCCCTGGCGCTGAACAACCTCGTCGGCTACACGGAAACCCATACCGACGGCAGCAATCAGTTCATCTACAGCCGCTTCCTGGTGCCGCATCTGATGAACTACGCCGGCTGGGCGCTGTTCGTCGACGGCGACATGCTGGTGCGCGACGACATCGCCAAGCTGTGGGCGCTGCGCGACGAGACCAAGGCCGTCCTCTGCGTACATCACGACTACAAGACCAAGACCAACGACAAGTACCTCGGCGCTAAGAACCAGGACTATCCGCGCAAGAACTGGTCGAGCGTCGTGCTCTGGAATTGCGCCCACCCGGCCAACCGCACGGTAACGCCCGAGTTCGTCGAGAACGCGACCGGCGCGCAGTTGCACCGCTTCACCTGGCTCGCCGACGAACTGATCGGCGAACTGCCCAAGGTCTGGAACTGGCTGCCCGACGAGTTCGGCGCCAACCCCGATGCCAAGCTGCTGCACTGGACCCTCGGCACACCCTGCTTCCACGAATACGCGACGGCGCCGATGGCGGAGGAGTGGCATCGCGAGCGCATCTACATGGACTACAGCTTGCAGCACCAGCTATAGCCGAGCCTCCGCCCGCAGTCAGACCTGGCTGCGGAAGTAGTGTTTGATGAACGCCTTGAGAATCAGGTGCACGGCCTGGCGATTGACGTGGCGCGTGTTGCCGTCCTCGCCGAACATCTCATAGGGCAGGTGCGGCCCCAACGAGCGCACGATTTCGAACGACGGCCAGTAGTACACATTGTCGATACCGGCGCCGACGACATTGTCGATGGCGACGCGCAGAATCGACTTGCTGACCGTGTCGACCGATATACAGGAACGCGGGCTGCTGGTCGCCTTCAACGGCACCGGCGACAGGGTCACGACGATGGGCAGGCCGGGACGCGCGGCGTGGATCAGGCGGATGATCTCGCGCAGGTTCTCCTCGTTCTCGGCGACGGTCGACACCCTGCACAGGTGGCGGGTTTCGTCGTAGAGGCTCTTCGGCACGCCGCGCCAGAAGACGCCGCCCGTGGCGGTGTCGTACCACACCTCAGCCAGGCCGACGGTAAGAATGATGCCGTCGACGCGCTGCAAGGCCGCCTCGTAGGAGGCCCGATTGCCGCCGTCTTCCCACTTGACGGCGCCGCCGTCCGGATTCTCGTCATACCAGTAGGCCTGCGTCGAGGTCTCGCCGGTCAGACACCAGGAGATGAAATTGCGCAGTGCGAAGGTGTTGTTCAGTCCCGGCGGCACGAACAGCCAGTCGCTGGCCATGCCACGCTCCGAAAGATAGTTGCGCAATTCCTGGGCGAAGCATGAGCCGAGGGTCAGCAAGCGCGACTGGGCATCGAACGGCGGCGCGGCGGGCAGCCATCCCGGCAGCACGTACTTTTCCACCAGCTTTTCCGGGTCGGCGAATTCGCCCTGCTTGCGGGGAAAAACATTCACCATGGCGCGCGAGAAATACCAGGGCTCGATGTTGTTGAAATTCTGCTCGATACCGAGGAAACCGACTACGTGCCAGGGTATCAGGCGGCCCAACTGCAACTGCTTGCGCAGCGCCTCGCCCCGCTCACCGAGCGCATCGACGAAACGGCCGAAATAGTAGGAGAACTTGGGCGAGAAGCCGCCCTGTTTCACGCAGGCGGAAACGACGTCGATACCCTTCGCCTCGGCGCCGACCACGATCGCCAGCGCACCCAACAGATAGGCGGCATCGATATGCTGCGCGTCGCTCTCGCTGCTGCGACCGAGCACAGTCTTGAGTAGCAGCTCGACGCTGCCGAGATCGCCGCGTGCCATGGCCGCAACGGCCTCCTCGATCAGCGCGTCGTCGTCCTTGCCCGCGACATCGACGGCCGGCGCCTGCTGCGCCGGACAGACATAGACCGCCTGGCCCGAATCCAACACCTGGTAGTCGAGTCCGCGCTCGGCAAAGAACTCTCGCCAAGCTTTGCCGGCACCCGGAAACAGTGTCGACCCGTAGTCGTCATTGACCAGGATGCCGCCGGGAACCATGCGCGGATAAAAGTATTCGAGGCCGGCCTTGATCGGCTCGTAGAGATCGAGGTCGAGATGAACGAAAGCGTAGCGCTCGTCGGGCAACTGGGCGAAGACCTCGGGCACCCAGCCCTTGAGGATGGCGATATCCGGGAAGTCGCGCAGTACCTGCCGCACGTACTCGATGGGCGTTGCAAAATGCCCGGCCTGATGCGTCTGGCGCTTGACCACGCGGCCGTCGGCGGCCGTCTCCTCTATCGCATCCTCGCCGGTCGGCGCGCTGAGGCCCTCGAAGCTGTCGATCAGGATCAGGCCGGGATCGACGCCGCGCTGCGCCGCCAGCCTGGCCATCAGCAGCGCACTGAAACCGCGCAGCACACCGCATTCGCACCGCTTCCCCGGCAGCGCCAGCGAGGCGACGAAACAGTCCGCGAGGTGACGCGCGCGCTGGGCGCGCAACAGTACCTTCCAGTTCGGCACGGGGGTCTGGCTGGCCTCGATACACGCCCGATACAAAGGCAGGAAATCCACTCCACCGACTTGGACCCCGGCGAATTCTTGTTCCAGTTCCATCTCAATCCTTTCCATCGACCACACATCCGGCCCGGCGCGCCATCTCGTCGAGATCGTGCCGCATCTCCGCCAGCGCCGGTTTCCAGCCTAGCGTGAAGTCCTCACGATACACCCTGTAGCCGGGGAACCAGGGCGACGCGTCGCCGCGCGACATCCAGCGGTAGTCGGCCATTTTCGGGGCCAGCACGCGGCCCTTGAGGCCCAGGCCGGCACGCAAGTGGTAATTGGTATTCGAGACTCCAACCATGTCGTCTAGCGTGTATAGCGCTGCCACCATTTCCTCGAGGTCCTCGTTCAGATCCGAACAATCGAGTACCGCACCGCCGCACAGTTCGGCGAAGCGCTGCACCTCGCCGTCGGCCGGCTTGCGCTGGAGGATCACCAGGGTTCCCGGAAAGCCGCGCAGCGACTCCGCAAGCTCTTCCATCGGCAGTTCCTTGAAGAGCTTGGAATAGATCTCGTCGTTCTGCCGCAGCGCGGGATCGCGCACGGTGCCGGCACGCCAGGTGACGCCGATATAGGGGGGCGGCAAATCCTGCAGCCACTTCAAGTGGAAGGCGGCGACGCGCGCGGCCGGCGGGTGGATAGGGACCGGCGGTGGCACGTCCTGCATCGACTTCATGCCCAGCAGCAGCGGCAGATCGCCGATGAAGGCCCAATAGGCCGCCCCTTCCTCCACGCACTGATCGGCGCGCAGTACGTCGTCGAGGAAGGGCATTTGCTCGAACAGAAACTTGAGCTTGTGGCTGCCCGGACGATAGACGATGCGGGCGCCGCGCGCTTTCAACTGCGGTGCGAAGCGCAGGAAGAAC
>JACRPB010000236.1 GCA_016214175.1 Rhodocyclales bacterium
CTCGCCGGCGCGGGCGGCCTCGATGGCGGCGTTCAAGGCCAGCAGGTTGGTCTGGTAGGCGATGTCGTCGATGATGCCGATCTTGCCGGCGATCTGCTGCATGGCGTCGACGGTCTCCTTGACCGCGGCACCGCCGTCGGCGGCTTCCTGGGAAGACTTGGTCGCCATGTTGTCGGTGACCTTGGCGTTCTCGGTGTTCTGGGTGATCGAGGCCGTCATCTGTTCGATCGAGGCCGTGGTTTCCTCGACCGAGGCCGCCTGCTCGGAAGACGACTGCGACAGCGACTGTGCAGTGGCCGATACCTGCTGCGAGGCGTTGTTCAGCGCTTCGGCTGCCGTGTTGACCTCGCCGATGATGCCGGCGAGTTTTGCGACCATGCCTTTGAAGGCGGCCAGCATGCTGCTGGTGTCGCCCGCGGCGGTGTCGATGCGGACGACGAGATTGCCGGCGGCGACTTCCTGGACGATGTCCGCGACATAGGCCGGTTCGCCGCCCAACTGCTTGAGTATGTCGCGAATGATGTAGAGGCCGATCGCGATCAGGATGGCGGCGGCGGCGAGGGCGGCGATCAGGCCGTTGCGCGTGGCGGCGGCCGCTGCGTCGTCAACGGACTTTTTCGCCGACTGCTGCAACTCGTCGATGGCCTTTTCGGTACCGTGGATCGCGGCACGCATCACGCCCTGGGCGCCTTCGGACGGCTTGAGTCCGAGTTTCTTGTAGCCCTCGGTGAGGGCGTTGAAGTCCTTGCCGTACTGCTCCATTTTCGGCACGACGCCGGTTCCGCGCGCCTTCGCGAGGAAGGATTGCAGGTGGCCGTTGAATTGCTCGACATACTTGAGGTCCATGCGCATGAGGAAATCCTTCTCGTCCCGCCGCAGCACGAGCAGGTCTTGGACCAGATCGTGGTTCCTGCCTCCCTCCAATGCGGCTTGCGCCTCGTGGACTGCCTTGCGCAGGCTGCCCTGCAAGCCGGAATTGTGGTCAAGCCCCACCGTCTTCATCGCGGCGACGGTTTCCTTGAAGGCGTTGCCGTAGGTCTTCAGTTCGTTGCGCAGACTCCCGAATTTGCCGGTTTCCATGCCGGCGGCGGCCATGGCCTTTTCGAGTTCGTCGTTGTTGTGCGCCATGGCGTCGAAGGTCTTGAGGAACTCGGCCTCGTACTTGAGGTCGCTGCGCATGAGGAAATCCTTTTCGTGCTTGCGCAATTCCAGGACATGGATTTCCACATGGTCCGACAGCACGCCGATGCGCTGGAGATTCCCCAGGATGCGCGTGGTGTTCCACAGCATGAATGCCATCGCCATCAGGAACGCGGTGGCTGCGGCCAACAGGATGCCGAGCTTCATTTTTACGGTCATTTTCACGGTAAATCTCCCTTGCAGTATGCCGTTCGTCCTTACGCCGGCGCCTATGCTACCGTGATTTTCCGCGCGCGTTCGGGGCCGTGTCCTGGTCGATTCTGAAGAAAGCCATCAAATCCTGAAGCTGTCCGGCCTGGCCGCCCATCTCCTCGGCGGTGGCGGCAAGCTCTTCGGAGGCCGAGGCGTTCTGCTGCGTCGCCTTGTTCAGTTGCCCCATGGCGCCGTTGATCTGGCCGACGCCGGCCGACTGTTCCTGCGAGGCGGCGGCGATTTCCTGGACGAGATCGGAAGTCTTCTTGATCGAGGGCACCATTTCGTCCAGGAGCTTGCCGGCCTGCTCGGCCATCTTGACCGAGGAGCCGGCGAGTTCGCCGATTTCTTGGGCGGCGACCTGGGAGCGTTCGGCGAGCTTGCGTACCTCGGCGGCGACGACGGCGAAGCCCTTGCCGTGCTCACCGGCGCGGGCGGCCTCGATGGCGGCGTTCAAGGCCAGCAGGTTGGTCTGGTAGGCGATGTCGTCGATGATGCCGATCTTGCCGGCGATCTGCTGCATGGCGGCGACGGTGGCCTTGACGGCGGTGCCGCCTTCGACCGCTTCATGGGCCGACTTGGTCGCCATGCCGTCGGTGACCTTGGCGTTCTCGGTGTTCTGGGTGATCGAGGCCGTCATCTGCTCGATCGAGGCCGTGGTTTCCTCGACCGAGGCCGCCTGCTCGGAGGACGATTGCGACAGCGACTGCGCCGTGGCCGACACCTGCTGCGAGGCGTTGTTCAGCGCTTCGGCGGCCGTGTTGACTTCGCCGATGATGCCCGACAGCTTAGTGATCATCGTCTGCACTGCATAGAGAGCGCTGCTGCTGTCCTTCTCCTTGATCTCGACGTGGACGGTCAGGTCGCCTTCGGCGACGCGGTTGGCAATTTCGGCGACGTAGCGCGGCTCGCCGCCCAGTTGGCCGAACAGCGTGCGCACGATCCAGAAGCCGAGGACGGCCGCGAACAGGATGCCGCCGCCGATGATGATCGTGGCGAGGGTCAGGGTCTGGTGGTAGCTGGCTTCGGCCTTGTCGAATTCCTGCTTGGCGACGTCGATCTGCAACTGCAGCAGTTTTTCGGCGACGTCACGCGCTTCGATGAACATCGGTCCGACGAACTTCACCAAGTGAGCGTTGGCTTCGGGAAAGTCGTTCTTGTTGTAATCGTCTATCGCGCCGAGCAGGCCTTCCTTCACGAAGCGGCCACGCTTGACTTGATACTCGTCGGCGAGCAGCTTTTCCTCCGGCGTCAGATAGGTTGCCATGTACTCCTTCCAGATACCGCCGATGGTCTCGATATTCTTTTTCACGAGATCCAGATGCATCGAGATCGGGTGGTCGTGTAGTTTGCTTTCCGGCAGACGTGGGTCGTGCATCGACGCCAGGTGCAACTGCCGCATGTTCTCTTGCATCAACAAGTTGATTTGCGCGAGCTGTCCGGTGGGAATCAGGCGGTCGTTGTAGACCGTTCCCAACCCTTCGTTGACGTTCTTCATGCCGACGACGCCCTGAATGCCGATGATCAGCAGCAGGGCGGAAAGCAGGACCAGAACTCCAATCAAACGTGTCTTGATCGTCATGTGCGAGAACATAGTGTTACCTCCGGATTGGGGACGCGTCAGTTGCTGGTGGTTATGTCGGCGGTCTGTGGTGCTGCTTTGCCGATGTCGGCGACTGCGGCCATTTCATCGACGGAGAGGACGCGCAGGATGTCGAGAATGATGACGAACTTCTGATTGACCTTGCCCATGCCGGCGATGAAGTCGGCGCGGATGCGGGCGCCGAAGGCGGGCGGCGGCTCGATTTCCTTGCCGGGAATTTCGAGCACTTCGGAGACGGCATCGACCATGATGCCGATGTCGTGGCGGCCTTCCTCCTGCTGCAACTCGACGATGACGATGCAGGTGCGGCGGCCGATCGCGGTGGCCTGGCCGCCGAAGCGGGCGGCGAGATCGATCACCGGCACCACGGCGCCGCGCAGGTTGATGACGCCGCGGATGAAGGCCGGCATCATCGGAATCTCGGTGAGGCTGCCGTACTCGATGATCTCCTTGACGTTGAGAATGCCGACGGCGA
>JACRPB010000237.1 GCA_016214175.1 Rhodocyclales bacterium
AGGTATTACGATAGCACCCGGTAATACCCGCCGCAAGTTGGTACTGACGGAAAAGCCGCCGCATGCCGGCGCAAGGCGACCTCAGAACTCGTTGCGGATGCGGTTGTAGCCGCGCACCAGGGCGTGATTGGCCTGGGCGACGCTTTCCGAAAAGCTCGCGGCATCGAGCGACACCGGCTGGATGAGCGCGAGGTCGGCGTCCGAGTGGACGTTGGTCGTCGACGGGATGTGAAAGCCGGGCGGCACCTGGCAGCCTTCGACCACCGAGTTGTGGCGGACGACGGACCCGGCGCCGACGGTGCAGTTGAACAGCACGGAATTGAAGCCGATGAAGACGTGGTCGCCGACCGTACATGGGCCGTGCACGATGGAACGGTGCGCAATCGAGCTGTGGCGGCCGATGACGACGCCGCCGCCGGCCTTGCAGTGGATGACCACGCCGTCCTGGATGTTGGAGTGGGCGCCGATGACGATGGCCTCCATGCCGCCGGCCTCATCGACCTCGTCGGCGCGGATCACGGCGTAAGGGCCGATGAACACGTTCTCCTCGACGATCACCTTGCCGCAGAGGATGGCGGTGGGGTCGACGAAGGCGGATTCATGGACGACGGGCAGGTCGCCGGAGGGGTTCTTGCGGATCATGATGCGCAGCCTGCGGAAGTGGAGCCGCCATTCTACCCGGCGCGTAGAATGCGTCGATCCTGCCCCGCCGCGACGGGGAGCGTCACGAGGAGACCGCCATGCGCCGCACCGCCCTGCTGCCTTTCCTGCTCGGCCTCGCGCTGGCCGCCGGCCTGCCGCTGCACACGGCGCGGGCCGCCGAACCGGCGCTACCGCTGTTCGATGCGCACCTGCACTACAACTGGGAACCGGTGCCGCATTTTCCGCTGGAGAAGGTGCTCGCCCTCTTCCGCGCGCACGGCATCATGGGCGTGCTGGCGACGAGTCGTCCCAACGACGGCACGCGCGCGCTCTACGAGGCGAAGCCGCGCGACGTCTGGGTGGTGCCCTTCATCCGCCCCTACCGCGTGCGCCCCGACATCCAGACCTGGATGCGCGACCCGCAGACCGAGGCATTGATCGCCGCCGAGTACCAGCGCGGCTACTACCAGGGCATCGGCGAGTTCCACCTCACCGGGCGCGCCGCCGAGGCACCGCAGGTCGGGCATACCGTGGCCTTCGCGGCGCAGCACGATCTCTACCTGCACGCCCACGCCGACGACGAGGCGCTGGAAATCCTGTTCCGCCACAATCCGCAGGCAAAGATCGTCTGGGCGCATACCGGCTTCTCGACGGCGCCGGACAAGGTCGAAGCCTATTTGCAACGCTATCCGACGCTGTGGTGCGAACTGTCCTACCGCTACGGCATCACCGACGGCGGCGGGCGTCTGACGCCGGAATGGCGGCGCCTGTTCGAGCGCTATCCGGAGCGCTTCCTGGTCGGCTCCGATACCTGGATCGACGAGCGCTGGGACGACTACGGCAGCCTGATGGCCGGCTATCGAAGCTGGCTGGCGCAACTGCCGCGTGAGGTGGCGGAACGCATCGCCTACCGCAACGGCGAGCGCCTGTTCCGCAGATAGGGCGCTTCAGACCGGATGCGGCTGCGCCAGGCGATAGATTTCCTGCAAGTCGCGGGCGATGATCTGGTAGATGTAGCGATCCAGTTGCCCGCCGTCGCTCATCTGCTTCATGTGGTCGAGGACGTGTTGCGCCGGCAGCGCTTCGCGGTAGGGGCGGTTCTGGGACAAGGCCTGGAAGATGTCGGCGGCGCGCAGCAGGCGGGCCTGTAGCGGCACCTCGCCGCCCTTGAGGCGGAACGGATAGCCTTCGCCGTCGGCGGTCTCGTGATGGAAAGCCGCCCAGCGCGCGATGTCCTCGAAGCCGGGAATGCGCGACAGGATGCGGTAGGTTTCGTAGGCATGGCTTGCGATCTGGCGCCGTTCGCCGGCGTCGAGCGGCCCCGGCTTGTCGAGAATGGCATCGGGAACGCGCAGCTTGCCGAGATCGTGCAGATAGCCGGCGAGTTCGAGCTTGGCGCATTCCTCGTCGTCCAGTTCGCAGCTTGCGCCGAGAACGCCGCCGAGATGGCGGGCGATGCGCGCCACGCCTTCGGAATGCTCGACGGTGAAGCGGCTCTTGGCGTCGACGACGTGCGAAAACAGGCTGGCCACGCCTTGCAGCGTGTCGAGGCTGGTCTCGGTCTGGCGCGCGCCGCGGGCGACGTCCTCCATGTAGTCGCGCACGGGCTCGGCTTCCAGGCCGAGCCAGAATGCCTCCTTGCGCGAAACGTCGAGAAAGACCGTGACAAGGTCGGGGTCGAACATCGCGCCGGACTGCGCGGCGATGCGTGCGCGGATCGCCGGAATCTGCTCCAGCAGTTCGTTGTTCAGCATGGCGACGGCGGCCAGGACGTCGATGCGGTCGGCGAGGAAGATCAGGTTGCCGACCAGTTCGCTCTTGCCGTAACGCTCCCGCGTTTCCGACCAATGGGTGTGGTGCAGGCGGATCGCCGGCGCCAGGTGGGCCAACGGCGGGAATTGCGCCAGCAGGTAGGCGCCCAGTTCGGCGTGGCCCTGCGAACCTTCCCAATCGAAGTCCTCGATGAGCTGGTGATGCAGATCCGACGATGAAACGCCGATGTCGTGGAGCAGGCCGGCATCGAAGACCGTCTCCTGATCGGCCTGGCTCCAGCCGAGGGCGCGGAGAATTTCCACTGCCATGATGCCGACGCGCTTGCCGTGGTGCACGTCGTTGATGCCGACCAGATCCAGCGAGTCGGAGAGGGCATGGACGACGCTGCGGAGATTGACGAAGAGGGACACGATGAAGAGCGGCGCCATCTGCCGATGTGGGATACGCCGCCGAGTCTACTCCATCGCCGGCCGGCGCCCGCCCCGAAACTGTCGTGGAACGACGACGGTTTTCACGCCCGCCGCCTCTCTATCTAATGGCAGCGACAACCCACCCATCGCGACGGAGGACATCATGAACAGACTGCACTGGCGACCGCTGCTGCTGGCCCTGAGTTTCGTCCTGCCGGCGGCGACGCTGGCGGACGGCCGCGGCGCCGCCCCCCGCCCCTTCCTGAGCAAGAGCACCCCCTTCGACCAATCGCCGGGCGAAGCCGTGCTCAAGCGCTGGGCGAGCGACTTCGGCATTCTCGGCGGCCGCTGCGATGGCGCGGGAACGAGCGCGGTCGACGGCCGGCGGAGCGCCGCGGCCCGGCTCGTCGGCGCCGTGCGCGCGCCCTCCTCCTTCGGCCACGCCGGGCGCAGCATCGACAGCATCGACCGCCGCTGCATCGGGCAAACCCTGGAATTGGCGCCGAGCCGTCACACCGTGCGCTGGACCAACGCCTACAGCCAGGCCGCCTACGCCGTGACGCCGATGCGTGCCACGACGCGCAACGGCACGCCCTGTCGCGAGTTCTCCGGCCTCATGAAGCTGGATGGGCGCGACCATCTGCTGCACGGCACGGCTTGCCGCAGCGGCGAAGGGCTCTGGCAGGTCGGCTGACCCGGTCCGCGCGCTCAACCCGGCGGCGCCGGCCTGAACTGCACGGCCTTGTATTCGAGAAAGTCTTCGAGGCCGTACTTGCCCAGTTCGCGGCCGTTGCCCGACTGCTTGTAGCCGCCGAAAGGCGCATAGAGGTTGAAGGGCGCGCCGTTGATGTCCACCTGGCCGGTGCGCATGCGCCGGGCGACCCTTTCGGCACGCTCGTCGCTGGCGGCCCAGACGCCGCCGGCCAGCCCGTAGGGCGTACGGTTGGCGATGCGCACCGCGTCGTCCTCGTCCCGGTAGCAAACGATGGACAACACCGGGCCGAAGATTTCCTCCTGGGCGATGGTCGCATCCCAGGCGACGCGGCCGAAGACCGTCGGCGCCACGTAGTAGCCGTCGGGATGCACGCCGGCCGGCATTTCCGCGCCGCCTGCCAGCAGTTCCGCGCCCTCGGCGATGCCCTGGGCGATGTACTCGCGCACCCGCTCCTGCTGCATTTTCGAGGCCAGCGGCCCGAGCGTGGTGTCCGGCGCCAGCGGATCGCCGGGACGATAGGCCTGGGCGGCGGCGACGGCCAGGCGCGCGGCTTCCTCGTAGCGCGCCGCCGGCACCAGCAGGCGCGTGTGAGCCGTGCAGGTCTGGCCGGAATTGAGGAAGCAGTTGCCGACCACGCCCTTGATGGCGACGGCGAAATCAGCGTCGTCGAGGACGATGGCCGCCGACTTGCCGCCGAGTTCCAGCGCCACGCGCTTGACGCCGGCCGCCGCGAGTTCGGCCACGCGCTTGCCGGCGCGCGTCGAACCGGTGAAGGAAACCATGTCGACTTCCGCGTGCGTCGCCAGGTCCTCGCCGAGCGTCGGGCCGTCGCCGGTGACCAGATTGAAGACGCCGGCCGGCACTCCGGCCTCGACGGATATAACCGAGGCCCTCCTCTGGACAGCCTCAAGGCCGGGCAGGGGCATAATGCGCAACGCGGTCCTTTTCGCCTCGGCCTTCTCGGTCATGCTCTTTGCGCCCCTTACGCCGTACATAAC
>JACRPB010000238.1 GCA_016214175.1 Rhodocyclales bacterium
ACGTCGACAATACTGTGCTCTACACCTTCGGCTTCAGTGAGGCCGTCACCGGCTTCGATACCAGCGACGTCACGGTGACGGGCGGCACGAAAGGCGCCTTTACCGCCGGTACCGACGGCAAGACCTATACCGTCGAGGTCACGGCCGACGACAACAGCACCACCAGCCTGAGCGTCACCGCCGGCAATACCGGTGTCGCGGATACCGCCGGCAACGCTCTGGCGGCCAGTGCCACCAACAGCGCGCAGGCGGTGGATACCGTCAATCCGACGGCGACGGTGACCGACAACGTTTCGGGGACCGTCAATGCCGCCACCACCAGCGTCGCTTATACCTATACCTTCAGCGAGGCGGTGACGGGACTGACCGCCAGCGACTTTACCGTGACCAACGGCACCATCGGCACGGTGAGCGGTAGCGGCACCACCTGGACGGTGAACGTAACGCCGGCGACCGGCGTCGCCAGCGGCAACATCGGCCTGACCCTGGCCGCGGGTGGCGTGGCCGATACCGCGGGCAATACCAATCTGGTTTTCACCAGTGCCGACCAGGCGATCGACAACGTGGCGCCGACCGTGGCGACGCTGTCCCCCGCCGACGACGGCAACAGTCTGGGCCTGGCGGCCAACCTGCTGATGAACTTCGCCGAGACGATGGCCAAGGGCACGAGCGGCAACATCGTCATCTACAAGGGCACCGATAATTCGGTGGTCGAGACCATCGCGGTGACGAGCAGCCAAGTCACTATTACGGGGGCGCAGGTCGCCATCAACCCGACGGCCGACCTGGTGAAGGATCAGACCTACTACGTCAAGATCGATGCCGGCGCCCTGGTCGATAGCGCGGGCAACGCCTACACCGGCATCACGACGACGACGGCCTGGAATTTCACGGGCGCCGGAGCGACGGTGACCATCAACGCGGTTGCCGGCGACAACACGGTCAATCTCAGCGAATCCGGGAGCGCCATCTCGGTCGGCGGCACCCTGGTGGCCGAAGCCGCCGTTCTTGCCGCCTTCACCGCCAGCGACTTTACGTCGGCCGTCCTCAAGCCGGCCACCGGCAGCAGCATCGCCCTGAGCAACCTCGTCTATGACCCGGTGACCCATGCCTGGACGGCGCAGATCGCCAGCGGCGCGCTGAGCGGCACGGCCGACTACACGCTGGAAGTGACCATGACCGGCAGCCAGGGAGCGGCAGCGAACATTGTCGGCTTCGGCAGCCAGGTGGTCCGTGTCGATACCGTGGTGGCGACGCCGACACTGGCGCTGGCGACGAACAGCGGCGACGCGAACGACAGCCTGACCAATGTCGGCACGGTCAACGTCTCCGGTATCGAGAGCGGCGCAACGTGGCAATACAGCACCGATGCCGGTACCAACTGGACGGCGGGGACGGGCACCAGCTTTACGCTGAGCGGCGACGGCGCCAAGTCGGCGATCGTGCGCCAGACCGATGCGGCGGGGAACGCGAGCGCCAATTCCAGCGCGCTGGCCTTTACGCTGGATACCGCGGCACCGGCCACCACCAGCTTGTCGCCGGCCGACAACGGCAACAGCCTGGGCCTGGCGGGCGGCGAACCTGCTGATGAACTTCGGCGAGACGCTGACCAAGGGCACGGGCAACATCGTGATCTACAAGGGCACCGACAATTCCGTCGTCGAGACGATTGCCGTCTCCGGCAGCCAGATCGCCATTAGCGGCACCGGCGCCAGCACCCAGGTCAGCATCAACCCGACGGCCGATTTGGTGAAGGACCAGACCTACTACGTCAAGATCGACTCCGGTGCGCTGCTCGACGTTTCCGGCAACGCCTATGCCGGCATTAGCGACGCCACCACCTGGAACTTCACCGGCGCCGGTGTCACGGTGACCATCAACGCGGTGGCGGGGAACAATGTCGTGAGCCTTGCAGAGTCCGCTAGCGCGATCGCCGTCGGCGGCAGTCTGGTGGCCGAAGCCACCGTGCTCGACGGCTTCGTCGCCAACGACTTCACTTCCGCCGTCCTCAAGCCGGTCGGGGGCGGTACCAACATCAGCCTGACGAACCTCGTTTACAACCCGACGACCGACCTGTGGACGGCGCAGATCGACGCCAATGCTCTGAGCGGTCAGAAGGACTACACGCTGGAAGTCACCTTCACCGGCAGCACCGGTCTCGCCCAAGGCGTCGTCGGCACCGGCACGGCCACGGTGCGCGTCGATACCGTGGCGAATGCGCCGGAAATCACTGCGGTCGTCGACAACGGCGGCGTGACCACGGATCGAATCACGAACGACTCCACGCCGGTTCTGACCGTCACCGCCGAGACCGGCGGCAGCCTGGCGCTCTATCAGCAGAACGGCACGGCGGTGAGTGCGTCGGCGTACAGCGTCACGGAGACGGCCGGCACCTATACCGTGACCGTTAATACGCAACTGGCCGCCGGTGGCTACGGTCTGGTCGCCACCGACGCCGCGGGCAACGTCAGCGCCGCGCCCACTGCGGGCACAAGCGCGACTTTTACCATCGATCTGACCGCCCCGACGACGACCGTCAGCAACATGGCGTTCTCGGCCGATACCGGAACGGCTGGCGACTTCACTACGAAGACTGCCGCCCAGACGATTACCGCCACCTTGTCCGCCGCCCTGGCTTCCGACGAGCGTTTGCTCGGCAGCCTAGACAACGGCACGACCTGGAATGACTTCAGCAGCTTCGTGACCGGCACCGCACTCTCGCTGACCGGACAGACGCTGACGGCCAGCAACACGATGAAGCTGAAGGTCCAGGATGCCGCAGGCAACGACGGCGCTGCCGCGAGCCAGGCCTATGTGCTGGACCAGTCGGCGCCCGCTGCGATTACGCTTTCTCTCAATAGCTCGGGCAACCTCGTCTATACGGGCCAGGAAACGAATGCGACGATCCAGGTCAGCGCCGACGGCACCACGGGTTGGGCGGCCTTCAACTCCGCGACCGACATTCCCAACAATGCGGAGTACACCCGCTATTTCCGTCAGGTCGACAACGCCGACAACCCCGGTCCGGCGTCTTCCGTCTATACGTTCTATCAGGGTACGGCGAATGCCGACAGCCAGAACTTCGGCACCAAGACCAACAGCATCTTCAGCATGCTGGGCGCCGGCAACGACGTGCTTGTCGCCGGTTCCGGCAGCGACCGCTTGTCCGGAGAGGGCGGCGCAGATACGATCACCGGCGGTGGTGGCGCCGACTCGATCGACCTTGGCGCCGGCGACGCGGCGGCGGACGTTCTGAAACTGCTGGCGGCCACAGACTCGACGGTGAGTGCGCCCGATTCGATCGGCAACTTCGGCAGTGGCAGCGTCGCCGACAAGATCGACCTGTCGGCGATTCTTAGCGCGAACAGCTATGCATCCAGCGTACTTGCCGATACCGGCAGCGGCTTCGTCGAGATCAAGAACCTCACGCTGACGAAGGGCACGAGTACGACGACGGTGAACTTCGATATCACCTTCGACGCGGCGATCTATCCGGTGACCGGTCAGAGCAGCAAGATATCGGGGGCGGTGCTGGACCTCCATTATGCTTATACGTCGGTGAGCAACGCCCAGGCGACCAGCGTGCAATATACGGGCGATTTCGGCGCGACGAACGTCTGGTCGAATATGCAGTACAACCTGAAGACAACCGGTACCACGACGGCCAACGGGCGGATTGCCATTGCCGCGGATCAGGACACGCTTACCGCAAACCCGATCATCGACAGCAACGGAAAGACGTTGTCCGTGTCGCTGATCGTCAATTCACTGGTCGATACCTTTGCGGTCGGCCTGGAGTCCGGCAGCGGCAAGACTGAGATCACAACGGCTGCGGGCCAGACCCACGTCGTGGAAGTCGGCATCACCAAGACCGCGGGCGCCGTTGCCGGCTCGACCAGCGTTCTGGAAGTCGTCGCCGACACGACGACCCTCGGCACCGTCGGCGACAACCAGTTGCATTTCGTATCGACCTACGACGGCGCCAACACCCACCTTCAGGTTCGGTACGATACCAACTCCACCTTCGGCACGACGACGCTCAGCGATATCATCGCCCTGGATTTCGCTGGCGACGTGACGGCAAGCCTGGTACCCGCGAACCTGACCTTCATCTGATGCAATATTTCTCATCTGCGCGCCCCCTGCGGGGGGCGCTGTTTTGTTTACTGGCTTGGCAGGCCGCGGCCATTGCGGCGCCGGCAGCGCCGGCTGCGGCGACGACCGAGCAGTTGCGGGTGCATGCGGTCGGCGACAAGCTGGTCGAGTTTCTCGGCGGTGCTGTCGCCTGGGTCGATGTCCCGGCGGCGCGCGTGCCGCTGGCCGGCCTGCGGTCGCGTATCCAGGCCGCCGTGGCTGGTCACCCCGAAGTGCGCTTGGCCCAGGAGCAGCGGGATACGGCGGCCTACGCGACGCGCGAGGCCTACGCGGGCTTCCTGCCCCAGGTGTCGGCCAGCGTCGATGGCGGCCGGCGCACGCTCGATGCGGTGCAGACGCCCTGGACCTTCGTCCCGGCCCACGAGCAGAAGACGACCTCGGTGGGTTTCACGGCGCGTCAGTTGCTTTACGACTTCGGCGCGGTCGGTGGCAGGGTCGATGCCCAGGAAGCGCGCGAGACCGCGGCCGATGCGCGTTCCACTGCGCGCCGCTCGGAACTGGCGCTGCGTTCCCTGATGGCCTGGCACGAGATGTTCCGCGGCCGCCAGGCGCTCAAGCTGTCGCAAATGAACACGTTGTCGCGCCAGCAGATTCTGAGCTTCATCGAGGAACGGGAACAACTGGGCGGCAGTTCCAAGAGCGACGTGCTGCGGGCGCGGGCGCGGGTGGCCGATGCCCAGGCGGCCGAAGTCGTGGCCGAGAACCGGCTGCGCGCCGCGGAGGCGGTCTATCGTGAGATTTTCGAGGCCGCGCCGCCGGTCGAGCTGCCGTTGCCGGAAGCCGCGGCGGTCGAACTTGCCCGCTTCGCCGACCTCGGTGCCTGGGTCGAGAAGAATGCGTTGCTGGCCGAAATCCGGGCGCAGGCCGAGGCCGCCGACTTCGAGGCCAAGTCCGCCGCCGCCGCCATGCTGCCGAGCATTTCCTTCGACGTCAGCGTCACTCGCCGCGACATGAACGGCGGCACCGGCGTGATTCCGGGCGTAGACAAGTCGATGGGCCTCGTCTTCAAGCACAACCTCTACTCCGGCGGCGCCGAGCAGGCGCGTGCGCAGCAGGCGGTGCAGAAGGCCAAGGAAGCGCGGCTGGAACTGGAGAACCAGCGCCGCCAGCTCGAACGCGCTTTTGCCCAGACCCTGGCCGAGGTCAGGACCAGCAACGCTGCCATCCTGGCGCGCAAGGAGGCCGTGCAAGTGGCGGCAGCGGCGCTGGGTTCGGTGCGCGAGCAGTTCGCGTTTCGCCGCGGCACGCTACTCGACATGCTGCGCGCCCAGGAGGAACTGTATATTGCAGGTCGCGACCTGATCGACATCGTCGTCGATCATGCCCTGGCGCGCTATCGTTTGCTGCATTTGTCGATGGAGCTTTCGCCGCTGGTCGGGATCGCGCCGGGCGAGGGCGTCGCCAAGGACTGATGCTGCGGGCCGGGCGCGGCGCCGGCCAACAATCGAAGGACAAGGACTACCGTGACGACTCCCCCTTATGACGCGCTGGAAGCCTGCCTGCGGGCGGTGCTGGCGTGGTACGAGCAACCGCTGTCCGCCGCATCGCTGCGCGCGCGCGTCGCCCACGGCGAGGGCCTGTGGAGCGAGGAGACCCTGCGCGAAGCGGCCGACAATCTCGGGCTCGACGTCGAGGACGGGCGCATCGATCCGGCGCTGCCGGGTTTGCCGCCACTGCCGGCGCTGTGCTACACCCACGAGGGCACTGCCCTCGCCGTGCTGGCGCAGGAGACCGAAGAGACGGCCCTGGTGGTCGATCCCGAGCGTTCCGACAGGCCGGAGCCGATGGCCCTGGCCGATCTGTTCGCGCGCCTGAACGGCAACACCCTGAGCTTCCCGCGGCGCGTGCTGCCGTCGGTGGCGGGCGACGAGGTCGTCGGCCACGGACGCCACGGCCACTGGTTCTGGGGCCCGATCCTGAAGGTGCGCAAGGCCTATTTGCAGGTCGCCCTGGCCGCCTTTCTGGTGAACATCTTCGCCATCGCCAGTTCGATCTTCTCGATGATCGTGTACGACCGCGTCATTCCCAACAACGCGATCGACACCCTGATCGCGCTGCTCATCGGCGTCTCCATCATTTTCATCAGCGACTTCATCATCCGCACCCTGCGCGGCTATTTCCTCGATACCGCCAGCGCCCAGGCCGATTCCGCCATCGCCGATTCCCTCTTCGAGCAGATCCTCGACGTGCAGATGCAGGCGCGGCGCGGCAGCACCGGCTCGCTGGCGAGCACGCTGAAGGAGTTCGAGCAGATCCGCGACTTCCTGACCTCGGCGACGCTGACCACCTTCATCGACATCCCCTTCGCCATCATATTCATCGCCATCATCTGGCTGATCGGCGGCCCCATCGTCTGGGTGCCGCTGCTGGCGATCCCGGTGATGATCGTGGCCGGCCTCGCCGTGCAGCCGCAATTGCGCAAGCTGATCAAGGAATCCCAGGAGGACGGCCATCACAAGCACGCCATCCTGGTCGAAACCATCGGCGGCCTGGAGACCATCAAGTCGCTCGGCGCCGGGCCGATCATGCGGCGGCGCTGGCAGGACGCGGTGTCGCACCAGTCTCACATCGGCCTCAAGTCGCGCATGCTGGCGCAACTGGCGTCCAATGTGGCGAACACCACCCAGCAGTTCGTGCAAGTGGGCGTGGTCACCGTCGGCGCCTTTCTCGTGCATTCCGGCGAACTCGGCTTCGGCGCCATCATCGCCGCCACCATACTTTCCGGCCGCGCCATCGCGCCGCTGGCGCAGATCACGCAGTTGCTGACGCGCATGAACCAGACCCTCACCAGCTACAAGTCGCTGGCGCAACTGATGACCCAGGCGCGCGAACACCAGCACGGCGCGGTCTTCATGTCGCGGCCCGAATTCAAGGGCGCCATCGAGTTCCGCAACGTCACCTTCACCTATCCGGGGGCCTCGAAGCCGGTGCTCGACGGCGTTTCCTTCCAGATCACGCCGGGCGAAACGGTGGCCATCGTCGGCAAGGTCGGCTCCGGCAAAACCACCGTCGCCAAGCTCATCCTCGGCCTCTTCAAGCCCGACACCGGCGCCGTGCTGATCGACGGCATCGACGTGCGCCAGATCGATCCGGCCGACCTGCGGCGCGCCCTCGGCGTCGTGCTGCAGGACGTCTGGCTGATGGGCGGCACGATTCGCCAGAACATCGCGCTCGGCGGCGAACACCCGACCGACGCCGACATCCTGCACGCCGCCCACGTCGCCGGCGTCGAGGACTTCGTGCGCCAGCATCCCGAGGGTTACGGCCTGCGCCTGGGCGAGCGCGGCGAGGGGCTTTCCGGCGGCCAGCGCCAGGCCATCGCCATCGCCCGCGCCTTGCTCGGCAAGCCCTGCATCCTGGTCTTCGACGAGGCCACCAGCGCCATGGACGCCGGCGCCGAGAACCAGTTGATCCAGCGGTTGAAGGACGAGATCGGCCAGCGCACCTTCGTCACCATCACCCACAAGGCCGGCCTGATGCAAATGGTGGACAAGCTGATCGTCCTCGACCAGGGCCGCATCGTCATGCAGGGCCGGCCGGACCAGATCCTGCGCGCGGCCCAGGCTGCCCAGGCCCCGCAGACGGCCGCGCCGGCCTGAGCCATTTCGTAGGAATCCGCAGATGCTTCGCAAGCTCCAGGAAAAGATCAAGAACTTCGTCGAGCGCTACGCCGGCGACGAGGCCACCACCGTGGTCGGCACCTCGCGCGACGGCGGACGCCTGCAACGCGCCTCGTCCATGCTGCTATGGAGCATCACGGCGATTTTCGTCATTCTCTTCATCTGGATCACCTTTGCCGAGGTCGACACCGTCACGCGTGCCGACGGCCGCGTCATTCCCTCGGCCAAGATGCAGGTGGTGCAGAACCTCGAAGGCGGCATCGTCGCCGAAATCGCCGTCAAGCAAGGGCAGGAGGTCGAGGCCGGCACCAAGCTGGTCGCCCTGAGCTCGGTGCAGTACGACGCCGACATGCAGACGCGCTACCAACAGGTGCTCGGCCTCGAAGCACGCGAGGCGCGTCTGATGGCATTGGCCAACGGCGGCAAGCCCGTCTTCAGCGCCGCGGTGCAGAAATCGGCGGCCGACCTGATGACCAGCGAACTCGCTGCCTTCCTCTCCAAGAAATCGGAACAGGAATCCCAGATCAGCGTCCTCGACGCCCAACTCGTGCAGAAGACGCGCGAACAGGACGAGGCCCGCATCGCGCTCGAATCGGCGCGACGCGGCCTCGAACTGGCGCGCGAGGAGCGCGCCACCGTCGCCATGATGGTCGAGCGCGGGCTGGAGCCGCGCCTGGAACTGGTGCGTATCGACCGCAGCGTGAACGAACTCGCCGGTCGCGCCGACGGCGCCGCCGTCGCCATGCAGCGCTTGCAGTCGGCCATCGGCGAAATCCAGTCGCGCCGGAGTGCCATGACGCGGCAGTTCCGCTCCGAGGCGCTGGCCGAACTCAACCGCACCGTCGCCGACCTCAATCCCTTGCGCCAGTCGCTGCCAGCCCTGCAAGACAAGGTGAGCCGCACGGAAATCAAGGCGCCGATGAAAGGCATCATCAACCGCGTCTTCGTCACCACCCTGGGCGGCGTCGTCAAGCCCGGCGACCCGATCCTCGAAGTGGTGCCGGCCGACGACCAATTGGTGGTCGAAGCCCTGGTCAATCCCAAGGACATCGGCTTCGTCAAGCTCGGGCAAACGGCGCGGGTCAAGATCACCGCCTACGACTTCTCGATTTTCGGCGCCATGGAAGGCGACGTGGTCAACATCAGCGCCGACGCCGTGCCGAACGAGAAGGGCGAGGCCTTCTACCAGGTGCGCATCGAGACCAAGACCAAGGCCATCGAGGCGCTCGACAAGAAGCTGGCCATCATCCCCGGCATGCAGGCGCAAGTCGACATCATCACGGGCAAGAAGACCATCCTTCAGTTCCTGTCCAAACCCATCGTCGCCGTGAAGGAAAACGCGTTCCGCGAGCGCTGACGGCCTCCCCTGGAGCAACTTGTTATGGCAACGACCGCAGACGCCCTCGACGGGCTGCTGGCAGTTCGCGACGGCGACCTGACGGCACGCTGGAACTATCCCGCCGCCGTCGGCACGGCGAAGACGAGTCCCGGCGGCACCGGTACGAACGTCAGTCTCAGCTACAGTTTTCTGACGGCGCTGCCCAGCTACAGCAGCGAGTATCCGTCGGCGGTCACCGGCTTCGAGGCTTTCAACGAGGCAGGCTGGGGCATGTGCACCGCCGCCAGAACGGCGCTGCAGAAGATCGGCGAAGTCATCGGCGTCACGTTTACCGAAGCGGCGGCGGGCACCGTCGGCCAGCTCACCTTCGCCATGAATGCCCAGTCGGGTTCGTCCGGCTACGCCTATCTGCCGTCGTACGCGACGACCTGGGACCAGGGCGGCACGATACTCAGCGTCGGGGAGCAGGCGACCTCGGGCGACGTCTGGATGACCAACACGCCGAACGTGGCGTGGACGGCGGCGGCTTTCCAGGTCGGCGGCTTCGGCTACGAAACCCTGATCCACGAGATCGGCCACGCCCTCGGCCTCAAGCATCCGTTCGAGGGCGGCACGACGCTCGATGCCGCCCATGACACCGCGGCCTTCACGGTGATGTCCTATACCGCGGCACCGCGTTCGGTGGTCGTCACCACCGGCAGCAGTGCCACCAACTACACCTATCGCAACCAGAGCGCCTCCAGCCTGATGCTCGGCGACATCCGCGCCTTGCAGTATCTCTACGGTGCCAATGCGGCCGGCCGCTCCGGCAACGACACCTACCAGTGGACGGATCGCGAAACCTTTTTTGCCACCATTTGGGACGGCGGCGGCACCGACATTCTCGACTGCAGCAACCAGACCCTCGATTGCGTCATCGATCTGACGCCGGGCAGCTACAGCTCGATCGGACTGCGGCGAACGGAAGCCGAACTGCTGGCTGGGACGCCAACGGTCACCCTGGCCGACATTACCGGTTGGTGGGGTAGCAGCGTCGCCGGCAATCTCTACAACGGCAGCAACAACCTCGCCATTGCCGACAACGTCGTCATCGAAACCGTGCGCGGCGGCAGCGCCGCCGACGCCATTACCGGCAACGGCGCGGCCAATCTGATCGAAGGCGGCAACGGCGTCGACACCCTGACCGGCGGGCTCGGCAACGACACCCTCGACGGCGGTGCCGGCAGCGATACGGTGACCTACGCCGGCGCCCGCGCCGACTACGCGGTACGGCGCGCGGCCGGCGGCTATGCCGTCACCGACAACGTGACGGCGGGGGGCGACGAGGGTACCGACGCCCTGGCCAACGTCGAGACGCTGCAATTCACCGGCCAGACCCTCGCCCTGGCGGCGGACGCGGCCCCGACCGGCAGCATCGGCATCGTCGGCACCGCGACGCGCGACCAGACCCTGACGGCGTCGAGCAGCCTCGCCGACGCCGACGGCCTCGGTACCCTCAGCTATCAATGGCAGGCCGACGGCAGCGACGTCGCCGGCGCCACCGGCGCCAGCCTGCTCCTGACGCAGAGTCTGGTCGGCAAGCAGATCCGCGTCCTCGCCTCCTACACCGACGGCCTCGGCATCATCGAAAGCGCCACCAGCGCCGCCACGGCCGCCGTCGCCGACGTCAGCGGCACCGGCAAGACCGTCGGCGTTCAGGCCTACGCCTGGAAAAGCCACAGCCTGCTGGCCGGCGTCGCCCTCGATGCCGGGCACAGCACCGGCAGCAACGGTGGCGTCAACTACAGCGGCGTCACCGGCAACACGCTGAGCATGACGCCGACGCTGACCGCGGACGCCGCGACGACCAGTGCGGTGAATCTCCAGGACGCCATCGCCATCCTGAAAATGATCGTCGGCCTCGACGTCAATGGTGCCGGCAAGCCGCTTTCGCCCTACCAGGCTCTCGCCGCCGACTTCGATGCCAGCGGTAGCGTGAATCTCACCGATGCCATCGGCGTATTGAAGCACGTCGTCGGACTCACCGCACCCAATCCCGCCTGGGTATTCGCGGACGAAGCAAACCCCAACATTCCGGCGATGGCGGCTGGCCTGACCGACAAGGCGCTGCCCCCGGTGGCGGCCGACGTTACGTCGGATACCAGCGTCGGCCTCGTCGCCATCCTGCGCGGCGACGTCGACGCCAGTTGGGCGGCACCCGCCGGCAGCCAGACCCTGGACGCCGCACATTTTCAGGATCTGGTGGCGACGCATACCGGCCTCAGCCTCAGCCAGTTCGGCATCTACGCATGAGTTCGGCGCCTTCAACCCTCTCGGCAACTCCCGCTACGTCTCCGCATGGCAAATTTGACGTTACTGCACGGCTTCGACTTTTCGTCCGATCAGGACTGGAACTGGGACACTACCAACACGACCGGCTCGAATGTCACCATCCAGAATAGTTTTCTCAGGCAGACCTTCACCGGCAGCTTCTCGTATGACGCCGACTCGAATGTCTCCGGCACCGTAACGGCGAGCAGCTACTACCAGTACGACATCCTGACCTACACGGTCACCGGCCTCGCCGCCAGAGCCGCGCAAGTCCAGAACTTCGCCGCCACCGCCGGCGATACCCAGGCCACCAACGCCTACATCCTCGCCGGTCACGACAGCCTCGTCGGCAGCCCCGAGGTCGACAATCTGCGCGGCTACGACGGCAACGATTCCATCACCGGCAACGCCGGCGACGACGTCATCGACGGCGGCGCGGGCACCGACGTCGCCATCTTCGCCGGCAATTTTGCGGCGGCGACCATCGTCTATGCGGCGGGCACGAGTTCGTTCACCGTCAGCACCGCCGGCGGCGGCACCGATACCGTCAGCAACGTCGAGACCTTCTCCTTCGCCGACCAGGACGTCGCCGCCGCCACCGTGATTGCCGGCGGCAGTACGCCGCCGTCGCCGCCCAGCGAACCCGTTGCCGAGTCCGTGCCGCTCCTGGTCAGCGCCAGCGGCACCGGCACCGCCGGCAACTGCAGCGCCGACAACGCCGTCACCGTCGCCATGGGCGCGACGGAAGTGCTGGCGATGTCGAAAAACGGCCGCTACGTCGTCTTCGACAATGCCGCCGACAATCTCGTCGCCGGCGACGGCGCGCAAAGCGTCGACACCTACCTCAAGGACATGGCGACCGGCGAAATCAAGTTCGTCGTCACCGCGGCCGGCGGCGAGCGCAGCAGCTATTTCTTCACCTACACCGAAGTTGCTGCGACGCGTGAAATGGTTTTCCCGCGCACGCAGGCGGCCTCGGTCAACGGTTACGCCACGGATTTTTCGATTTCCGACGACGGCCGCTACGTGGCCTTCGCCACTTATGCCAACGACCTGGTCGACGTCACCTACTTCGGCTACGACATCAGCTCGGGCGACGTCAATCACAACCTCGACATCTACCGCAAGGACATGCAGACGGGCGCGATCTCGCTCGTCTCGTCCAATGCCAACGGTCTATCGAAGAATTACCAGGCGCCGAGCGTCGACTACCAGATCGGCATCGCCGCCAGCGCCGATCCGGAAATTTCCGCCGACGGCAGCAGGATCATCTTCAGCAGCGTGCAGGCCCTGACGAATGCCGGCGCCACCTGGTTCCCGGTCGTCTACGTCAAGGACGTCGCCGGCGGCGCGGTGACGGCGGTGTCCACCGACGCGGCCGGCAACGTTCTCGAAGGCGCCAGCGACCGCGGCATGCTGTCCGCCGACGGCAGGTACGCGGTGTTCGCCAACACGGCGAACAGCATCACCGACGTGTCCGACCTCTATCGCAAGGACTTGCAGACCGGTGCGTTGGTCCGGGTCGCCGCCGACATTGCGGCGAATCCCGTCGACGTTTCCGCCGACGGGCGCTACGTCGCGTTCGCTACTGCCTTGGCGCTGGACGCCGGCGATCGCAACAACGCCATCGACGTCTATCGCGCCGATCTGCAAACCGGCGTCACGCAACGCGTGTCCGTGGGCGCCGACGGCACCGAATCCGCGCAGGCCTGCTGGTTTCCCTCCATGTCCGACGACGGCCGCTACGTCGTCTTCAACAGCCAGGCCGAAGACCTGCTGCCGCCGAGCGGTTCGCTGCTGAGCCTAGCCGGCGACGTCTTCGTCAAGGACATGCAGACCGGCGAACTCAAATCGGCGACCGATTTCTCCGCCGACATGCTGGCTCACGGCGATTGGGGCGTGATCTCGAACGACGGCAGCTACATCGCCTTCGTCGGCTACTACGATCCGACGCACACGGCCCATGACGAGCAGGTGTTCCGCGTCGCCAATCCCTTCCTCGCCTCGACCACGGTAGATAGCGGCACGACGATCCCCGCCGGCACGCCGGCGGTGCAGACCTACCACTGGAAGTCGCACGCCGTGCTCGCCGGCGTCAGCCTCGACGGCAGCCACACCACCGGCAGCGACGGCCGCGCCGGTTTCGTCGGCGCTACCGGCACGCTGGCCCTGGCGCCCGCGCTGGCCGCCGACGCCACAGCGGCCAGCGCCGTAAATCTCCAGGACGCCATCGCCATTCTGAAAATGATCGTCGGCCTCGACGTCAACGGCGCCGGAAAATCGCTTTCGCCCTACCAGGCCCTCGCCGCCGACTTCGACGGCAGCGGCGGCGTCAATCTCACCGATGCCATCGGCGTATTGAAACACGTCGTCGGCCTCACCGCGCCGACGCCGGCCTGGCTGTTCGTCGACGAGGTCGATACGACGATGGCGGCGCGGACCAGCCTCAGTCCGGGTAGCGTCGCCTCGTCGCTGACGGCGAGCGTCGCCGACGCGACCGGCGCTGGCCTCGTCGGCATCCTGCGCGGCGACGTCGACGGCAGTTGGGCGGCGCCGGCGGGGAGTCCGAGCTTGGACGTCGCGCATTTTCAGGCGCTGGTAACGAGCCATGCCGAGTTGAACCTTGGCCAGTGGGGCATCTACCAGACCTGACGTTTTGTCGCCCGGTCCTGGTATCCGGCGCTTCCCTGGCGCCAGTCCAGGACGGCAGCGGACATGGGCTATTGCTTTGGTCGGATGGACTGAGGCGGTCTATCCGTCTAACATTTCGCGAATTTTCGACAGGCGGTTTCAGCACGTCGATACAGGCCTCCAGCGCAGGGAAGGCAACCCAGTAGTCGGTCGAATCACGGAAGGTCGGGACGCGAGACCATGCCCACTTACGAAGTGGAATCCAATGATGCCAAGGAGCAGGCGAATGGCATTGCGCTGGCGACAACGGTCTTCGGCAACTTGGCGTCGCTCAACGACGTCGATTACTACACTTTCGCACTGACCGAATTCGGGAACGTTTCGTTCTCGTTGACCGCACCGGCCGGCCCCACCGTGCTATTCAGGGCGGCAATTTACGACAGCGCCGACTTGCTACTCGGCAGAACCGCGGCGCTGACCGGCGCGTCTAGATTGATTCAAATTGGCGGGCTCAAGGCTGGAACCTACCGGGTCGGGATCAGTAGTTCAGTTTCGCCCAACGACGAAAACAATAGCGGTCAATACAGTTTCTCAGTGAATGCGGCAGCGGCCGATTCCGCGAATTTCGAGGTCGAGCCCAATGGCGATCCTGCCGCGGCGACGTCACTTGCCGTGGGCGGCACTCTCAATGCAACCCTGTTCTTTGGCGATGTCGATTGCTACGCTGTTTCGGTGGCGGCAGGGGGCGGCCTGGAACTGACCGTCGACACACAATACTCACAGGACAACACGTATCGCTCGATTTCGATCCTGAATGCTGCTGGCGCCACGCTAATGTCGTCTACGGGCTGGCAACACCTTCGGACGTATCGGGTTGGCGTGTCTGACCCAGGCACCTACTACGTCAAAATCGACGGTTATGAGCAGGCCTACAGCATCGGGCTTGCCTTTACCGCCGGTAGCTGCGCCGGCTACGCATTGGACACCAATGACAGCCGCGAAAGCGCCGATGCATTGGAACTTGGCTCTGTCGTGACCGGCCAGATCGCTTCCGAGTTGGATGTGGATTATTACGCAGTGTCGGTGCCCGGCAGCGGCTCGCTTCAATTGGGGTGGAAGAACGGATTCGCATCGCTGGCAGTCGTAGACGCGGATGGCGTGGTCATGCCCAACTATGACTTCTCGTCATCACCGCGGCAGATCTACCTACCGGCGGCCGGAACTTACTATATCCGTGCCGCGGGCTATCGACACGCAGAGCCCTACAGTTTTTCCGCCACATTCGCGGCGGGCCACCTCGGGTTCGAAAGCGAATCGAACGACACGCTGCAATCCGCCGACGAAATAGTCCTCGGCGAATCGATGGGTGGCTCGATCGGTAGCGACAGCGATGTCGACTACTTCGCCGTGTCGGTCGGCGAGGGCGGAGTGTTGCGCTTGGTGCTGGATCCCGACTTCATGGTTGAGCCATTTAGCCTGCGCGTATTGGATGTCGGTGGCCGGCTTATGGCTGCGAGCAAGAGATCCTTTGCCAAGCTGGGCATCGATGTCGGACTAGATGTCGCGGGAACCTACTACATCGGCATCGAGGGCGGCTACTTTCCGGTGCTTGTCTCGCAATACCGTCTGGGAGCGAGCTTTGCGCCGGGAGGGCTCGAGACTCATGAAACGGAGTCGAACGACACGCGGGATGAGGCAGACACGCTTACGCTCGGCGTGGCATTGGACGGGCAACTCAGCAGTGCAGCGGATATCGATTTTTTTGCCATAACCGTTCCCGCAGAGGGGGTGCTCACGGTTGCCTGCAGTAGCTGGGTCGTCCGCGTGCAGGATGATGCGGGTACGCAACTGGCGTATATGTCGCAGTCCGGATCGGTAGGTGTTGGTGCAGCCGGTAGCTATTACGTGATTGTCGAGAACCGATCCAGCTTCTTTCCAGGGGAAGAGCGCTATAGCCTCAGCGCAAGTTTTGCCGCTGGGACCTCCGCCGGATACGAGTCGGAGGGCAACGATAGCCGCGCGACAGCCGACACGCTAGCATTGGGCGAGTCCATCAATGGACGTTGCGGCTCCCTCTATGCCGATGTCGATTATTTCAGCGTGACGGTAGGACAGCGTGGCATATTGACGCTGGAACTTGATCCCGACAGATACATGCTGGCGCAATACCAGGTTCAGGTCGAAAGTGGAGACGGCGGTTTGCTCACCACCTTCGGCGACTTCCGGAATTCGCGTATGGTGTCTGCCGTCTTGCCCGATGCCGGCACATATTATGTGCGTGTCGCTGGCGTTGACGAGTACACCCTGACGGCGGCATTTTCTGCCAACCACTCTCCTGCCGGCTCGGTTTCTCTTCTCGGGAATCCCTATGTCGGACAAATACTGAGAGCCACTAACGACATTTCCGATGTCGATGGAGTTTGCCCAATCTCCTATGCGTGGCAGAAGTCGGAGGACGGACTCAACTGGACGGCCGTCGACCACGACGCCCGTTCGGACGGCCCCAACTTGCTCCTATACGAGCAACTGCTTGGTCAGCAGATCCGGGTAGTCGCCAAGTACGACGATCGAGCGGGCTATCCCGAAATGGTGGTGAGCGCCGGAGTTCGAGTCGAGACGGCGGCGCCCCCGCCTCCGCCCGAACCCGTCGTGACGAAATCCGTGGCGACTCCGACCGACAATGCGGTGGCGCTTTCCGGCAATCCGGCGATAGATGGCCTGGTGCAGGGCAGTGCCTGGCGCTTCGGCGATATTCCGCACATCATCACCTATTCCCTGAGCCTCAACGACAATCCCAATGGCGGAGCGTGGGGCGCCGGCTTGAGGGATGCCGTTAGGGGCGCACTGACGAGATGGTCGGACATCGCCGACATCGTGTTCGTCGAGTACGACAGCGGAACGGTTTACAGCCAGAGCCACGCGGACATCGCCATCATGCTTACCGGCAATGAAATGCGCGACCCGGCTTCGGGCAAGGAAATCGTTGGATTTGGCATTTTCCCCAGCCCAGCTTTCGCCGACGCACTGATCGCGGCGGCGGGGGAGACCCGCGCCACGGTCGGCTCGCCCGAAGGCGATATCGCCTTCGACAACTACCACTGGATCTATAGCTATCTCGACGCCGGAGGCATCGGCTTCTGGTCCATCCTGCACGAGATCGGCCATGCCATCGGCCTCAAACATCCCTTCGACGACGGCGGCAACGGCCGGCCGACCTTCGCCGACGGAGGCATCGCCGATCTCGACGCGAGCCGCAATACGGTCATGAGCTACGGTGACATCTTCGGCGCAGTCGGCGGCGATTCCAATACCGGCGACTACCCGACGACTCCGATGGTGCTCGACGTCCTTGCAATCCAGGCAATCTACGGCGCGAACGTCGCTTACCACGTCGGTGACGACACGTATGACTTTTCCGACCGCTCGCCGAGGACAATTTGGGATGCTGGCGGCATCGATACGCTCGACGCGGGTGGTGGTTACGCGACCGGATACAGCGCCACTCTGGATTTGCGGCAAGGGCACTATTCTGAGAGTGCCAATCGGGTTGTCGCCATTTCGTACGAAACGTTCATCGAGAATGCCATTGGCGGTAACGGCATCGACAAACTGATCGGTAACGCTGCGGCAAACCGGCTGGACGGCGGAGGGGGCGACGACAGCATGACCGGTGGCGCCGGCGACGATACCTATATCGTGGACGTCGGCAGCGACGCGGTGGTCGAATATGCCGACGAGGGTACGGATACCGTCGTCGCTTCGATTGCGTTTTCCCTGCCGGATAACGTCGAGAACTTGAGCTTATCTGGCGAAGGAGATATTGCCGGAACCGGCAACGGCGAGAACAATGGCCTGACAGGCAACAACGCCGCCAACACTCTGGTCGGTGGCGGCGGTAACGACACCTTGGACGGCGGCGGCGGCATGGACTCGATGGCGGGCGGTGCGGGCGACGACGTCTATATGGTTGCCGATACGGCTGCTGGACGACCCAACAGCCTCCAGTTGGTCGGTTTACCGGGCAACTGGTATCTTGACGGCGCAGTGTCGTCCATATCGCTTGCGCCGTTACCTTCCGTCGTGCTTATGGATCGGACCGGAGACGGACTTATCGATTACATCCGCTTCGACAGCCCTGCCACGGCAGTGCCGTTCGATTTGGCGATCGGATCGGACGGAGACGCAGGAGCGAATTTGGCGGTGGGAAGCTGTTCTCACCTTCTCCGACTTGCATCGCCTGGGGCTTCGCCTGCCGGTATCGATTTCGGCTATGACGGGCGCGGCCTTGAATCGTTAGTCGGCGCTTTCACGATCGATGCAATGAGCATCGACTATGGCGGGGATGCGCCTGTACTTCGAGAACTGGCGCTGCGGTTCGAGATCAATTCGACCCTGTCCGGCATACTCAACTACAAATCCGTCGGCGCGGCGATCCCCGAGTTGGTCGTCGAACAGACGAACGAAGGCACCGACGAAGTTCGCGCCAGCGTTTCCTACAGGCTGCCGGCAAATGTCGAATACCTGACGTTGACGGGTGTACTGCCGCTTGCGGGCTACGGCAACGTTTTGGCAAACCGGCTGGTTGCCAACGATGCCGGCGACACCATGGAGGGAGGCGCCGGCGTCGATACCCTATCCGGCGGCGCCGGGAATGACTTGCTGGATGGCGGAGCGGGCGGCGACATCTTGGCCGGAGGCGTGGGCGACGATATCTTCCGCTACGTCGCCAAGACAAATTCGACCCTGGCGGCGACGGACCGCATCGCCGACTTCACTGGCACCGACAAGATCGATTTCGTCGGTATGGGAGGGATTTCGCTGCGGGCCGGCAACTATGCCTACGGCACCTCGGTGGCGGCGACCGTCGACGCCATCCGCGCCGATGCCGGCGTGGTCGACGCCATCGTCGGATTCTCGAACGGCGCCAGCGAATATCTTTACGTCAAGGGCACCGGCAACGGCGTCGACTTCGACGGCACGCTGATCGAACTGGCAGCGAACGTGCAGGCGCCGACCGTCGCCAGTTTTCAGTTCTCGCCGGGGCGTAGCGCCGGCGTCCAAGCCTATGCGTGGAAAAGCCACGCCCTGTTGGGCAATGTCGCCGTCACGCCGAACGACAGCACCGACAGCGACGGCAGCGCCTCCATCGGCGGCATCGGCGGGACGACGCTGACCCTGGCGCCGCAACTCGACGTAGATGCGAGCGCAGCCGCAGCGATCGAGCTCCAGGATGCCATCGCCATCCTCAAACTGATCGTCGGCCTCGACGTCAATGGCGCGGGCAGACCGCTGTCGCCCTACC